>JAFYUD010000120.1 GCA_017549665.1 Clostridia bacterium | reverse complement strand
GCGTCAGGTCAACACCATTTTTCAGCGTTACGCACTTTTCACACATTTGAACGTTTTTGAAAATATAGCATTCGGTCTGCGTATCAAGAAAACGCCCGAAAAAGAAATAAAACAGACTGTCACGGAGATGCTTTCTCTTGTAAACCTCAAGGGTTTTGAGACAAGAGATATCAACACTCTCTCAGGCGGTCAGCAGCAGCGTGTCGCCATCGCACGTGCTCTTGCCGTAAAGCCCCGTGTTCTTCTGCTTGACGAGCCTCTCGGCGCTCTCGACCTCAAGCTCAGAAAGGATATGCAGAACGAGCTTAAAAATATCCAGCAGAGACTGGGTATCACCTTCATTTACGTTACACACGATCAGGAAGAGGCTCTTTCCATGTCTGACAAGATTGTTATTATGAATAACGGTATTATCCAGCAGATTGGTACTCCCATTGATATTTACAATGAGCCTGTCAATGCTTTCGTTGCCGATTTCATCGGTGAAAGTAATATTGTTGACGGTGTAATGAAGGATGACTTTGTATGCGAATTTTCAGGCAACACATTCAAGTGTCTTGACAAGGGCTTCGGTAAGAACGAGGCTGTTGACGTTGTTGTCCGTCCCGAAGACGTGGATGTTGTCCCCTTTGACGAGGGTATGCTCAAGGGTACAGTAACATCTGTCACATTCAAGGGTGTACATTTTGAGATTATCGTTGACATCGGTGGCTTCAAATGGATGATTCAGTCCACTGACGAGCAGTTTGTAGGTGACAATATCGGTCTTTACATTGAACCCGATGCAATTCACATTATGAAAAAGAGCGAATACTCAGGTCTGTACGGCGATTTCAGCAGCTTCAGCGAGGAATTCGACGAGCTTTCTCAGGCAGACCCTGAGGCGGAGGAGCAGAAAGATGAATAAGCTCTCCGCAAAAATCAGAAATGCCATGACAGCGCCCTTCTCTGTATGGATGTCAATTTTTGTCATCATACCTATCGGTCTCGTTCTCTATTACGCACTGACCGACGCTTCGGGTGCATTCACTCTGGCTAACATTTCAAGCATCTGGGAGTACAGAAGCACTTATCTTCTCTCAATCGAGCTTGCATTCGTTGCCACGATTATCTGTCTGATTATGGCATATCCTCTTGCATACAGCATCTCAAGGATGAAAGCAAACCGTCAGGGCATGATGGTTATGCTTGTTATGCTTCCAATGTGGATGAACTTTCTTATCAGAACTTATGCATGGATGACAATTCTTGAAGACACAGGTCTCATAAACACTGCTGTCAAGGGAATTCTCAGCCTTGTGGGATATGAATTTGAAGGCTTTACAATGATCAACACAAACGGCGCCATCATTCTCGGTATGGTCTACAACTTCCTGCCCTACATGGTGCTTCCCATCTACACCGTTCTTACAAAAATTGACCACAGTGTCATTGAAGCGGCAAGAGACCTGGGTGCAAACGGCATAAATGTTTTCACAAAGGTACTTCTTCCCCAGAGTATTCCCGGTATCATTTCAGGTATCACAATGGTATTTGTCCCCGCTGTAAGTACATTTGTCATTTCAAAGCTTCTCGGTGGCGGTATGACATATCTTATCGGTGATATCATCGAAAACTACTTCCTTGGTAATACAGGTGAAGTAAACTATAATGTCGGTGCGGCACTTTCTCTGGTGCTTATGATACTTATCCTCGTTTCAATGGGCATTATGAACCATTTTGACAAGGATGAAGAAAGCATGTCAGGAGGAATAAAGTGATATGAAAACTGTATCAAAAATTTATAACTTCCTGGTGTTTGCATTTCTCTATGCGCCTATCGTTGTAATGATTGTCTATTCATTCAACTCAATCAAAAGCCGTTCTGTATTTTCAGGCTTTTCGCTTCAGTGGTATCAGGAGCTTTTCAAGGACGAAGTGATTATGAATTCACTTTACACATCCCTGATTCTTGCTGTTGCTGC
>JAFYUD010000119.1 GCA_017549665.1 Clostridia bacterium | reverse complement strand
GCAATAACCTTCATGCCGAATGCCCTTGCCCTTTCAGCAACAGCCTTGCCGATTCTGCCCAGACCGAAAATACCCATTGTTTTTCCCGCAAGCTCTGTAAGGGGAGTCTTCCAGTAGCAGAAATCGGTGCTTGTCGACCATTCTCCGTCCCTTACAGTCTGTGAATGAAGAGCAACGTTCATGCTCAGCTCAAGGATAAAAGCCATTACAAGCTGAGAAACAGCATCTGTAGAATAAGAAGGAATATTTGAAACAGGAATTCCTTTTGCTTTTAAATACACATAATCTACAATATTATATCCTGTTGAAAGCAGTGCAACGAATTTGAGATCGGGAAGCTGATCGATAATTTCCTTTGTAAGAGGAGTCTTATTGGTGACGACGATATCGGCATCCTTGCATCTTTCAACTACCTTGTCCTGAGGTGTACGGTCGTAGACAGTTGCGTTTCCGTATTTATTGAGAAAATCCCATGAAAGGTCTCCGGGGTTTGTGGTATATCCGTCAAGCATGACAATTTTCATTGATAATCACCCTTCTGAAATGAAAATTATAATTAGATTGAAAATATTATAGCATAAACTATTGAAGTTTTCTATTTTTTTTGATAAAATATTTTTGATTAATTTGTGTTTGGCTGAAAATTGCTTCAGTCAATGTGAAATTTTGGAATAAGTACACTTTTATAAAAGCTAATAAACAGGAGGACACCGTAATGTCTAAAGAACTTGCAATCAAAAAAATCGAATCAGACCAGTATGATGCTGTGATGAAAAAAATATACTTTACCGATGAAGCTGTTGCAGCTCAGAAGGAAAGATATAAGAGCATTGTAGAGCTTTTCTGCTCTCTCTATAATTCAGAAAGAGAAATCCGTTTTTTCTCAGCACCCGGCAGAACAGAGGTTTGCGGTAATCACACTGACCATAACAGAGGTAAGGTTATGGCTGCTGCAATCAATCTTGATGCCGTAGCTGCAGCTGCTAAGAATGACGAGATGATCGTAAGAGTAAAATCAGCAGAATATGATAAGATTGACGTTATTGATATTACAGACCTTAATCCTCATGAGGAGGAATACGGTCATTCAGCAGGTCTTATCAGAGGTGTCTGCGCAGGCTTCAAAAACAGAGGCTACAACATCGGCGGTTTTGATACAGCAACAATGACTCAGGTTCTTTCAGGCTCAGGTCTCTCTTCATCTGCTGCATTTGAAGTTCTTGTAGGTACAGTTATGAACTACCTTTACAATGACGGCAAGGTTTCAGCTGTTGAAGTGGCTCAGATTGCTCAGTACGCTGAAAACGTATTCTTTGACAAGCCCTGCGGTCTTATGGATCAGATGGCTTGTTCAGTGGGCGGATTTGTCAAGATTGATTTCAAGGATACAGAAAATCCCGTAATCGAGCCTGTTGAGTTCGATTTTGCATCCTGCGGTCACAGCCTTGTTATTACTGACACGCGTGCAAATCACGCTGACCTTACAGACGAATATGCAGCAATCAGACAGGAAATGGAAGCTGCTGCTGCTGTATTCGGCAAGAGTGCCCTCCGTGATGTTGAAGAAGCTGAATTCAACAGTAATCTTCCTCTTGTAAGAGAAAAGGCAGGAGACAGAAGTGTTCTCAGAGGTCTTCATTTTTACGGTGAAAACAGCAGAGTTGAAAAGGCTGCTGCTTCACTCGGAAACAGTGATTTTGATGCATTCAAGTCAGTAATTACAGAAAGCGGTTTCTCATCATACATGTATAATCAGAACGTATATTCATCAAAGCAGCCTCTTTCTCAGCCCGTTTCACTTGCTCTTGCTGCAAGTGACCACGTTCTCAGAGGCAAGGGCGCATGGCGTGTGCACGGTGGCGGTTTTGCAGGTACAATTCAGGCATTTGTTCCTTCCGGACTTCTTGATACATATAAATCAACACTTGAAGGTATTTTCGGCGAGGGTGCATGCTATGTTCTTAACATCAGACCCATCGGCGGAACTGAAATCGCATAAAATTATAACTATTTATGGGTGTGTTGCTATTTGTAATACACCCGTTTTTTACGGTGATAAAATATGAAAAACAGACATTATAAAGCTCTTGAGCTTGATAAAGTTCTTCAGATGCTGGCAGAGTATACGTGTTGTGAAGACAGCAGTGAAATGGCAATGAATCTGACTCCCGATGCTGATGTAAAGTCGGTCAGAAGTGAGCTTCAGAAAACTGAAGATGCATTTGTTCTTCTTGCAAAATTCGGAGGTCCTTCATTCGGTTCTCTTAAGAATGTAAATAATTCTCTGGCACGTGCCAATGCCGGCGGTGTTCTTACTATGCGTGAACTGCTCGACATAGGTGAGAATCTGAGAGTTATCCGTTCACTTCATGAGTGGAGAAGCAGACAGTCTGAAGAAGCATCATATTCAATTGATTTATATTTTGGCTCACTTCGTCCTAATAAATTCTTTGAGACAAAAATCACTTCTTCTATCGTTTCTGAGGAAGAAATGAGCGATAATGCTTCACCTGCACTTGCAGACATAAGACGCAAAATGAAACAGCAGGCAGCAAGAATCAGAGAAAAGCTTGACGGCATCATCAGGTCTCAGACATATCAGAAATGTCTGCAGGATGCTATCGTAACACAGCGTAACGGAAGATTCGTCGTTCCCGTAAAGTCTGAATTCAGAGGGCAGATTGCAGGTCTTGTACATGATACATCTTCAAGTGGTGCTACGGTGTTTGTTGAGCCAATGTCAGTTGTTGAAGCAAATAATGAAAT
Organism: Clostridia bacterium; assembly: GCA_017549665.1. The sequence continues at coordinate 221 of JAFYUD010000119.1, read as the reverse complement.
CCGTGTGCTTCAGGGTAAGGAGCAGGATGAAATTGAACGAATCCTTACAGAGCTTTCGGCAGAAGCCGGTACTTATGCTGATGAAATAAGATACAGCTATGAAGCTGTACTTGAGCTTAATCTTATTTTTTCAAAGGCTCAGCTTGCTTACAAAATGAAAGCATCCGTCCCCGCTATCAATGATAACGGCGTTACGAATCTTAAAAAGGCAAGACACCCAT
>JAFYUD010000118.1 GCA_017549665.1 Clostridia bacterium | reverse complement strand
TTGTTTCATGTCCCACCTGCGGAAGAACAAAAATCGACCTTATAAAACTCGCTGCCGAGGCTGAAGAAAGACTTAAGAATTGCAACAAGAATATTACTGTTGCCATCATGGGTTGCATCGTCAACGGTCCCGGTGAAGCACGAGAAGCTGATATCGGTATTGCAGGCGGCGACGGATGCGGACTTATTTTCCGCAAGGGTGAAATATTAAGAAAAGTAAATGAAGATATGCTACTTGACGAGCTTATCAGAGAGATAGAAAATACGGAGTTTTAATGAAAAAAATTAAAAAGAACATAAAAAACAAAACATGGTTCAAGCTGGACAATGCCGGCACCGTGTTTCCCGGTCAGAATACACGAACATGGTCAAACATGATACGAGCTTCCGTCAACATTACTGAGGAGGTTGACCCTGACACGCTCTTTATTGCTGTCAAGAGATGTCTTCCCCGATTCCCCACAATGGCAGTAAGAATGAGAAGCGGCTTTTTCTGGCACTATATTGAGAAGAATCCCGAAGACCCCGTTATCCTTCCTGACGCAAACAACCCTTGTCTTCGTCTGAATCATAAGGAAAACAATAACTATATGTTCAGATTCTTCTACTACAAGAACAGAATAGCAATCGAGATTTTCCATGCCCTGACAGACGGCTTCGGCGCAACGGTTTTCCTTTGCACGGTGGTTGCCGAGTATCTCAGACTCAAGGGACATGATATCCCCTGCGGCGGAATGGTTTATGACATAAACGAAGCACCGAAAGATGAAGAAATTGAGGATTCATTCGTAAAATATGCTTCAAAAACTGCCAAGGAAAAAATCCCTCAGTTTCAGGCTTATCACAGAATCGGCAGAAAAATGCCCGATCACACGTCAATTGTCACCACAGGCTATCTTCCCGTAGATATCCTCAAGCAGAAGGCAAAGGAAAAGGGCGTAACCATCACCGAATATCTTTCGGCTGCAATGATGCTCATTCAGATGCAGTTTCAGAAAAGAGAAAACATTAAGCAGAAGGAAGTTGTAATGCAGATTCCCGTAAACTGCAGAAATCAGTTCGATTCAAAAACGCTGCGTAATTTTTCCGTAACATATCAGATCAGAATTAATCCCAACTGGGGTGAATACACCTTTGACGAGGTACTCAAGCACCTTGCGCTTTCCCTCAGACTTACAAACAATCCCAAGCATCTGAGCGCAATGTTTGCAGGTAATATCGCAATGGAGAAAAATCCGATTATGCGATTCATTCCGGTTCCGATCAAGGACTTTGCAGTAGGTCTTGTCTTCACCTGCGGTGCAGAAAAGACCACTTCTTCGGTTTTCACCAACGTAGGCGTTGTAAAGCTGCCCGAAGAAATGATGAAGCATGTTGAAAGCTATATCCTTATGCCCACAGCAGGCAGACTCAACGGTGCAAGAGTCGGTGCCGGCACAGTAGGCAATGTAATGGCTGTCACATTCTCAAATATGTATGACGATACTGACATCGAGCGTGAATTCTTCCGTTTTCTTGTAAAACAGGGCATTCCCGTCAGAATCGAAAGCAATAAAAACTGAAAAGGAGGAATTCAGAATGTCATACTGCGTTAACTGCGGTGTAGATTTAGGAAGCGTTGCAAAATGCCCCCTTTGTGATACACCTGTAATAAATCCGAATATAAAAGAAACAGAAAGTGCGTCCCCCGCATTTCCCGAAAGAATCAATCTTCCCAAGTCAACCAAAAACAAATACGGTGCTATCATCACATCAATCAGTCTTCTTATTCCCAATATTGTATGTGTACTTACAAATCTTCTTCTCGCACCCGAAACTCCGTGGAGTATATACGTTATTTCATCGTCAGCAATGGCATGGTTCCTGTTCATTTTCCCGTTCTTTATGAGAAAAAAGAGACAGTACCTGACACTTCTTGTTGACACACTTGCAACTGCTGCTTATATATTTATATTCTATTATTATAATTCTGAACAGACAGGCTGGTTCTGGACACTTGCACTTCCCCTTGTGGTGGGAACATTCGGTTTTATAGCCGTTCTTACAGCTTATTTTTCAAAGAAAAGAACTCTCAACAGCTCACTTATAGCCGTTTTCGGCGTACTTACAGCACTGAATGTATTTATCTGCACAGTTATAAATCTTAATACATTCTCCGTTGTTGCAACTTACATCACAATGATTCTCGGCATTTCCTGCCTTATTTTCCTTTTGTTTTTCATTGCGGCAGAGAAAAATGAGAAGCTTCGTGCATGGCTTTCAAGAAAATTTTTCTTCTGATAAATTTCTTGTATTTTATCGAAAAATATTGTATAATAGAGGCTGACTTATGTCAGTCTTTATTTTTTTCAAGAGGTTTCATATGATAAAGAAATTTATTACAGTATTATCTGCAATGCTCATAATACTCGGAATTTTTCCCCTGACTGCATTTGCAGATTATGAAAATACATACAGAAATACGGGTGTTTATGCCGACGATATCGTAGGCGTGGCACTGACTCAGGCAGGCTACAAGGATGCCGATAATTTTAAATACGGCAATGGTGACAATAATTCACTTATATTCCTTCAGTGGTGTGCAGACAGAGCCTATATTCCGTCAAAGGTCATTCCCGACACAGATACAGTTTCAGAGCTTTATGACTTCTTTATTTCAGAAGATCAGCTGTTTTCAGACTCCATGCATAAGCCTAAAAAGGGTGATATCCTGTTCATCGGTGAGAATTACAGTGTCACTGAATGTGCAATCGTTATCTCTTCTGACGAGGATTTTGTATTTGCTGTTATATGTGAGGAAGACTATGCTGTAAGAAAAAAGATGTACACAATCGGAATCAGCAAAATTCTCGGCTACGCATCCCCTGACTACAGCTTTGTTCCCGACCACACTCCCGACGGCTCTTACAGAACGATTGCATCAAACCTTAACTTCAGAAAAGAGCCTAACACCAACTGTGACATTCTCGCAACAATTCCCCTTGGCACTATCGTTGAAATAACCGAATGCACCGAGGACGAAAACTGGGGACAGATTGAATACAACGGTGTTTCAGGCTGGATAAGTATGGATTATGTAGTCAGATTCACTGACAGATATTCCGACTCAACAGCTTACTCTGTTTACTGGGATGTTATAGATGTTTCCAAATGGCAGGGAAATATCAACTGGGCAAAAATTGCTGACACCAGCATAAGAGCCGTAATCCTCAGAATCGGTCTGAGAGGCTCTGCAACAAGAGAAATCCTTATGGATGAAAGATTCCTTGAGTATTACAAGGGTGCGAAGGCACAGGGACTTTATGTAGGCTGTTATTTCTATTCAACTGCAAAAAATGACGCAGAAACAATCGAAGAAGCCAAGTTTATTATAAATGCAATCAAGGAATACGACCTTGAATTTGATATGCCCGTTTTTCTTGATATGGAGGACTCCGTAACGGAAGAATGCGGAAAATCTGCAATTTACAGCATGACAAAGGCATTCCTTGACAAAATGGATAAGGTAAATATCTATTCAGGTGTCTACTGCAGCAGAAACTGGGCAGGCAGCTACTACAATGATGCTCTTTTTGATGACCACGCATTGTGGATTGCAGACTGGAGCGAGGAATGTAAATAC
>JAFYUD010000117.1 GCA_017549665.1 Clostridia bacterium | reverse complement strand
TGTGTGGATGTACTTCTCAATCATACCGAGAACATCTTCAACATCAACGAAAGACATTTCAAGGTCGATCTGTGTGAATTCAGGCTGTCTGTCAGCTCTGAGGTCTTCGTCACGGAAGCAGCGTGCAATCTGGATATATCTGTCAAAACCTGCCACCATTGAAATCTGCTTGTAAAGCTGAGGTGACTGAGGAAGAGCATAGAAGCAACCGTTGTGAAGTCTTGATGGAACAAGGAAGTCTCTTGCGCCTTCGGGAGTTGACTTCATGAGCATGGGAGTTTCAATCTCAATAAATCCGTTCTCATAGAAATAATCTCTTGTGATTTTTGTAACCTTGTTTCTGAGAAGAATATTCTTCTGAAGGTCAGGTCTTCTCAGGTCAAGATATCTGTACTTAAGTCTTGTTGTCTCTGCTGTGGGGCAGTTTTCAACGATTTCAAAGGGAGGAGTCTCACTCTTTGCAAGAACTCTGAGCTCTTCAACCTCGATTTCGATTTCACCTGTGGGGATTTCAGTGTTTTTTGCGCTTCTTTCTCTTACTGTACCTACAGCTGCGAGAACAAATTCACTTCTTGCTGAAAATGCTTTTTCAAAAACAGCCTTATCTGTGTTTTCGTCAAAAGCAAGCTGAATGATACCTGTTCTGTCACGAAGGTCGATGAAAATAAGTGAGCCTAAGTCTCTCTGACGCTGTACCCAGCCGCAGAGTGTAACCTTTCTGCCCTTATCGGAGAGTCTGAGGTCTCCGCAATAGTCTGTTCTTTTAAGACCTGTCATAAATTCCATTAGTTAAGTCCTCCTAAAAAAGCTGTCGGGCCGTCATCAGGTGAAAGACTTTCCATAGCTTTGTTGATTGAGATTTTGATAAAGTTTTCTGCAAAGCCGTCAAGCTCAATTTCTGTTTCGCTTCCGTCTGCCATGCACTTGACCTTTGCCTTACCCTGATCAATTTCATCTGAACCGAGAACAACAGTAAACAGAACACCTGTCTTGTTTGCATATTTCATCTGTGCCTTGAGCGATCTGCCTACAGTATCAAAGAGACAGGCAACGCCTGTTTCTCTTACTTCAGCAGCAAGCTTTGCGGCAACAATATTTGCATCATCATTCATTGATGCGATGTAAAGGTCAATGGGATTTTCAGCGGGAAGCTCGATTCCTCTTGCTTCAAGAAGCATCATGAATCTTTCAAGACCGAGACCGAAGCCGCATGCTGCAGTCTTGGGTCCGCCAAGCTCTTCAACAAGACCGTCATATCTTCCGCCGCCGCAGACTGTGCTCTGTGCGCCGATTGAGCCTGTAACAAACTCAAAAACAGTTCTTGTGTAATAGTCAAGACCTCTTACGATTGTGGGATTTACAGTGTATTCAATACCCATTGCATCAAGGTATTTCTTTACCTTGTCAAAGTGCGCATTACAATCATCACAGATATAATCAAGAATTCTGGGTGCATTTTCAGCAATGCCTGAACAAACAGGACTCTTGCAGTCAAGAATTCTCATGGGATTTCTGTCAAGTCTGCCCTTACATGTTTCGCAGAGCTGATCAAGATTTGAATTAAAATACTCCTTGAGTGCAGCCTGGAAATTCTTTCTGCATGAAGGACAGCCGATTGAATTGATTTCAAGTCTGAGGTCATCAATTCCGAAGAAATCAAATATGTTCTTTGCTGCTGCAATTACCTCTGCATCTGCTGAGGGAGCTTCTGCACCGAAGCACTCAATACCGAACTGATGGAATTCACGGAGTCTGCCTGCCTGAGGCTTTTCGTAACGATAACAGGGTGTTACATAAGAATACTTCTGAGGCATGGGCTCGTTGAAAAGTCCGTGCTCAAGGAAAGCTCTTACTGCGCCTGCAGTACCCTCGGGCTTGAGAGTAATGCTTCTGCCGCCGTTGTCATCAAAAGTATACATTTCCTTCTGAACAACGTCTGTTGTTTCACCCACTGAACGGTTGAAAAGCTCTGTGTGTTCAAAAACGGGAGTTCTTATCTCCTTGAAGCCGAAATTGCCTGCAATTTCAAGCATTGTTGATTCGATAAATCTGTTTTTATAGCTGTCGGCAGGGAGAACGTCACCTGTACCTCTTACAGCTTTAGTCAATAACGCCATAATTTTTACCTCTTATTATTTAAACAAAGACGACTTGACAGCCGCCTTTGAATTTATTGATTATTTTATTATTTGGGGTTTACAATGTCACGCCAGTCAAGGTCGCCTCTCTGAAGACCCATGATAAGACACTCTGCAGTTGCGATATTTGTAGCAACGGGAATGTTGTGTACGTCGCAAAGTCTTAAGATATTTGCTTCGTTGGGTTCATGAGGTTTTGCATTGAGAGGATCTCTGAAGAAAAGAAGCAGATCGATTTCATTACACTGTATTCTTGATGCAATCTGCTGATCACCACCCTGAGAGCCACTCATGAATCTTGCAATCTGAAGTCCTGTAGCCTCAGAAACAAGTCTGCCTGTGGTGCCTGTAGCGCATAACTTGTGGTGACTCAAAATACCGCAGTACGCAATACAAAACTGGGTCATAAGTTCTTTTTTTGAGTCGTTAGCTATCAATGCTATATTCATATTCTCTGCACCGTCTTTCTGCAAAATAACTATTTTCTTATTTACCAATAATTCTACACTTGTAATAATAACATAAAAAATTCAATTTTTCAACATTTTCTTTATAATATTTTTCTTTTTTTAT
>JAFYUD010000116.1 GCA_017549665.1 Clostridia bacterium | reverse complement strand
TATGCTGTCACCGCTTTCAGAATTCACGCATCAGGATACCTTCTTAAACCGATTTCTGCAGAAGATGTACAAAAAGAAATTGATGTTATCAAAGGTAGAAAAACAGAACGAGGTGTTCTTAAGGCAAGCTGTTTCGGTAACTTTGATGTTGCATGCAATGGTGAAAAGCTCACATTTAAGCGAACAAAAAGTAAGGAAATGCTTGCATATCTGATTGACCGTAATGGTGCAGATGTTTCGTCAAGAGAAATTTCTGCAGTGTTGTGGGAAGACGGATCAAAGGAAAATAACAGGAATTATTTTCATCAGCTTTTGCTGGATGTCCGTCAGGCTCTTGAAAAAGTCGGCGCCGAAGATGTGTTGAAAAAGAACGGATATCTTTATTCTGTTGATACAACCAGAATTTCCTGTGATTATTATTCTTACCTTAAAACAGGTTACCCTGAATTCAAGGGTGAATATATGACGCAATATAGCTGGGCTGATGAAACTTGCGGATTACTGTGGAGTAAAAATAGTAAATAGAATATAAAAAAGCACGAAATATTTTCGGTATTTATAATTTTGATTTGAATTTGTAAGAACTTTGTAATATGTGTTGTGTTAGAATAACGTGTCAAATATGGAGGTAATACAATGAAAAAGACACTAAGTATTCTATTAGCAATTATTATGATCATTACAATGTTTCCCTTAAGCATTTTTGCAGCAGGGAATACCACTGTAAAATTAGTAAGTTTTATGCGTGGCGATGTAACTGATCTTCGTTCAAGTGAGCTGCTTGAAGTTCAGGTTGAGGGTTATGAAGGGAATCCGAGAGAACTGACTTATAAATGGACAAGCACACTCGGAACTTATCTTTACATTTATAATTCACACAATATGTATGGTATCAACAATACATACGGTGAATATGAAATTTATAATTCTGCTAAAAAAATAAACCGCAGTAAAAATGTTGAGGATGACAGAGCCGGTGATCAGACTCTGACTAAAGACGGATTTATGTGGGCTGCTGTTTACGGCGCATATTCAAAAACAAGTGCTCTGCAGGGAACTGTCAAGGTTGAAGTTTTTGATAAGAACGGTACGAAGCTCGGACAGGACAGCTTCAGCAGTTTTAGGGCTCATAATCTTGATGCAGACCTTGATAATGTTGTTATCGGTCTTTTTATCGGTGAAGAGGTGAATGCTCTTGACCTTCTCGGCCGAAGCGGTGTTGTTCATATCACATGTACTGCAAGCTCTGTTTCCAATGCTTCTATTACATCAGGAAAAGGTAATATATCAATCGTAAAAAGAAACGGCGACTATTATGTAAAGGGTGTAGCTGCAGGCGAAGCTAAGGTAAATATCACAATTAAAAAGGAAAGCTGTAAATTCCATTATGACACAAGCGGTAGTGCTACACCGTTAGTTTATGTTTTTGAGAATCCTGTAACATCTACTACAACTACAACTCTTACACTTGACAAAAACAGTATCGACAATCGTTGTGAATATTTTATTGACGGTAATAAGGGTGAAAAGCAGCCTGACGGTTCAATTCTCTTTACAGGGCTTACACCCAATACAGAGTATACTGTTGAAGTACGTGCAGAGTATCAGGACAATGGTGAAACAAAATATGTTTACAGCTATGTAAATGATACTACAAAGCCTGTATACAAGGCAGTTATCATGACATATCTTGATAATGTACTTACTGATATGTCAGAAATTCATGGTAATGATGTAAGTCTCTGGATTCGTGAAAATACTGAAGGTTCAGATTTTATTGAAATGACAGAAACTGAAACAGGTGTATATGAAGCTTCTGTTGAAAACGGTATTTATATGCCTTGGCATTATGAAGACGGAACTTATCATCAGGTAAGAAATTACGAGCTTATTATTTCCAATTCTAACGCAGAGCTTAAACTCTATCATTACAGTGTTAATTATGACACAAACGGCGGTGAATTCAAAGACGGAGAAGCTGTCGGAACTGAGATTCACGCAGGAATGAGTGCTGTTAATGCAACTTCAAACGTACCTGTACGTGATGGTTATATGTTTGCAGGCTGGGAGTATGACGGCAATGTTATTGCTTCAGGTAAGCATGTGACTGCTTCAATTTCTACTCCTATTACGCTTAAAGCAAAATGGGAAAAGGCTGTTAATGTAACAATTAATGTAACTATTGACCATAGAACAGAAAACGGCTTTGATCCCAATGAAACAAGAACTGATCTTGATATAGATTTTCTTGAAATGACATCAGATTCACCTGCTTTTGTTGAAACAGGTGACAAGCTTCATTTCAGAGAAGAATCTGTTACAGATGAAAACGGTAATGAAAAACCTTATGTATATGCTTTGAATGACAACGTTTCAACATATACTGCAACTGCTTTTACATTCCCAGGACTTCTCGAATCTTCATTATTCGGTGTTGCTGTAAGTAAATCAGGTTATGATGTCGGCGTTATTGAAAAGATTCAGGATGAAAACGGAAACTGGACAATAAATGTTCCTCTTACATATAATCCTGATGATTTTGATATTGATTTCAGTATCGAAATGGCAGAGGATGTTCCCGAAGATCTTTATCCCGATGCTGTAATCGTAAAGGTTGCATACTGGAATGAAGAGCTTAATGAATGGAAGATTATTTCTCAGCATGAAACGACAGAATCTGTTGTAAAACCCGGTGTGAGAGTAGATGTTGATCCTGTAACAGGTGAAGGTTCCGGTTCATATCCTGTTTGGAAGCATGACGGTGACGGTGAAGCATACGGTTACCGTGCAGTTGTAACAGGCTTTATTTACGGCGATTCTACTATTATTGTTCCCACAGAAAAAGATCATACTAAAGATGATAATACTGTTATCATCACATATACAGACGGCAATTATACTGCTGTTATGAGTGATATCTCAGACGGTAAAAAATACAGCACTTCACTCAACGGTGCTTATTACAACGATGAAACAGATGCTCAGCAGGGTACTGTTCATGCTGTTATTACTGTTGAAAAGTATGATGTAATCTTTGATGCAAACGGCGGTAAAATCAATAGTGTAAATACTTATACTGAAAAAGATGAGTATTATGTACCCGATACGGATTTGTATGTTCCTTATTTTGAAGGTCATACTTTCGGCGGATGGTTCAAGGACACAGAATTCAATGAGCCGGCTGTAAAGGGTGATCTTCTTACAGAGGACGTTACATTCTATGCCAAGTGGGATCAGATTCTTACAGGTAATGTAAGAGTTGCAGGTACTTATATTCAGAATGGTGAGCTTGTAGATGTATGGTCTGTTGACCGTGCTGAAAGTGTAGTTGTTGTTCTTCAGGAAATCACAGATAAAGGTGTGTATAATATTGACGCTCAGACTGTTGACGTTGTATGGCCTATGTCTGATATGATTTACGGTATTTCTGAAGAATACAGATTTACAGGACTTGATCCCTTAAAAACTTACAGAACAGAGATTCTTGTACTCAATTACGGCACAGCATATCAGAATTCAACAACACCTGTTGACAATGATGGTGAATATGCAGATGATTTCAATGAAACAGATTTTGTTGCAGTTTATTCAGACAGCAACAAATGGCAGTCATTTGTAAATGCATACCTTTCATTTGAACCCGCTTCATATTTCCAGCCTGTAGAGGTTGATGCAACTCTTATCGGTAAAAACTCAAGACCTGAGAATACACTTGTTCAGGTATGGTATAAGGAAACAGGTTCACATAATGATTATCAGGTAATCAGTCAGCATACAGTCGGTTCCAAAGGTATCGAAATCGCTATGGGGGCTGACGGTATGGATAACGGAGATTACGGTTGTTCTGTATGGAACAGTTTGTACAACGGTAATCTTTATGATTATCAGGCATATCTTGTAAATATTGATGGTGAAGATGCTGCAAATTGGCCTGTGTCAATTGTATATGGTGAAACCTCACGTTATAGTCCGATCAATGATGCTGCTACAGGTGTTCTTAAAGTAAAACTTGTTCCTAATCGCTACGATATAATTTATAATGAGAATTATGCTGATGAAGGTGTAAATGTAGTTTCATATGGCATTCATGTATGGAGTTATGAAACAGCAGTTGATTATGTTCCCGTGCGTGACGGTTATATTTTTGGCGGATGGTATGATAATGCTGAATGTACCGGTGAAAAAGTAACAGTAATTGATGAGTCAGTTGCAGAAAATACTGAGCTTTATGCAAAATGGGAAAAGAGATCTGATCTCGAGCTTACAATATACCATGTTGTAAAGGCTACTGATGAGATTCTTGAAACAGAAACAAAAACATCACAGATTTACGGTAATGTTATAAATGCTGATAGCCTTATCAAAGACTTTAAAGGCTACAGCTATGACAGTGCCAGCGCAGAAAGTGTAACTGTTACAACAGATACTAATGAAATTACTCTTTATTATACTATCAATTCTTACAGCTATGTTGTAAACTATCTTGAAGATGGTAC
>JAFYUD010000115.1 GCA_017549665.1 Clostridia bacterium | reverse complement strand
TAGAGGTATAGTGTAACGGTAACACTCCGGACTCTGACTCCGTCATTTAAGGTTCGAATCCTTATACCTCTGCCAGAATAAGAGAAGTCACACAATAGTGTGGCTTTTCTTTTTTTATTTTTAACATTTCAAGGCTTCCTTTTGTATTCAGAGGGAGCCTTTTTTTACATAAAAAAAGTGTTGTGCCTTTCGGCACAACACCATAAGTTTTAAATTACATTGCTTCACAGAAATCTCTGATCTGCTTTGCAGCTTCAGCTCTTGTGAGAGGCTTGCTTGCAGTTGTGATGTTGCTTGCTACAAGCTTGAATGAGTAGAACATAGCCTTAACGAAACCGAGGAATCCACCTGTTTCAATACCTGATGCAACGAATTCAACACCAAGGTTCATAAGGTTAACGTTCTTGTTGCCGTCTGTATCATTCTCTCTGCCGTTGATGACATTGAATGCAGCAGTCATCTGACCGTTTGTGAATGATGCATCGGGGCCGAATGTTGTCTCTGTAAGACCTGTCATGATACCGTTCTTAACAACGTATTCAATAGCACCGTAGTACTTGTGTGTGGGCTTTACGTCATCAAACATCTTTGAAACTACGGGGTCGGGAAGAGCTTCAATGATCTTGTTAGCAATGAACTCGTGACCTGCAGCATCGGGATGGCTGTCAACGTATGTTGTGCCGTCTGTATCAACGTAGATGTAACCGAACTTGTCAGCACCGTCGATCATGGGCTTGTTACCGATTGACATAACAGCGCCTACAAGACCTGATGTAGCTGATGCAGCTGCGTCTGCAGTGGGATCTGAGAAGCCGTTTACGGGTTCGCCTTCAACACCGTTGTAGTCGTAGTGCTTGCCCTTAAGGCTGTTGTCACTCATACCAACAACAACGAGAGTTACGTCGGGATTGAGATCATAGATATCCTGAATCATGATGTCCCAGTTCTTGTAGAAGTTGCCGAGACCGTATTCAAGAGCTGCGGGAACCTTCTCAAGAAGAGCGGGGAGTGCGCCTGCCATGTGAGCGATTTCAACGTACTGCTCGATTGAGCTGAGATCAAGCTCGTTTTCAGCCATGTAAGCCTGAAGCTCCTTGATGAACTGGTCGCCTGCATTTTCTTCCTTGAGAATCTGGTTTACAACCCAACCAAGGTATGCACCCCAGTCGTTACCGCCGATACCGAGAGTGATGAGATCAGCTTCAGCAATAGCTGTCTTGAACTGTTCTCTCCAGTATTCAGCGCCGGGATGGTAATCGGGGCCGTAGAGTTCTTCCCAGATGTAAAGGTGGCTGGGCCAGAAGAGGAACTCGTCTGTGCAGTTTGCTGCGTAGTCATCCTCAAGCATGTAACGCATTTCGATTGTTCTGAAGCCGGGGCCTGCAAGAGCAGTCATGCTCTGGTCTTCAACGATAGCGTTAGCAAGAACGTCAGCATATGAACCGGGAACTCTGTAGTAAGTTGATTCGTAAACTGAATCGTTGAATAATGCGTCGTTTTCAGATACTTCATCACGGTAACCGCTGGCAACGCTGTCGCCGAGAAGAAGGTACTTTGAGTACTGACCCTTGTGAAGAGCTACAGCTTCTTCATTAAGGCCTGATGCGAAGCATGTGAATGTACCTGATAACATGAGCAACGCAAGAAGAATCGCAAATGATTTTTTAATGAATTTTTTCATTTTTCTTACCTCCATTATTTGCTGTAAAAATCATACCATATTTTTTTTTGTTAGTCAAGAAAAATCGAATTTATTAAATAAATTTAAAATTTTATAACTTTTTTATCATAATTTCACAATAATTATAGAATTGTCATTTTTGTTGTGATATAATCGGAAGCATAAGGCGGTGTTTTTTTTATGGATACAAAACTCAGAATTTCAACGGAAATAGGATCAGCATCAAAGATTATCGGAGAAGAAAAGGCAGTGGAGTTTGTCGCAAAGGCTGGCTTTGATGCATGGGACTTTTCTATGACTGCAATGTGTAAATATGACTGGGCAAATAAATGCCTTTTTGAAAGCAAGCATCCCTTGTCAGGCAATGATTACCTTGCTTTTGCACGAAAGCTTAAGCAGATTGGCCTTGATAACGGAATCGTCTGTAATCAGTCACATGCACCGTTTCCTACAGCCTGTAAGGAAATCCGTTCTTTTATGAAGCGTTCAATTGAATGTACAGCTGAGGCCGGCGGTAAAATCTGCATTATACATCCCGGTAATAATCATACTGCAGAAGAAAATGCCGAATTTTACGCAGAGCTTCTGCCGTTTGCAGAGGAATGCGGAGTAAAAATCGCAACAGAAAATATGTGGAATTGGGATGATGAGAAAAATCATTCTTCATTTGCTGCTTGTGCAACTCCCGAAAGCTTCTGTAAGCATATTGATATAGTCGGCAGTGAGTGGCTTGTAGCCTGTCTTGATATCGGACACGCAGAAATGAAAGGCTCTGACACCTCTGCACCTGAAATGATACGAGCTTTAGGCTCCAGACTTCAGGCGTTACATATACATGATAATGACAAGCTCAACGACTCACATCAGATTCCGTTTTCTATGGATATAGATTTTGATACTGTTGTCCGTGCATTGAAGGATATAGAATATAAGGGATATCTGACACTTGAAGCTGACAGATATCTTGGTGCTTATACTGAAGATAACATTTTTGACGGAATAAAGAATCTCGCACAGTCTGTTATGAAGATAAGGGATATGTATGCGTTATTATAATGTGGGGTAATATATTATGAAAAAAATCAGATTAGGTATATTCGGTCTCGGCAGAGGCAGCGGTTTTGCAGATGAAATAAATGCAAACGGCGGTGAGGTTGTTGCGCTGTGTGACAGAGATAGTGACAAGATGACAGAAGCGGCTGAAGACCTTGGGTATACACCTGCAATGTATACCGATTTTGATGAATTTATAAATCACGATATGGATGCAGTTTTTCTTTCAAACTGTTTCCATGAGCATGCACCTTTTGCAATCCGTTGTCTTGAAAAGGGTATACATGTTCTCAGTGAGTGCACAAGTAACCTGACAATGGCAGAAGGTGTGGCACTTGTCAGAGCAGCTCAGAAAAGTAAGGCATTCTATATGCTGTCTGAAAATTATCCCTTCATGCTTTTCAATCAGGAAATGCGCCGTGTTTATAAAAAAGGTTATCTCGGTAAAGTTCTGTATGCAGAAGGGGAGTATAACCACCCGTTCAATATGGATGATAAAGAAACACATAAACAGCTCAGACCTTATCCTGAGCACTGGCGGAATTATCTTCCCCGATCATATTATATAACTCACTCTCTTGCTCCTCTTATGTATGCAACGGGAGCGTTTCCTAAGCGTGTTTCGGCATTTGCGGTTTTTGAACCTTTTACGGAATTTGAAACATGCGGTAATTTCGTCGGTGACCGTGCGGCAGTTGTAATGAGTCTCAATGATGATAATTCTGTTTTTAAGTTTACAGGCTGTGCGGCTTTCGGTGCTCACGGCAATTCATACCGTATCTGCGGAACAAAAGGTCAGATTGAGAATTTAAGAGGTCAGGGAGATAAAGTGACACTCCGGTTCAATGACTGGGAAATTCCCGAAGGCTTTGAAGAGTGCTCAGTTTATGAACCTGAATTGGAGCCTGAGCTCAGAGAGGCTGTTGACCGTGCAGGTCACGGCGGCGGAGATTTCTTTGTTATGAAGGAATTTTTCGATTGTATCCGTGAAAACAGAAAGCCTGAGATGGATGAATATTTCGCAACAACATGTGCTTCTGTGGCGATTCTTTCACATCGCAGTCTTCTTGAAAAGGGCGTACCTTATGATATTCCTGATTTTCATAATGAAGAGGATTGTCTTAAATATGAAAACGATACGTTATCGCCGTTCTTAGGAAAAGACGGCTCTGAGCCTGACATTCCGTGCTGCTCGGTGCCTGATTTTAAGCCTGACGGGAAGCAATATCAGAATTATCTTGAGCTTGTGAAAAATTAATAAATTGAAGAGGATATAGTTGTGGAACGAATAAAAAGTATGTGTAGCTTTATATTTAAAAATATTTTTGAAAAGTTTTTTTCATCGTGGTTGATTGCATCTGCTGCAGTGCTGATATTTCAGGAGGGTGCGATAAGCATTGAAAATACAGATGTGTTTTCATTCATTATATTGTTTTTTATAGCCTTTTCAGCGATATGCTGTATACATAAGATATCTGAAAAATATCTTAACGCAATACTTGTTTTGTCAGTTCTTGTGTTTTCGCTTTCAGTGCTTGTCCGCAGTAATAATATATATGTATTTATAGTTTTAGGAATACTGCTTGCAATTGCACTGTATCATTATCAGAACGGAAAAGGAAAAATAGGCATACAGGTGACCCACGTTAAAGAAATTATATTTATTTCTGTCTGTTTTATTATTTTCTTTTCAGTTGTTACGGCAGTTTCAGTGCTCAGATATCTTAATTATGCAACACCGAATTATGATTTCGGTATTTTCTGTAATATGTTTCATAATATGCGTGAATCATTTTCGCCCGTCACGACCTGTGAAAGAGACAGATTACTTTCGCATTTTGCGGTGCATTTTTCTCCCGCAGTATACATATTTCTGCCGTTTTATTATATATTCCCGTCACCGGTTACTGTTGCAGTATGTCAGACGGTTGCTATTTACAGCGGCCTGATTCCGTTTGTTTTAATTATGAAAAACAGAAAGATTGATTCACTTGTAATCTGCCTGTTTTCTGTTGTATTTATGGCAAATACGGCATTTTCAATGGGATGCTCTTATGATTTCCATGAAAACTGCCTTCTCGTGCCGTTTCTTATGTGGATGATATATTTTTATGAGAAAAACAAAACTCCCTTTGTATTTCTCTTTGCTCTTCTGACTCTTATGGTCAAGGAGGATGCATTCATCTACGTGGCAGTTTTTGCGGCATTTCTCGTCGTTTCAAATAAAGACTGGAAAAGGGGAGTTCCTCTCGCAGTTCTTGCGGTAGCTTATTTCATTCTTGCCGCATGGCATATAAATACTTACGGTCTCGGCATTATGTCAGGCAGATTCGACATAATGATTGACGGTGATGACGGACTTTTCGGAATCGTAAAAACTGTACTTGCAAATCTCGGATATACAGTTTCAATGATTTTTACGACAAAGGAAGGCACGGCCGAAAAACTGATATATTTTATTCAGATGCTTTGTCCTCTCGGTTTTATTCCTTTGTTTACAAAGAAGCCGTCAAGACTTATACTTGTACTTCCCATTCTTCTGAATCTTCTTACGGATTATGCTTACCAGTATGACATCAGCTTCCAGTACGGATTCGCAATGACTGTACTTATGATGTATGTATGCGTACTTGATATCAATGATGCACCTGCTGAGAAGAAGAGACTTGTGCCTGCAATTGCGGCGGGACTTTCTGTTATGATGTTTTTTATGTGTATCATTCCTTCATTTACAAAAAATATAAAGAACAGCTCGGAAAATAAAGAAATGTACAATGAAATTGATGCTGTACTTTCAGGAATTGATGAAGATGCAGTAGTCTGTGCTTCTACATTTTTCCTTCCTCATCTTGCACAGAGGGAAGAAATATATGAGGTGCATTATACGAAGCATTCTGATTTTGATTATATTATTCTTGACTACAGACCTGCATATAAAGACGGCTCTATGCAGTTTGCAGAAAAGTTTAAAGAATACGGTTATGTTCAGGTTGACAGCGGCAGTGAATATGTAGGAATGTTTGTCAGACCGGAATAATAAAGAAAGGTGATAAAAATGTACGATTTTGAATTTGAACTTATTTCTCTTAAGAAAAACGGATTGGATACAACTGATGATCCTATCTATATAACAGCACACAGAGGCGTAACAGCTTATGCGCCTGAAAACACACTTCCCGCTTACGAAAAGTCAGTTGAGCTGGGTTATTACACTGCAGAATGTGATATAAGACTTACAAAAGACGGGGTATGGGTTCTTCACCATAACGGTGACCTTGCAATGTTCGGAAAAGAAGGTTGTATTGAGGATCATACATACGAAGAGCTTTGCTCATATAAATATGTAAGAGGCGCAAACTGTGATATGGATGGTCTTAAAATCTGCACTCTGGACGAATATCTTGACGTTTTCGTTGGTACAAGCACAAGACCTCAGATTGAAATCAAGACTGAAACTTACGATACACTTGACACTGTTGTTGCCGCAGTTGAGAAAAAGAATATGGCAAAGCAGTCAATCGTTATCTCATTTGACCTTAAGCAGCTTGAGATTATCCATAAGCTCAATCCCGAAATTGAATTGTGGTATCTCGTAGACAGAATTACTCAGGAAAATATTGACGAGGCAAAGTCAATCAGCGACAACGTATGGCTTTCACCCCATTTCAGAGCAAATGATGCCGGGTCAATTCAGCTCGCTCTTGATAATAAAATCGGTGTTTCATTCTGGACTGTTGATACAGTAGAGGATGCAAAAATGCTTTACGATATGGGCGTAAGATATATAGAAACAGACGCAGTGTGCAACTGATAAAAAAATGATTTTTTTGTAACCTTTTCTGCTTTCAGATGTGTTATATATTATGAAAGGAGAGACTCTTATGAAAAAATTAACAGCTGTATCAACAAACGGTGATTTTAAAATGAAAAAAATCGCATTTTTACTTGTTTTAATACTGATGCTTTCGATTGCTGTTTCTGCGGCAGAAACCGGCAATGTTCACAGTGGCTACGGAACATATCTTTATGTCAGTGATATAGGTGAATTTTGTTTTATGGAAAATGAATATTATTCACTTTTTGCGGATGAATATTTTGAAGAACAATATTCCGAATATAATGATGATTACGAAAAATGGGTGCGTCGTTCGGACAGTGGAAATTCATGGGACAGAATGTATGTGAGCTCTGATGGTATAATCAAGGCGAGTTATCCGTTTGTTGAAAATATTCTGAATAATGACGGACTGTGGTATCTGACAGTTATGTTCAATTATAACAAAGACTTTTCAGAAGAAAAGAACAGACAGCTTGCTGACAGACTTTCTGATAATGCAGAGGTTCTTTATTGCGGCAACACAACACCTTGTGCAGTTGTAGCTGTTAACGGTAAAACAAATGTGATAACAGATATTTTAGAAAATGAAAATGTATCATTTGTTTTGACCGCATTTGAACGGTATGAAGGCACCGTTGTTAATTGTATGGAGTTCCGTGAAGCTTACACACCTACTGCTTCTGATGCGAGAAAAATTCTCCGTTATTCTGCCGGACTTGACAAGGCACCCGATAACAGAAGCGAAGCAAAGAAATTTTTCCTGTTCAGTGATACCGATTATGACGGTAAGCTCACTGCGTCAGATGCAAGAAAAGCCCTGAGAATTGCAGCAGGCCTTGAAAAAGGACATGAATTCGGGTTCAATTCATCAGGTTGCGGTGCATGGTGGCAATATTGATAAACTTCAAGATGTGTTAATTTTCTCAGTTATCGTAATGTATATTTGTATGTATATTGCCAGACTGGTGGAAATGGTGGATAATATTCGTATAGATGTACAAAATTGTAACAATAATATTGGTGATTTAGATAAAAAACGTAACAGTGAAAAAATTTGTTACATTTTCATTATATGTTGACTTATATGTAATAAAAATGCAAAGGAGTCAGCAAAATGAAAAAAACAAAGATAATCAATAAAATCGTAGGGTTGATATTAGTAACTTCGTTATTGGTATTTAGTCTAAACACTGTTGCATATGCATATGATTATTTTATTGAAAAGTGTGAATTGAAAATATCAGAAGATTTGACTGTTGCGATGAAAAGTGTTGAAAAAGATCAAAAAATTTCTGTTGCAATTTGGTGCGAAGAAGCAGATTTAACAAAAATAGAAAATGATGTTTTTAATGAAATGAATCTCACCAAGGAAGATTTGCTTGATATTGTAAATTCTGATATCGCAAAAGATGAACAAATTGAAATGATGCAGGAATTTGTTGCAAGAAAAAGAAAATTGATAAAAAATGTGTACGATGAAAAGAATCTAGCCATATCAAAGCTTTTTGACGAAGATGTTTCGATAGAATATGTGGACTCATACTCGCCAATTGTTATTGCAACAGCAAATGTTGATGATATTGAAAAATTATCAAGAAAGTCATTTGTTGAGAATATGTATATCAGCGATTGTGAATCCTCGTCAGAACTGGATGTAAGCCGAAAGGTTGTTCGTGCCAATACAATGCAGGAACTTGAATCGGTTTTAGGCTATTCAGGAGAGGGGATAAAGATTGGTGTGTTGGAATCTGTTCAATCAGGGATTCCGGATAATAGTATGCTCGGTCTTCCGGATTCAAGATTTTTTACAGAATCCGGAGTGCCGCAAAGTACTCACAAGCATGCAAGTATCGTATCAATGATTATTGCAAGTCAAGGTTTGAATGGAAATGCAGTTGGTATTGCTCCTGATGTTTCGTTATATGCCACATGGGATTGTACAGGTGGTAGTTTTATCCAAAGGGCAAAGTGGTTATTAAATTCAGGGGTGAACATTATAAATGTTAGCTTGGGGTATACGGGAGCATTTAACTCATATAATACTTACGGAATTTTTGACCAGTACATTGATTACGTAACTGCAACAAGCAATGTTTTGTTCGTTGTATCTGCAGGTAATGAAAGTATACTTGGTGTCACATCTCCGGGAATGGCATATTCTGCAATTACGGTTGCAAATACAGATGATAAAAACACAAAAAGCATATCCGATGATACTTTAGCAGATAACTCAAGCCACTGTAACGAACTGGAAATATCAATAGCTTCAAAGCCGGATATATCTGCTCCCGGTACAAATATTTATACCACCGAATATGGAAATGATTCAGGAACTAGCAATTCGGCTGCGCATGTAACAGGTATTGCAGCGCTTCTTTGTGATCAGGATCCGTTGCTATTGTATTCTCCTCTCGCAATAAAAGCAATACTGACAGCTGGTGTGTCTACGTCAAATCATGCGTATGTTCCTTCTGACAGAATGCTGACAACTAATATTTTTGTGCCAGCAAGTTCGTATATTCAGTATGGTGCAGGAATTGTTAATTGTATAGGTGCAGCTTCTGTGGTTCAAAATGAATGTTATGATTTTGGTTATTTATCTTCAAATACAAGTAGTACAACGTATACAATTTCGTGCACAGCTGGCGAGCGGAAACGTGTTTCATTGTCATTCTTTCATAGTAATATAAAAAATGTTGCTGGAAATGTAAGTTTTGATTTTGTTGATCTTGATCTTGAAGTTTATGATTTACAAGGAAATAAAATTGAACAGTCGGTGACAACAAATAATACGCTTGAAATTGTCGATTTTACGGCACAAAACACTGGTGATTATATCATAAAAATCGTTAGAAAAACTGCAATTGGTTCAAATGTTAGCTTTGGCATAGCATGGACCTAAATAAGGAAGGGTTAAAAAATGAAAACATTTAAAAAACTTGTAGTAATATTGTTGGTGTTTGTGATGTTAGTTTGTAGTTTCGTAACTACAGCGTTTGCCATTATCCCTGCAGGCGTGAACAGAAATACAACACTTGAGGTTGAAGGTGTAGGTTTGGTATGTTTTATTGAAAATGAATTTTATTCGCTTTTCTATGATGATTACCTTGAAGATTATTACAACGAATACTGTGAATATTATGATATCTGGGTAAGTGACAATACCGGTATTTACGACACGGCTGAGATGTATCTGAGTTCAGACGGAACATCCAAAGGCAGCAGTGTTCACGTTAATTATATTCTTGAAAATGAAGGTAGTCATTACGTTACGTTGTTTTTTGTCTGTAACGAAGGGGGTAAATACTTTTCCGCAGAGGAAAACGGCATGATTGCAAAATCACTTCCT
>JAFYUD010000114.1 GCA_017549665.1 Clostridia bacterium | reverse complement strand
TTTATTTTTGAATATATTTCAGGCTTATTTTCCTTTATCCAAAGAAGCTTGAATAGTGTAAAAGATGTGTTAGGAGCATTGTATGTAAGCTCGATATATTTCTCTCTGCCAATAACTTCACAGACTTCATCGACCTGTTTTGATGTGCGCTGATCACACCAGATAAGGCTTCTGTCGAGGACATTATTTTCTTCATCAAGCATTACGAGACCGTGCATCTGTCCTGAAACGCCGATACCTTTTATGTCATCCGTACATACAGCTGCGGACAATTCTCTGATTGTTTCAAATGCAGCATTTTTCCAGTCTTCAGCATCCTGCTCCGCCCATCCGTTGTGAGGCTGATACATGGGATATTCTCTGTATGCATCTGCTATTATTTTTCCGGATTCATCAAACAAAACTGATTTTGTGCCTGATGTTCCGACATCAATTCCAATAAAATAATTCATTTTCATCACCAAAATGATTTTAACACAAATATGCTTTTTTTTCAACAAAAAAAATCAGCATCACAAAGATGCTGAATCTTCTTTATACATTTCATCAAATTCAAACGGTATTCTTTCACCTTTTACGATATGAAAGCAATTTTCACCGAGTGAAAAAATAAATTTATCATTCGGAAGACTGTCCGAATAAACATTGATAACACGGGGATTTCCATATTTTTTTCTGAAAAGACGTACTTTTTCACGGTCATGACAATTTTTACCGACTATTGAACCGTTTTCATCATGAACGGTACATATGTAGTCATCTATACTGACCCTTTTTGCAATTTCATCAATCAGGAAGTCGGGACTTGCACTGATCATAAGAGAATATCTCTCACGATTATCTTTTTTTGCCCAGTCAAAGACATACTTATCATTTTTATCCCAAAATTTTTTTACAGCTTCACGGACAGGGATAGCCTTTATAAAACTGAATACAGAACTTTTCATAACTGTAAGGTCATGGTGAAAAAGGTATTTCAGCGCTGCGACAATAATTACAGGAATATACAACATTGATTTAGGATAATGAAGAAAACAGAAGATACAGAATCTTGAGCCGCTGTCAAAAGGTATCATTGTTTTATCAAAATCGTAGATATCAAGCTCTCTGACATCATTAACAGTTGTCATACGAAATCTCCTCATAAATTTATAATTTGATTATATCAGCAATAAATTCTGTTTTCAATGGATAAAAATACAGAAAGGAGCAGCCTGAGCTACTCCTTTTTTGTAAGAGATTATCAATTTATACGGGAATAAATGACTTAACGAGAGCCATAAGGTATCTGAAGAATCCTGAAATCTTTGTAAGTGTATCTGTTGAATCTGATACAAGATCGAAAAGTGCAAGACCCATTTCATCGCCTTCGAAAAGCTCAAGATATGTAACAACTTCAGTTTCAAAAGTTGAAAGATCATTTTCATTGAGAGTGATTGTTCTTACGCCTGCGTTAACACCGTCGTATGAAGCAAAGCCTGTACCGGGAGTGTTACAAAGCTTTACACCCTTATAATCAACAACGTATGTATTAAGGTGGTCATGGCCGAAGAACATACCGAGCACGTTGCCGTTCTCATAGAATGCATCAAATTCACCGTTGTTGTATGAAGGAGGACAGGGATATTCAGGAAGAACACCTGTTGCGCCTTCGGGAAGCTTATAATACTTATCACCGTTTGAGCATGTGCCTGTTTCTTCATCAGCTACCTCAAGAGCATCAAAAATCTCAGGAACAACGATGTGCTGGAATACAAAAGAAGGAACAACTGTACCGTTCTTTTCAGCAAGAGCTGCTTCAGCATTCTTATACCATTCAATCTGAGGCTTTGAAAGAGCTGCATAACCGCCAAGATCATTTTCTCTGTTATAGTCACCTGAGTCAATCATCCAGAGGTTGAAAACCATCTCATCAGCATCTGTTGATGAGTAGAGAGGAACATAGTAAGTACCACATGTGTAGTTACCCATGTCTTCACCGGCACAACCAATGAAGCAATCGTACTTTTCGTAAACCTTCATCTGGTCAGCTCTTGAATTTTTTCCTTCAGCATCATGATTACCGAAAACGATAGCAACGGGAATACCATAGTTTTCAAAAATACTCATAAACTCATTGATAGCCCATGCGTATGTTGCTGACTTACCGGCTGTTGTATTGATATTGTCACCTGTAAGTACGATAAGATCAGGATTCTGTGTCTCGATAGCTTTCTTAAGATGATTCTTTGTGATAACCTTCATGGGATAGCCATCCTGCAGGTCTGTAACCTGCATAATCTTGAACTCGCCGTCTTCATTGAACTGAAGATGAGTATCAACTTCTTCACTTGTTGCAGCAAATGATGAAACAGCAAAAATGCCGGCAATCATAAGAGCTGCCATGATTACAGAAATAAACTTGCTTGTCTTTCTGAACATAAAAAAACCTCCGTTTAGCTTTTTAAGCATTAAGATGTGAATTATTGTACCATATATTTCAATTATTTTCAATATTTTTATTCATTTTATTTAAACAAAAGATATACTTCCATATCTGTTTCGCCCCTGTTTGCAAAACCATAATAAGGAATCATTCTGATTTTCCCTTTTTTATACTCCGGTTTTGCAAAGGAATACAGACTGTCACTTTCACAAGGAATACTGCATTCAGCATTGATAACAAATGTTCCGAAAGTGTCAGAATATTCACATTCGGGGATAACTGATGTATCAACAACTGCTGACATAAGATTGAAATCATTATCAACCTTTTCTGCGCAGTAAACAACAGGTCCACGCATTACAGCGACCTTGCCTGCACAATCACGCACCTTAGGATTGGGATATACAAACTTCGGAGTCATATCAAGAGAGAGAATAATTTCATTTTCTGATCCATCAAGTTCAATATATGCATATCCTTTTTCGATTGCAGGAGTTATTACTTCGTCATTACATAAAATGCCGAATTGAGTACACCATGAAGGAATTCGAATCGCTATTGAGCTGATATTCTCACAATGAATTTTAATTGTGCCGTCATTGGGATAATCAGTAGTCTGACTGATTTTGTAATTATTGAATTCAGATACACTGTTCATATACTGATGCACATAAACCGTATCTCCGTCAACGCCATAAAGAAAATCTGCAACAGAAGCTATAAATCGTGTTATATTCGGAGGACAGCATGAACAGTCAAATACTTCTTTACGCTCTGTAATAGGCAGCCATTCATGAGTATTCTCCTGTGAGGTGTTTCTTTCAAGCAGCTCGGTACGGATTTCAAGAGGATTTACATAGAAAAATGACTTGCCGTCAAGTGAAACTGATGAAAGTCCGTTATTATAAAGAATTCTTTCTATTGTATCCGAATATCGGGAATCAGCATCAATCAGAAGCATTCTCTGTGCAAACCATGCAAGTGAAAGTGCAGCACAGCTTTCAGAATACGCAGTAAGATTAGGAAGGTCATAAGGAACAGTGAATGCCTCTCCCCTTCCTGCAGAGCCGATTCCTCCCGTGATATACATTTTAGAAGTGATTATATCATGAAATATCTTTTCACATGCATTGATAAGCTCTTTATCTTCAGTTTTACGTGCAAGGTCAGCCATTGCACAGTAGAGATAACATGCACGTACACTATGACCTTCGGCAGTAAACTGCTGTCTTACCGGAAGATGTGACTGAGAATATTTATGTGCCACACCGTTGTATTCAGGTTCATCATTACAACCTCTGCTATCAACAAAGAAACTGCACATTTCAAGATATTTTTCATTTCCTGTGTGATCATAAAGCTTAATAAGTGCAAGTTCGATCTCTTCATGGCCGGGTGTCACAAATGATGCTTCTTTTTTCACAACAAAAACATCGTAGACATAAGCAAGATATTTTTCAACCACATCAAGAAGCATATCTTTTCCTGTTGCCTTTGAATAAGCAACTGCAGCTTCAATATAATGTCCGAGACAGTAAAGCTCATGATCAGTTCTGTCAGTCCATCGTTTTTCAAGATGCTTTGTTATATAACAACAGTTATAATATCCGTCTTCAAGCTGATTCTCCGCAATATCACTTATTATTTCATCTGTGAAGTTTTCAAGCTCGGGAAGATTATTTTTTTCGAGAATATAAGCAACGCTTTCAATCCACTTCGCTACATCTGAATCCCAGAAAATATGAGGCTCATTAGACTCTCCTTCCTTCCAGTTGCAACTGAGTGCATCAAATCTGCCGGTTTCCTTAAATCTTTTCATTACATTCCATACACTTACTGTGCTGTTGATGTCTGTTCTTTTTTTCCAGAATCCGCCTGTAATATCGGTATTTCTGAAGCTTATCTGTTCCATTTTCATCACCTACATTATTTTAAAATAAATAGTAA
The DNA here is from genome assembly GCA_017549665.1 of Clostridia bacterium. The sequence goes on along the minus strand of JAFYUD010000114.1, from coordinate 910 downwards.
TCATATTCAATTGTAAATATAGACAGATAATCAAACTGTAATTTGTACAATATACAAGAAAAAACCGACATTTCTGCCGGTTTTAAATCTTTTATTTAAGCATACTGATTGCATCAGTAATAGTTCAACAGCATATTTCATGTGCGTTATATTCATAATTTTCTCGTGAAATATACATTTTTTGCAGTTATTTTAGTGCAATAAAATAAAAGAAGCAACAAAAAAATTGCTTCTTTTCTTGTTCAATGGAATTTTAAATATCAGGATGCATTAAGCTTAAGACGAAGCTTATCACTGATCATTGCAATAAATTCACTGTTTGTGGGCTTCCCTCTTGACAGCTGAATAGTATATCCGAAATAATAACTGAGTACATCCACATCACCTCTGTCCCATGCAACTTCTATTGCATGACGGATTGCACGTTCCACTCTTGAGGGCGTTGTTGAAAATGTTTTTGCAACTGTCGGATACAACAGCTTTGTAACGGAATTCATCATTTCAATATTATTTACCGAAAGAACTATAGCCTCTCTGAGATACTGATATCCTTTAATATGTGCAGGCACACCGATATGATGCATAATTTCAGAGACGGTCACTTCCAGATCACTGTTCTTTCTTACGACAGACAATCCGGAGGCTGCCTTATTTCTGTCGGTCTTATTCCATGAGCCTATCTGTGCAATCCGTTCTGCAAGCAGTGACGGGTCTATAGGCTTCAGAAAATAATATGCTGCACCTGATGCAAGAATCTGTTGTTCAAAGTGTGGGTTATCAACACCTGACACTACACATATTACAGGTGTCTTTGAACCTTTGAGATTTTCAAGTCTTTTCAGCACTGCAAGTGCATCAAGTCTTGGCATAAAAGCATCCATAAGTACAACATCGGGACAATGCATTTCTA
>JAFYUD010000113.1 GCA_017549665.1 Clostridia bacterium | reverse complement strand
TCCCTTTATTATAGGTATCGCTGCCGGTTACGTTGTTGCTGCAGTATTTACTCTTATCGGTTATGCAACAGGCTCAGATTACCTTATGATTATCAATTTCGAGCCTCTTATCAGCAATTTCGTTGATGCAAACGGCGCATTCAAGGGAATCTCAGCATTTATTCAGGTTCCTAAGATTGCAATTTACGAGGGTATTCTTGAACTTAAGAACGGAGTTCTTTCTCAGGATATTCTTGCTGCCAATCCCGATGCAAAAATTCTTGGTCTTGGTGGTATTGCAGAGGTTGTTATCGCATTCCTTCCCGTTGCGCTTGTTGTTTTTGCTGAGCACATCGCAGACCACAAGAATCTTTCATCAATCATCGGTCATGACCTTATTAAGAATCCCGGTCTTGACAAGACTCTTCTCGGTGACGGTGTAGGCTCAATCGCTGGTACAGTTTTCGGTATCTGTCCCAATACGACCTACGGTGAATCAGTAGGCTGCGTTGCTATCACAAGAAATGCGTCTGTTGCAACTATTACAACAACTGCATTCATGTGCATCTTCCTTTCATTCTTCAGCCCCATTATGGCTCTTCTGCGTACAATTCCCTCATGCGTAATGGGCGGTGTATGTCTTACACTTTACGGCTTTATCGCAGTTTCAGGTCTTAAGATGTTCAAGAATCTTGACCTTGATAACAATAAGAATCTGTTTGTTGTTGCTTCTATCCTTATTTCAGGTATTGGCGGTCTTACAATCAAGATTCCTTATGCAATTGCTGAAACAGGTGAAATCACAAACACAATTCAGATTACTTCTATCGCTACTGCACTTATTATAGGAATTATCACTAATGCTATTCTTACAAAGGTTGAAAACAGCAAAATCGGTCAGGAAAAAGAAGAAACTAAATCAAAGTAAAGGGTATTCACATGAAAAACTACGAAAATGTTACGATTTTTAATCATCCTCTGATTAATCATAAGATTGCAATTCTCAGAGATGAGAAGACAAGCATGAAGGAATTTCGTGAGCTTGTTGAAGAAATTACAACTCTTATGACTTTTGAATGTCTCAAGGAAGGCGTTCCTACAACTGAAGTTCAGGTAAAAACTCCTCTTGAGGTTTGCACTCAGAATGTAGTCACCGACAATTCAATCGTTGTTGTGCCTATTCTCAGAGCAGGTCTCGGAATGGTAAACGGAATCCATGTGCTTTTCCCATCAGCAAGAGTCGGTCATATCGGTCTTTACAGAAATGAAGAGACTCTTGAGCCTGAAGAATATTACTGCAAGCTTCCCGATAAAATCGAAGAAAAGCTTGTTCTTCTGGTTGACCCCATGCTTGCAACAGGCGGAAGTGCTTGTGATGCAATCACAAAGCTTAAGGAAAGAGGCTGCACTAATATCAAGTTTATGGCTGTTATCGGTGCCCCGAAGGCGTAAGCAAGGTAGCTGAAACACATCCTGATGTTCAGATTTTTGTTTCAACTCTTGACAGATGCCTTAATGAAAACGGCTACATTCTTCCCGGTCTCGGTGACGCAGGTGACAGACTTTTCGGAACAAAATAATATAGTTTGAAAGCCGGCTGATTGCAGTCGGCTTTTTTTATCCGGTTGTTAAAAATGAATTTTACATATCATAAACAAGTATGTGGTAATATATCATCATAATTTATGTAATTATTCTTAATATTATGCAGATTGGTGTTGACTTTGTACAAAAATCAAAGTAAAATATGCATATAAAGAAGTTTATCAGAGGTGTTTGTATGTTTTGTCCCGGTTGTGGATTTAAATTAGAAGACGGTGATATATTTTGTCCCGAATGCGGTTTGAAAATAGAACCGTTACCTGATAATTCATCAGAAAACGACAGTCAGTTCGGTGAGTATTACGGAAATGATACAGATCCGAATACTTATCAGCCTGCGCCTGATAACGGAACCGGTTATACTCCTGATACTGCAGATTACGGTACAGGTGTTCCGCAGGCTCCTTCAGGTGGTTATGTGAATACGCCCAAGAAGAAAAATAAAACATTGCCGATTATATTGGCTGTTGTTGCAGTAATTGCTGTTGCTGCGGGTGTTGTTTTATTCTTCCTGTTCGGAAAAACATCCGGCCGTGAAATTGATCTTAATAATTATGTCACTGTTTCTTATGAAGGATATAACGGTTATGGCTATGCAACTGCCAGCTTTGACTACGAAAGATTTGTTGCTGAAAATGCAGATTATATAAGGATCAATAAGAAAAATGCAGATGTTGAATATATTCCTGCTGAAATAATACCTGCAGAATATCTTTGCAATGAATTTATTTTGTTTGATTTACCGTTTACTTCAAATCTGTCTGACGGTGATATCATTACTGTTGAATGGACGGTTTCCGAAGAAATTGATTTTATCTTTAAAATAAACGGTGCGCTCAAATATGATTCCAAGGAATTTACTGTTGAAGGCCTTGTTGCAGTTGACAGCTTTGACGCATTTGAATATGTCAGCTTAAATCTTAACGGCACAGCACCTTATGGTTATGTTGAATACACAGTTGATTCAGAAAATGATTTTGTAAATTATCTTACATACAGTCTTGATAAATCTGAAGGTTTATCAAACGGTGATGTTGTAACACTTACTGTAAATCCCCGTATTGATGTTGCTGAATATATTGAAAGATTCGGTAAATTACCCGCTGTTGCCGAGAAGACATATAAAATTTCAGGTCTCCCTGAGTATACCAAATCCGCTTCCGGAATTTCAGCTTCATCTATGAATGAAATCAAGAGCCATTCAGAAAATGCAGTGTATAAACATCTCAACCGAAACAACGGCTCTACAGAGCATTTGCAGAGTGTGAGATATGTAGGAAATTATTTCCAGTCTGCAAAAGACGGCGCATATACAGATTATGAAAACATTCTTACAATGGTTTATGAAGTGTATATATATGTTGACAGTGCAAATGGTGCATATTACATAACATATTACCATGTCATAAGATATACTGATATCAGTGTGAATTCCGACGGTGTATGCAGTGTCAATCTCTCTGCATATACAGAAACAAAAGACAGATATTATCCCGCAGTGTTGAGAAATAATTACTACTATTACGGATATGATTCAATTTTATCTCTTTATGCAGCATTGGTCGAGCCGCAGCTTCAGTATTACACATACGAGGATAATATTATTCGTTAATTTTATTACTGCCTGCAAAATTGCGGGCAGTTTTGTTTATTATACTTGATAAATTCATACTGTTTTGCTATAATTGAGTAAAAACGCAGGAGGACTTTTTTTATGAACATGCGTGCACCATCATTACCTTTGATAACTGTTGATCCTTATTTCTCAGTCTGGAGCAAGGATTCTGTAAATAAAAATCATACTGTTCACTGGACAGGTAAGTCAAACGATATACTCGGTTATGTTATAATTGACGGGGAAAAATTCCGTTTTCTCGGCAGAGATTATGATTATGATACCATTGAGCAGAAAAGTGCGGAGTTTGATGCTCTGTCTACTAAGCTTACATTCGCAAACGATAAAATAAGTCTTGAAGTTGTATTTACTTCACCTATGCTTGCAACAGATCTTTATTATGCATCAAGACCTGTTTCATATATGAAGGCTTCTTATGAAAGTGTTGATGGTAAGGAGCATGATGTAAAAATCAATATTTCTGTCAGTGAAGAGCTTGTGCTTAATAAAGCAGGTGAGGGCAGAGCATGGTCAGAGAATGTTGATGTGAATTTCGGTACAGCTGTTAAAATGGGTAACGGTGAGCAGAATGTTCTCTGGAGATGCGGTGATGATCTTCGTATTGATTGGGGTTACTTCTATCTTGCAGTGGATACTGCGGCAAAAACAGGCAACTGGGCTGATGAAAAATACTGGATATATGCAGAAGCAGAACTTAAAAATGAAGCACTTTTTGTTTTTGCATATGATGATATCGATTCGATTGTTTATTTTGAAAAGCACCTTAAAGCATATTGGAAAAAAGACGGAAAAACTGTTATTGAAGCAATGGAGGAAGCTGTTGCTGAATATGATTTGCTTTATAACAATTGCTGTAAATTTTCAGATGACATGAAAAATAAAGCTATAGAAGTAGGTAATGACAATTACGCAGAGCTTCTGATGCTTGCATACAGACAGGTTATGGCTGCTCATAAGCTTGTTGTTGACGAAGACGGAAATAATCTTTATATTTCAAAAGAGTGCTTCTCTAACGGTTGTGCGGCTACGGTTGACGTGACTTATCCCAGTGCACCTATGTATCTTTATTATAATACTGAGCTTCTTAAGGGTATGCTTCGTCCTGTTTTCAGATATGCAAGAACTGAAGAGTGGAAATTTGACTTCGCTCCTCATGATGTAGGCTGTTATCCCATTGTTAATGGTCAGGTTTACGGCCGTAATGAGCTTAAATATCAGATGCCTGTGGAAGAGTGCGGAAATATGATCGTTCTTGTTTCTGCTATCTGTAAGGCGGATAAAGATTATAGCTTTGCAAAGGAAAATATTGACCTTCTTGAGGTTTGGAATAAGTATCTTATAAGATATGGTGAAGATCCTGAATATCAGCTTTGTACTGATGACTTTGCGGGTCATCTTTCACATAACTGTAATCTTTCTCTTAAGGCAATTATGGGTATGGCAGGATTTTCTGATATTCTTTGTAATATCGGAAGAAAAGACGAAGCTGAAGACCTGATGAAAACTGTCAGAAAATATGCTGATTCGTTTATTGCCCGTGCAAAGAATGATGACGGAAGCTATCGTCTTGCATACGACAGACCCGGCACATTCAGCCTTAAATATAACGCTGTATGGGATAAAATCTGGGATACAGGTTTGTTTGATGATGAGTTCTATTCTTCAGAAATGAACAGATATAAACAGGAAGCTTTCATTTACGGCATTCCTCTTGACTCAAGAGAGAAGTATACAAAATCTGACTGGATGCATTGGGTTTCATGCTTCGGAAACAAGGATGATTTCTGCTTTGTGAATGATCTTCTTCATAAAGCATACTCAACAATGCGTACAAGAGTACCCATGACAGACTGGTTCTATACTGATACGTCGGAAATGGTCGGCTTCCAGCACAGAACAGTGCAGGGCGGTCTGTTCCTGAGATTTTTGTTTGAAGGTTAATATTCTTCGTAAATATATTGTTTTGTTAATATTTGCTTTATATTTATGTATTATTATGTAAACTGTATTATTGATTAAAGGCCAGGTGCTGACGTGAAAAACGTACTGATGATTGTAAATCCCCGTGCAGGAAAAAACAGCAAAAGAATAAATACAGGTGATGTTGTCCGTGCTTTTAAAAAGAACGGTATTGATTGCTTTGAAAAAACTACTACCTGTCAGGGTGATGCGATCGAGATTGCACGCAAGTATGCATCTGAATATGATGCAATAGCTTGTTGCGGTGGTGACGGTACATACAATGAGGTTGTCAACGGTCTGATGCAGTCAGGTGAGGATAAACCTGTGTTGTATCTGCCTTGCGGTTCAACCAATGATTTTGCTGCATCAATCGGTATAAAAAATGATCCGGAAACTGCTGTGCAGATGTTTGTTGACGGTATGCTTCACAGATTTGACGTAGGTAAAATGAATGACCGTTATTTTACATATATTGCGGCTTTCGGTGTCGGCACTGACTTTTCATATAATACTTCTCAGAAGTTCAAAAATATGTTCGGACATGCAGCCTATGTTATAGATGGTTTTATACTTAATATTGTTCCGATTCTCAAAAATCTGAAGGCTTATCATATGACTGTTGAGTATGATGAAGGTGTAGTTGAAGATGATTTTTATTTCGGTGCAATTGCAAATACCAATAAAATTGCCGGTCTGTTTAAAATGGATAATTTTGATGTAAAGATGAATGACGGCGAATTTGAAGTGTTACTTGTCCGTAAGTCAAATGTAAAAGGAATAGCTGAAGTATTTTTCAGTGCACTCAGGCAGGATTATTCTCATAAGGATTTTGTTTTCTTTAAGACAAATAAACTGAAAATAACGTCAGCAGTGCCTGTTGACTGGACACTTGACGGTGAATACGGCGGTGCTTATACGAAAATTGAAATTGAAAATTTCCGTAAGGCGGTAAATCTTGTTTCTCCTGAAAGTATGTTCTTATAATTGTTTCGGGGCAGAGCTTCTGTCCCGATTTTTTGGAGGAAATTATGTTTGTAAAACCTTCTTTTTATGATGAATTCAGATGTAAGGCTGATAAATGTACTGATTCCTGCTGTATCGGCTGGGAAATAGATATAGATGAACTTTCGCTTGAAAAGTATAAAAATGTATCAGGGGAATTTGGTGAAAGACTCAGACGGTCAATTGAAACTCAGGAAGATTGCTCATTCTTCAGACTTTCTGAAAACGAGAGATGTCCGTTCCTTTGTGAGAATGGTCTGTGTGACATATATATAAATCTTGGTGAGGATGCATTGTGTGATATATGCAGTGAGCATCCGAGATTTTATAATGAAACAGATGATATTACGGAGGCAGGTCTCGGACTTTGCTGTGAAAAAGTGTGTGAAATGCTTTTTGATGATAATTATGAGCTGGAGTTTGTTTCTGATGATAAAATGCAAACTTCGGAAATTCATAATGATATTCTCGGTATAATTGAATGCTCTGATACTGATATAATTGAAAAGATGAATAAGATTATATCAGTTGCAGGTGGTTTACATAAAATTGAATTTAATGATGAATTCAGGAAGAATACAGTGAAAAGTTTTCTTGAAACAGAACCTATAAATGAAGAGTGGACAGCATTTGTTTCTGCTATGTCTGATAATGTTGATAATATGGATATTGACGGAATAAACCTTTATGATAAGGATTACAGCAAATTGCTTGCATATATTCTGTACAGAAATCTTCCTGAAATGTGTTATGATATAAATACGCTGGCTTATTTCTGCTGCATCAGTGTTTCTTTTGTGATTCTGTGTGATTGTTATATTCTCGGAAGTAAGGGAGAGTTGTTAAAGTCAGACAGACTCGAAAATATCAGGAGATGGTCCAAACAGACAGAATACAGCACTGAAAATAAAGACATAATAATATCTCAATTTTAATTCCGTATCTGATACGGAATTTTTTTTTGCACAGGAATTGGCACTCTCAGGGTGAGACTGCTGTAATTTTCGGAAAAAATTGAAATATTTTCGAATTTTATCTTGACAAAAGAGTAAAATAGTATTATATTATAAACATAGTTAGCACTCACAATAATAGAGTGCTAATCACGAAGAAGGTGAGGAAATGGATCTTTCTGATAGAAAAAAGAAAATACTTTCATCAGTTGTTGATAAGTATATTATGACAGGTGAGCCTGTCGGTTCAAAAGTGCTTTGCGGTGATCTTGCTGTTTCATCTGCAACTGTCAGAAATGAAATGTCTGAGTTGTCAGAACTCGGTTATCTTGATCAGCCTCATACTTCAGCCGGCAGAATCCCGTCACAGCGTGGCCTGAGATATTATATCAATAATCTCATGCAGAGCTATGATATCAGTGATACTGAACGGTTTTCGATTGAAAACAGATTTGACAGCACGGTAGGAGAGCCTGAAGAGATTATCAGTCATGCCGCAAAGCTTCTTTCAGAGATTACAGGCTGTGCCTCTGTTGCTTCCACACCGTATGATTCACAGGCTGTAATAAAGCGTGTTGAGCTTGTACCGATCAGCTCGTCAGCAGTAATGATAGTTGTTCTTGTGTCAACAGGTGTTATCAAAAGCCGTATATGCAGATGTGAAAATGAGATTAACATAAACGTCGCAGAGCTGTTTTATAATATAGCCGCAGCACATTTCATAGGCAGATGTCCGTCGGAGCTTACAATCGCAAAGATTCAGACTCTGGCAGCGTCCCTCGGTGACAAGGCATTCACGATGATTCCTCTGTTGTTTGCTCTTTACGAGCTTTCAGATGAAGCTTCAAGATTCAACGTTATAACCGAAGGTCAGTCAAATCTTCTTAATTACAAGGAGCTTGAAGCTGATGTTTATAATATCTATGAATTTCTGAAAATGAAATCAGGGCTTTATCAGATATTAAGGTCAGGTAGAGATAATCTGAGTGTATCTATCGGAAGGGAAAGTATGAACAGGGCCCTTGAAAACACCAGTATTATTTCTTCCAAATATTCGGTCGGCGGAAAAGTAGTCGGATCAATGGGTATAATCGGACCTCTCAGAATGGATTACTCCAGAATTATACCGACTATTATGTTTATAAGTGAAACTGTCGGAAACGTGCTTTCCGAAACCATAGATGAGTGAGGTAATAAAATGGCAATCAAAGATAAAAATGTTACTGAGAATGTAACTGAAGATGCTGTTGAAAAGAAAGAGAAAAAGTCAAAGAAGGCTGACAAATCAGCTGAAGAATTAATAAAGCTTCAGGAGGAATATGCAGCTCTCAATGACCGTTATATGCGTACTCTTGCTGAGTATGACAATTTCAGAAAGCGTACACAGAAGGATATTGAGTCAAGAGTGTCTTACACAAAGACCGACCTTCTTTCAAAAATTCTTCCCGTTGTGGATAATTTTGAAAGAGCAGCAATGAACTCTGCTGCTGATTTCGACGGCTACAGAAAAGGCGTAGAAATGACGGTAAAGCAGTTTATGGAAATTCTTGCAAGCCTCGGTGTTGAGGAATTCGGTGCTGTAGGTGACAAGTTTGACCCCAACTTCCACAACGGCGTTATGCACGTTGATGACGACAATTACGGCGAAGAAGAGATTGTTGACGTTTTTATGAAGGGTTATAAAATCGGCGATAAGATCATCCGTCCTGCAACAGTTAAGGTTGCAAACTAAAAAAGTATAATTTTTAAATTTTCATATTATTAAAGGAGACAGAATTATGTCAAAAGTTATCGGTATAGACTTAGGTACTACAAACTCATGCGTAGCAGTTATTGAAGGCGGAGAGCCTGTTGTTATCGCTAACGCAGAAGGTGCAAGAACAACACCTTCAGTTGTTGCATTCGGCAAAACAGGTGAAAGAATGGTCGGTCAGGTTGCAAAGAGACAGGCTATCACAAACCCCGACAACACTGTTGCTTCTATCAAGCGTCAGATGGGTTCAGATTATCATGTTAAAATTGATGATAAAAAGTTTACTCCTCAGGAAATCTCAGCTATGATTCTTCAGAAGCTCAAGGCTGATGCTGAAAGCTATCTCGGCGGCGCAGTTACTGAGGCAGTTATCACTGTTCCTGCATATTTCACAGACTCACAGCGTCAGGCTACAAAAGACGCAGGTAAGATTGCAGGTCTTGAAGTAAAGAGAATTATCAACGAGCCTACAGCAGCTGCTCTTGCTTACGGTATCGATAAGGAAACTGATCAGAAGGTTATGGTTTATGACCTTGGCGGCGGCACATTCGACGTTTCAATCATCGAAATGGGTGACGGTGTTCAGGAAGTTCTTGCAACAGCAGGTAACAACCGTCTTGGCGGTGACGACTTCGACCAGAGAGTTATGGACTGGATCGTAAACGAGTATAAGGCATCAAGCGGTATCGACCTTCGTGCTGACAAGATGGCTATGCAGAGACTTAAGGAAGCTGCAGAAAAGGCAAAGATCGAGCTTTCAGGTGTTACAACATCAGACATCAACCTTCCGTACATCACAGTTGATGCAACAGGCCCGAAGCACCTTGAAATGACTCTTACAAGAGCAAAGTTCAACGAGCTTACCTCTGACCTCGTAGAGGCTACAATGGGACCCGTTCGTCAGGCTATCAGCGATTCAGGTCTTAAGATCAGTGAAATCGACAAGGTTCTCATGGTCGGCG
>JAFYUD010000112.1 GCA_017549665.1 Clostridia bacterium | reverse complement strand
TTCGAAAGTAAGAGCAGCATCGTTAAGCTGTAATTTTTCGAGAGCCTCCTTGAGCGCCTCGTAGTCAGCGCCGTCAGCAGGGTAGATACCGCAGAAGACCATGGGATTTACCTTCTTGTAGCCCTCAAGAGCTTCAGTTGCGGGATTTTCGGCAGTTGTTACAGTGTCACCTACACGTGCATCACGGACAGTTTTGATAGATGCAGTGATGTATCCTACTTCACCGGCAGAAAGCTTTGCAACGGGAGCAAGGGATGTGGGAGTCATCTTGCCCACTTCAACAACGGTAAACTGCGCACCTGTTGCCATCATGCGCATTGTGTCGCCTGCTTTGATTGTACCGTCCATAATTCTTACGTAAACGATAACGCCCTTGTAGTTGTCGTAAACTGAGTCGAAAACAAGAGCCTTGAGAGGTGCGTCGTCATCACCCTCGGGGCAGGGAACAAGCTTGACAATCTGTCTGAGAACCTCGTCCACGTTTTCACCTGTCTTTGCTGAAACCTTGGGTGCTTCTTCAGCATCAAGACCGATTACTTCTTCAATATCAGCTGCAACTCTGTCAGGGTCTGCAGCGGGAAGGTCAATCTTATTGATAACCGGAACAAGCTCAAGGTCGTGGTCAAGAGCAAGATAAGTATTTGCAAGAGTTTGAGCTTCAATGCCCTGAGTTGCGTCAACTATAAGCACTGCGCCTTCGCATGCTGCAAGTGAACGGGAAACCTCGTAGTTGAAGTCGACGTGACCGGGAGTGTCGATAAGATTAAGCTCGTACTCCTCACCGTCCTGATTGTACTTGAGTGTTACCGCATGAGCCTTGATTGTGATACCTCTTTCACGCTCAAGGTCCATATCGTCAAGAATCTGCTGCTGCATATCACGCTTGGCAACAGTCTGTGTCAGCTCAAGCAGACGGTCAGCAAGTGTGGACTTGCCGTGGTCGATATGAGCTATGATGGAAAAATTCCTGATATGTTTTTTAGGGGTGTTCATCCGATTTTCTCCTTAAAGTTCGTTGTCTGTGGGCTTGAATCCCAAGCCGAGGATTTCAGATGCATCTGAAATTATAATAAAAGGCTTTTCGTCAAAACGCCTTACGATTTTTCTCATTTTATTGACTTCGTTAGGTCTTACAACGGAAAGAAGCATGTGCTTCTCTTCACCTGTGTATGCACCCTTTACGGGCACAATGGAAACGCCTCTGGGTGTTTCAGAGGTGATTGCTTTTGCAATTTCTTCTGCGTTGGATGAAATGATCATCATCATTTTACCGCTATCGGAGCCGTAAAGAACAAGGTCAATTGATTTGCTCGAAACGATGAAAACAATTGTTGCGTACAGCACGCTTTCGATGTTTTTATAAACAAGACCTGCAAGAAGCACAACGCAAAGATCGCATATCATAACGAGACGGCCCATGGTGATATGGGGCATTGCTTTCTTCAGCAGTCTGCCCATGATATCCGTGCCGCCGCTTGTTGCGCCACGGGTGAATATTACGCCCAGACCTACGCCCAGCAGTGCGCCGCCGAAAACAGCCGCAAGAATTTTGTCACCTTCGTAAGCAGGAAGGAAATAAACACCTGCGTCAATAAGCAGTGATGTCATTGCCGTCGAGAACAATGTCTTGATTATAAAATTCTTACCGAATACAATGAAAGAAATAACAAACAAGGGAATGTTGATTGCAAACATTGCACCGCCTATGGGCACATTCCACAGGTAATTTGCAAGGATTGCAAGACCTGTTGCACCGCCTGAAGAAAGCTCATTGGGTGAAATAAAGCAGTTTATTCCCACTGAGTATATGAATGCGCCGAGTGTACAGATAAGAATGTCGAGAATTATATCCCTTACATTGATTTTTTTACCTTTGAGCATGGTTTACACCTCATCAATAACTATTGAAAAAAGCTCTTTTATTCTGTCTGTTTTGCCGTTTATGTAGAGCCAGCCGAACAGCACCTCAAGTCCCGTTGCGGCATGATACTCACTTTTTGATTTGTTTCTGGGAGTATGTGCAGTATGTGTGTTTCTGCCACGGATGAACATTCTTGTTTCATCCTCGGTCAGATGCTCCATGAGAAGCTTTGATGCGTTGGCCTGATACGTTGCGTTGACCATTTCAATATTTCTTGCATGAAGCTTGTCTGCTTTGCATTTGCCTGAAACTGTCAGTGTTTCACGCACCATGATTTCCCATACCACGTCGCCGAGAAAAGCAAGTGCTGAAACGGGCATACCGTCAGAAGATGAATCCTCATGGATTTTCAGCTTGTCAAAATTAAGTTCCATGTTATCAGGGCACATATTCAAACTCCAGATCGTAAATGTTTACTGTGTCACCGTCCTGAATACCTCTGCGGCGAAGCTCGTCAAGAATTCCGCTTGTGCCGAGTACCTTCTGGAAATACTGCAGTGATTCGTAATCTTCGATATTTGTCTTGTTGAGTATCTTGAGAAGCCACTCAGCCTCAACATAATATGTGTCATCAATAACAGAAACCTTAAAGCCTGTTGATTTTTTCTTTTCGAGCATTTCCATGGGAATAGGCTCTGATTCGTACTGCTTGATAGGAGGAAGAGTTGCAAGCATTGCAGCTGCAGCATTGACAACCTCCTGAGTACCTTCGTAAATGGGTGCACAGATTTCAAAATACTGTAAGCCCTGATCCTCAATATATTTTCTGAATTCCTCTCTCTGTTCATCTGTTGCCATGTCAATCTTGTTACCTGCAACGATCTGAGGACATTTTGCAAGCTCTTCGTTGAAAACTACAAGCTCTTTGTTGATTGTTTCAAAATCCTGCTTTGGATCTCTGCCTTCACTGCCTGCAACGTCAACAACGTGAATAAGCATACGGCAACGCTCAACATGTCTTAAGAACTGATGGCCGAGACCTGCACCCTCACCTGCACCCTCGATAAGTCCGGGAATGTCAGCCATAACAAATGAGCTTTCGGGACCCATTCTTACGACACCGAGAACGGGAGTGATTGTTGTGAAGTGATAGTCGGCAATAATGGGCTTTGCTTCGCTTACAACTGAAACAAGAGTAGATTTGCCTACGTTGGGGAAACCGATAAGACCTACGTCAGCAAGAAGCTTGAGCTCAAGGATAACCTCCCATTCCTCACCGGGAATACCGTCCTTTGCGAAACGGGGAGTCTGGCGTGTGGGGGTTGCAAAGTGGCTGTTACCCCAGCCGCCTTTACCGCCTTTAGCTGCAACAAAAGGCTCGTCTGTTGACATGTCAGCGATAACAACACCGCTTTCTGCTTCACGGATGATAGTGCCTTTAGGAACTCTGATAATAAGGTCCTGACCCTTTTTGCCGTTCTTTCTTGAGCCTGAGCCGTTCTGACCGCTTTCTGCAGTATACTTGCGCTTATAACGGAAATCAGCGAGAGTTGAGAGATTTGTATCGATTTTAAATACGATATCTCCGCCCTTACCGCCGTCACCGCCGTCAGGACCGCCAGATGCCACATATTTTTCTCTGTGGAAGGCAACGGCACCGTTTCCGCCGTTACCTGCCTTGATTTTTATTTTCGCTTTATCTACAAACATAATTTGTACCTCATTATATAAATAATCATTATAATTATAGCACATAGTTTTTAAATTATAAATAGCAAAATGAAAAAAATTACAGCAAAAATATCAGAATAAATTTGTGTAAAAATACGTTTTGAAGCAATAATAACTCAGGGTGAGTAATATGGGTAAAAGAAAATCTGAAAAAGAACGTAAATTTTCCCTGACACCGAGTACTCAAGTCGTTGACGGTCAGCCTGACAGCTGTAATGAAATGGTTAATTGTTACGGCACATATAACGTGCAGAAAACAAATGCAACGACAAATGAGTATCCGGCAATAGCTCAGGGAATAAGTGAAAAAACCAAGAAGCAGACAAAAAAAGAACGTGATGAATGGCTTCGTCACAACGGAAAATAATAAAACGCAATGCAATCAGACGGTTGCACTGCGTTTTTTCTGTTTTTATAAATCTGCTTGTCAGACGGATCGGATTGATTTTATCTCAGAAAGAAGCTTCATAGTAATAAAAGTGACCGCATATGTGCTCTGTATAATAGTAATTGTCACCGTTTTCTTCCCTCCATTCAAAGCCATTTCCTGCCCGGGTCAACGAACTTTCAGGATATGGTGAACACCAGATATCAGTCATATTGTCATCAGGGGAATAGTAAAATCCTACATAAGATGTGCCGGATCCGACACCGGCACCGCCGCAAGAAAAATCAACAAGTGATTCATCAGTATCTATGCGTTTTATAAAGCCTTTGTTTTCAAAAGCAGAAAAGTTTTCGTTCTCAATTGCATTGAGCAATTCTTCTTCCTTTTCGCAGACAAATTCAAAAACATCATCTTTATCTGCGCTGTCATCACTTGTAGCAACAAGGTACAGAAACATAGCACTTGTAAAAACTTCTTCCGTACATCCTGAAAGCGAAAACAGCATACATATAACCAACAATATGCATACGAGTTTTTTCATGTTTTATCCTCCGTATGTAAAATTCGTCTGACCATGCTCTTCTTGATGCAAATTGTATCACATTTCAGCTTAAAAATCAACTGTTTGCCGTTGTATATCATCATTGCGAAGCATTGTATATCACCAACAGGTCGTGTTGTATCTCATCAAACTGCAAGGATACACCTCAGTGATGATATACACGCTAAAGCGTGATGATATACCAAGCCTGCGGCTTGAATAAAAAAGAACGAACTTTTGGTAGACAAAAGTTCGTTCTTTTTTGAATGATAACGCAATTTTTGATACAAAAGTGTCTTGGTGCATTTTTTGCACCACTCGGCCATTTTGGTGCAAAGCCGAAATGTTTGGTGCATTTAATCGTCAAAAGAAAAATCATCTTGAAGATTCAATGTTTCTTCGTCGATAAATCCTGCAACAACTTCTTTTATGTCAGGAGCGTGAATTTTCAGGGGTTCACCCTCATAATCGGTTACGGCGACCATACCATAATCATACCACGAGGTGAACTCTAACTTCTCACGTTCCCAATCTTTTCCTTTCTTGCACACGAATGATAACTTTGTAATGTAAGCATCTTGCTCACCGATATCAAGACCGTGCGACCAAGTGAATTCGTCCAATTCCGTGGAAGTGGTTACTTCGATCGCAACGATTTCTTTGCCAATAAGACTACCAAACAAAACATTGGGGTGAAATGTTCTTCTATTGGTTCCAAATTTAATATCCTTTGGGATAGTGTTAAGTTCCATACGAACACAACTACCTTCGCTATAATCAATACCAAGGATATCGCCGTCCTCAAACTCAATCAAAAAAGGTTCATCAATCTCGGCATATCTTGAAATATAAACTCCCTCTGGCAAGAATGGGAACGGACCTTTCGAAGTAATGAGATTTTCTTTAACCATTCTTTCGATAGTATTATAAATCGCTTCTCCAATGTTATTGTCAGTCCAGTTATAACCCATACCGACAGAGTAGAATCCCTTAATCACTCTACCTTGCAATTTTAGTTCTTTAATTTTGGCCATAACTTCTTCGTGTGTTTGAAGAACAGGAGCAGACCACTCCCAAAATGAAAACTCATTATTTTGGAATTTGTTTTTTCCATCTGAAAGTACCATTTTATCTCTCCTTATAATTTTTTATCATTATATCACATTATCTGTCCAATTAAAAGGACTATGACACTTATCTTTGTCACAATGACACGAATCTTTAAGATAAGTGTCATTGTGCTTTTTTGAGAGGTAAGAGAGAGGTAGGTTTGAGTCACTCAACTTTGACTTTTTGGGGTTCGATTTTGATACAGCGAAACAAATCTCATTTGCAAGAGTGCCGAAAAGCCTTGTGTTAAGCGATTTTTGACAAAAGAAAAGGAACGCAAGTATTGTATCAATACTTGCGTTCCAATTTGGTGCGGATAACAGGGGTCGAACCTGCACGCTTGTGGGCACAAGATCCTAAATCTTGCGTGTCTGCAAATTCCACCATATCCGCCTATTAAATTTTCTTGTCTTTCAACAAACGGAATTTTACCACAAATACATAGAAAAAGCAATAGGATTTTTATGAAACACTTGCAAACAAAAATAATAGTTGATATAATCAGTACGAAATAAAATTTTTGAAAACGGGTGAATATATTGACTCAGACTGTTAATGAAATCTGTTCTCTTGTAAAGGAATGCGGTAAGGTAATCCTCGGCGCAGACAGAGAGAAAATGCTGATTGATATAAAATCGGGCGTTGCAGATCTTGTCACCGAGTATGACAAGGGTGTTCAGGAAAAGCTTGAGCAGGGGCTTAAGAAAATCCTGCCTGAGGCTAAATTTATCGGTGAGGAAGGCTCACATGATGAATTATCTGATGACGGCTATGCATTTATTGTTGATCCTATCGACGGTACTACAAATTTCGTAAAGGATTATCACATGAGCGCAATTTCCGTTGCTTTGCTTAAGGGTAAGGAGGCTGTTGCAGGCGTTGTTTACAATCCTTATCTTGATGAAATATTTTCTGCAATTAAAGGTCAGGGTGCGTTTTGTAACGGAAAAAGGATGAGCGTGTCATCTCAGCCTTTAAGTAATGCTCTTGTCCTTTTCGGCTCGTCTCCTTATGATAAAGAGCTTTTTACACAAACTCTGGAAGTTCTTTCAGACTATTTTTATCAGGCTCTTGATATCAGAAGAAGCGGCTCAGCAGCATTGGATTTATGTAACGTTGCAGCGGGCAGAGCAGAGCTGTTTTTTGAGCTGCAGGTTTCTCCATGGGATTTTGCGGCAGGAAAGTTGCTTGTTGAAGAAGCAGGCGGTGTTGTGACATCTCTTGACGGCAAGCCTCTTTCATTTGAAGGTAAAACTTCAATTCTTGCAAAAAATAAATCAATCTGAGATGATGTTATGAAAAAATTAATTATAATTGTCATCGCTTGTCTTATTGTTGCGGGCGTTATTGTGTTCGGTTTTTTATCTGTAAATAAAAAAACTGTTGAATATACTCCTCTTGAAAACAGAGTATACACCGATGAAGAATTGTCTGTTGCTCCTGACGGAGAAAAATATGTCAGAATGGTTGCTTCAGATACGGGCAATGATATTTATACTCCTGCAAAAAATCAGAGCTATGTTTACCGTTACGGTCCGACTTTAATCAGAAATGCTGACGGCAGTATTGATGCCTTTTTCTCAGCTCCCGGTATTTTTGACGAATGGGATTATATTTTTTACAGACATTCACCTGACGGCGGAAAAAGCTGGACATCGGAGAAATCAGTGCTTGCACCTACACCTGATTCAGCCGATTTCTATTCCTGCTGCGATCCGGGTATAGTGAGGTTCGGCGGGTATTATTACCTTGCATATACGTCAACTGCTACTGACGGCGGAGTCAATAATGATGTGTTTGTTGCAAGAAGTAAGAATATCGACGGTCCTTATGAAAAATGGAACGGTAACGGCTGGGGCGGAAAACCTGCGCCTGTAATCACATATACAGGAAATCCCGGGTCTTACGGTGCCGGTGAGCCGTCAATGGTAGTTCTCGATGACACCTTATATCTCTATTACACATGGCGTGAAAATGAACTGAATCAGACCCGGCTTTCTCTTGCAGATGCAAATGATGAAAACTGGCCTGCAACTCTCGAATATACAGGTGTTGCAATAGACCATGTTCAGGGTGATACCGATTCTTCTGACGTGAAGTATATTGAGGATTACGGCAAATTCATTGCTGTTTCAACTGCGTCCAGATTCACAACCGACAGCTATATCAAGGTGTATGTGTCAGATGACGGAACAGAGTTCGAAAATTCATATTTCCTTAAAACAAATACTATACATAATCTTCATAATTGCGGTATTACTTCAAGAGAAAACGGTCATATACGGCTGAACGACGACGTTTATCTTTCGTATGCTTACGGTGAAAACTTCGGCACATGGGCAACAAGAATTCAGCAGGTCACTTTTTCGCTGATTGACAGTCCTGATTTCAGTGATACGGAAAATGACAATGTGAAGGAAGAATTCAGCCCTGTTTCAAAATCTGTTTACCGTACAACTGCAGGTATAACTACCGATCCTCATATTTATGAAAAAAACCTTGAAGACGGTGCTTTCAGTGCGGAGGTTTACAGATATGACGGTAATAAGGATGATAAACGGGTCAGAAACGGGATTACTCTTACGGATTTTGATGAAAATATAATAGCTGTCGATGATGATAAGATAATTCCTAAGGCAAAAGGTGAAACTTATGTGACAGCACACTGGCAGGATTATTCTGTTACATTCTTAGTCAAAATAAAGTAAAAAAAGTCGTTCAGGCAACTGAACGGCTTTAATCTTTATCAATTATTCAATTCCGAGAAATTCAAGCTCTTCTTTTCTGTCCTGCTTTGAACGAGCCACAACTTCTGCTCTGAGCTGCTTTCTGTTTTTGCCGATGATTCCGTTTCTGTAGAATGCAACTGCGAAAAGTCCGATAAGTGAGCCTGCAACACAGCAGATGAAGTCTTCCATTGTATCAACAAGACCCTGCTCGGAAATGACCGGTGACGTCTGCAGCATATAGCCGTAGACTCTGTCCATTGTGAACTCGTACAATTCCCACGCAACAGCTATGAACATTGAGAATGTGAATGAGAAAAACGACGCAAGAGCAGGACTCAAGTGTCTTTTCTTGCCCTGGAAGACTACTGCAAAATCATATGCAAACCATGTTGCGATGAAGCCTGAGCCTGAGTGTGAAAGAATGTCAAAGAAATGGATGTTTGTTCTTGTGTTCATCATGTAGACACCGACGGAATACACAAGGAAAACGTTGAGAATCGTCTGTGCGAAGAAGTCAACTCTCGTTATGAAGGATTTTCCTCCGAAAAGCTGGAACATATCCCACAGATGCGAAAACGCCACGCAGAAAACGCCCATAAGATACATTGTTACAGAGTTGTTGAGTATGCCGTATATGGAGCACAGCACCATGATTCCTCTGCATATCCACCAGAAAATCTCATGTGATTTCGGTATTGGTGTAATATTGTTCAATTTTTTCATTAATTTTTTCTCCTGAAATTTATCTCATATTATTTTAGCACATTTGTTGAGTATATGCAATAAAAAGTTTATGATTTATATTGCATGAAATCCGTACATATGTTACAATTATTCAAAACTAAACAAAAAAGGAAAAGTGACTATGATATATTCTCACGCATTCCCTGCATGGGGTCCTTACGGCAAAAAATATATGGGCATATCACGCATTGCAGACCATGATTTTGCAAAGGGTGTCCGTTTCGACGTGACAACCGTGCCTGCAGTTTTCGGCGGTGATATAAAAGTTCCCAACGTAACACTTCCTTCAGGCTGCCATCCCTGGAGATGCTCACCTGATTACTCCGTTTTTACATACAGACATGATCTTGAGTGGAAAGACAAGGTTTACGCAGAGGTTTCTTACGTAAGACTTTCTGATGAAAGCACCCTTATCCGTACAAAATTCGTGAACAATTCTGAGCTTATGCAGAATTGTCTTGTTAACTATTTCAGCTCAATTGAATATCCCACACCGTCATACTGTGCGCTTTCTCTTCCTGAAAAGTGTGAGTATAAGAATGCTCTTGATTACGTGCTTTATGAGTATGCAACGGCAAGACCCTGGGACGGTGAAAATGCAGACGGATTTAAAAAGGGAGAGTTTGCAGACAACCGTTTTACGGGCGGCTTCGGTCTCGGTGACAGAGCAAACAAGTGGCACATGCCGCACAGATATATCCCTCCCTTCGGCGCAGAAAAGGGGGATAAGGCACAGTTTGTGATCGACTGTAAAAATGACTATGAAAATGCAGTTCTTGTTATAAGATACCGCACAAGTGATATTCACTATGTTCAGGGTGAAATGGTCGGTGTAAATCTTATCAACAGTGAAAAAACTGCTTCCTTCCTTGTGAACGGAAAACAGGTTGATTTTACTCCCTGTGACGATCCTGAAATCATGCTCGTTGAGCTTGGCGCTGTTGAAAAGGGAGAATTCAGACTTTCTCTTGAAGGTCTTGGTACCGGCGCTGCAGAGTTTGACTTCTTCTGTATTACTGAAAAAGAAGATGCGCACAAAGTCAGCGCAGTAATGACTCCTTATGAATTCATGCCCGAAATCACGGAAGAAAAGTGCGATAAGGGTTATATTTCAACCTGCAGATATGCAGGTGTTGACGGTGTTTTCACTCTTCGCACATTCAATGATAATACTCGTTACAGAAGAATTGAAACAGGCGCACTTGAAGACTGTATGACTGCAAGACTTTCAAATTCAGACGTTACATTTGACGATGTAACCGAAAGCTTTACAGGTGCATTTTCAAGAAAGCACAGTGATGACGGCTTCTTCCACAATGCGATTGTTCATACATTGTTTATTGATCCTGATTCAGAGTATATAGAGTATGCTGTACTTTCAAAGGGTGAAACAGAGTATCTTTCAGCTCAGGAATATGAAAATATCTATAACGAAAGAATGAAGGAAGCCGAGCACGTAAAGCTCAATAAGGACGGCGAGAAGTATTCACTCAGCTGTGAAATTCTCAAGTCAACGGTTATGGTCAATGCCGTTTATCCCATTTACAAGCACGGTGAATATATCATTCATCACACCCCCGGTAAGCGTTGGGACTGCCTTTATACATGGGACTCAGGCTTTATCGGTCTTGGTATGAATGACTATTCCGAAAGATTTGCAGATTACAGCCTTGAGACTTATCTCAGTGACGAAAGCAATCCCGATTATGCGTTCCTGCATCACGGCTCACCGGTGCCCGTGCAGATGTATCTGTGGCTTGAAATGCTCAAACGCAGAAATGACAAGACAAAGCTTCTTGAGCTTTATCCCGGAGTAAAGCTTTATTATGATTTCCTTGCAGGTAAGGTCAGAGGCTCAACAACAGCAAAACTTAAGAGCGGCCTTACAACAACTTATGACTATTTCTATTCAACAAGCGGCATGGATGATTATCCTGCTCAGGTTGCTATGATGGACAGAAATATCCGTGATACAACAGGCTCCGTGCTTTCAACATCTCAGCTTATCAGATGCGGTAAAATTCTTAAGATGGCTGCCGCAAAGCTTGGTAAGACAGATGATGTGAAGGTTTATGATGAGGATATTGCAAAGCTTACTGCAGCTCTGACAGATCATGCATGGGATGCTGAAAGCGGATATTACGGCTATGTGCTTCACGATAAGGATTATAATCCTACAGGTGAGCTTATGCGCACCGCAGACGGAGAAAATCTCAATAAGGGTCTTGACGGAATATATCCCATTATTGCAGGCGCTTGTAATGAAGAACAGAAAAAGGCTATTCTTGCTCATCTCAAGAGTGAAAAAGAGATGCTTTCACCTTACGGTATCAGCGCAGTTGATATGACAGCAGGCTATTTCATGGTAAACGGTTACTGGAACGGTAATGTATGGTTCCCCCATCAGTGGTTTATCTGGAAGTCAATGCTTGATATGGCTGAAAGTGACTTTGCTTATAAGATTGCACAGCTTGCCCTTGATATCTGGAAGAGAGAAGTTGACTATTCATATTACACATTTGAAATGGTCAATGTCGTAACAGGCAGAGGCGGCTGGTTCCATAATTTCGGCGGTCTTTCAACACCCATTACAATGTGGGCAAATGCATATTTCAAGGCAGGTACACTCAATACAGGCTTTGATACATGGGTTGATAAATCTGAATTCAGTGATGACAATACAAAGCTTGATTGTGATTTCACATATTTCGGCAATAATGAAAAATTCACTGTTATCGCAACAATGAATGATGATGAAAATAAGAAATATACAGTCACACTTGACGGCAAAGAGCTTGCTTACAACGAGCGTTTCAAGGGCACACTTGAGATTGAAATGTCAGTAAGTGACAATGAAGTACATACACTGAAAATTTCATAAAACACTATGAATTCCCGTAGAAATACGGGAATTTTTGCTTTTTTGAATCAATTTCATCTCTTTTTGTTGATTTTTTTTATTGAATATGATAAAATTTGTGTGTTATTTTACTTTCTGAGGTGATTCCCATGTTCAATAAACGAGGTGCCGGTGTGCTTATGCATATAAGCTCAATACCTTCTGATTACGGTATCGGTGTTTTTGATAAAAATTGTTATGATTTTGCAGATAAGCTTGCTGAAATGAAATTTTCATACTGGCAGGTTTTACCCTTTAATCCTGTTGATGATGCAAATTCTCCGTATTGCTCTGCATCAGCATTTGCAGGAAATATTCTTTTCATTGACCCTATGGGGCTTGTGGAAATGGGACTTTGCACAGCAGATGAAGCAAGGACCAATGTTTATGACGGCACTCCCTATACTGCTGATTTTGATTTTGCGAAAAAAGCACGACTTGCTCTTCTGAAAACTGCATTTTCAAGAATTGACACTGAACTTGCACAGAAAATCAAGGATTTTGAAGCTGAACACAAGTGGCTTACAACCTTCTCATATTTTATGGCAGTGAAGGAAGCCAATGATTTCCGTCCCTGGTGGGAATGGGATGAGGATTTTGCCCGTTATGATATTTTCAAGAGAAGACACAGACATGACTATGCAGAACGCTCTGCATTCTGGAAATTCTGTCAGTATATATTCTTCACACAGTGGCAGAAGCTCAAGGATTATGCTAATTCAAAGGGTATAAAGATTATCGGTGATATGCCCATTTACGTTGCAATGGACAGTGTGGATGTGTGGTCAAATCTGCCCATGTTTCTTATTGATGACGAAAAGCTCTGCCCTGAAAAGGTGGCAGGCGTACCTCCTGATTATTTCAGTGCTGACGGTCAGCTGTGGGGTAATCCTATCTATAACTGGGCAGCTATGGATAAGGATGGTTACAAATGGTGGCTTGAAAGAATCGGAAATGCCCTTTCTGTTTATGATGTTGTCAGAATTGATCATTTCAGAGCATTTGCAAGCTACTGGGAAGTACCTGCTGATGCTGAAACTGCAAAGACAGGAGAGTGGAAGCAGGGACCCGGCATGAAGCTTTTTAAAAAGGTTTTCAGAAAGTTCCCCGATGCTCCTATCATTGCAGAAGACCTGGGTGTTTTCGGTGAAGACGTTGTAAAGCTTCTTGAAGATACAAAATTCCCCGGAATGAAGGTTGTTCAGTTCGGTTTTGATCCTGACGGTGATTCTTCTCATATGCCTCATAATGCACAGAGAAATTCTGTCAATTACGTTGGCACTCACGACAATAACACTATTCTCGGCTGGCTCTGGGAAGCAGGGGAGAAGGAGCGTCGTTTTGCTCTTGATTACATCGGTTTTGAGGGTGACAACTGGGGTGACGGCGGATATTATTCAAAGAGCTGCCGTAAGGTTATTGAAACAGTATGGCGCTCAGCCTCGGAAACTGCAATTATTGCATTTCAGGATATGTGCGGCTTCGGCTCGGATGCGAGAATGAATATCCCCGGAGTGCCCGAAAAGAACTGGAGATTCAGAACAACAAAAGATACAATCAACAGTATGGACAGTGAGTATTTCAGAAAGATAAATACATTGTTCAGACGAGGCTGATAATGTAATTTACAATATCCTGCCTTGTAAGTGTTATAATTGAGATAACATAATGTTACGGAGAAAATGGTGATAAAATGACGGTTGTTGAATTTTTTGATAAAGTTTCAATTGATAATATGGTAAGCTGTATTACTATGGAGCCGGATAAAATCATTTTTATCGGTGACAAAAAAACGATGAATAAATACAAGGAACACTATGAACGTTTCCTCAGAAGGAAGAAGCTTGATATAGAGCTTGAGTATGTGAATATCAACCGTAACAGTATTTCGAATGTTGTGGGAATTCTTGAGAAAATTGTTCTTGAGGATGATTACTGTGTTTTTGACCTGACGGGCGGAGAGGACCTCGTGCTTGTGGCAATGGGTATCGTCTACGAGCGTTATAAGGACGAAAAACAGATTCAGATGCACAGATTCAATATTTCCACAGGCTCGATTTTTGACTGTGACAGTGACGGAATAATTCCTTATGAGGGTGAGCCTGAAATTACCGTGGAGGATAATATTGCTCTTTACGGCGGCACGCTGATGCGTAATTCAAAATATGACACGCATCTGTGGCATCTTACGGATGAATTCGTTTCGGACGTAATGGCGTTATGGCATCTGTGCAAGAGAAATCCCGGCAGATGGAACGCAATGATAAATACTGTGGCTGCAGTCATCAGCCTGGATTCAGGTGAAAATGGTCTGTATCTGACTGCTTCACGGACAGAAATTGCAAACAAAATGAAAAAGAAAGGTCAGGAGTTTGCATGGGTCGAGGATGTTGCTGATGAGCTTGTGAAGCTTGGTGTTATTGCAGGTCTTGAGGATTCGGGAGAATATATCTCATTTGCAATCAAGGATCATCAGATAAAACGTCTTCTCCGTAAATCGGGCACAATTCTTGAGGTCGCAATTCTTATTCTGTCTCTTACATGCAAGGATCCGGAGGGTAATGCTGTCTATACAGATGCCGAAACGGGCGTGTATATTGATTGGGATGCGATGATACATACAGGCAGTGAAAGTATAAAGGATACCGTCAATGAGGTTGATGTGGTGCTTATGCACGGGCTTCAGCCGGTGTTTATTTCCTGTAAAAACGGACGTGTAGAGGACGAGGAGCTTTATAAAATCAAGGCTGTTGCCGAGCGATTCGGAGGCCCTTATGTGAAGACTGTCCTTGTCTGCTCATACATGGGTAATGTACCCGAAGAGTCAAAAATTCATATCAGACAGCGTGCAAAGGATATGGATATTGACGTTATCGAGGGTGTGCATGAAATAAGTGACGACGATATCAGAAAAAAGTTAAGAAAGATAGTATTATAAAAAGGGAAGGCGAAAGCCTTCCCTTTAGTCATAGTTTTCGATTCTCTCAAAGCTTCCGCTTGTGAGAATTTTTATAAGGTCATTGTTTGTTTTTATAGGCGTTTCGGTGATGATACCGCCTTTTGCAAAATTCTTCGGTCTGTGGAAGTCGCTTCCGCTTGAAAGAATCTGCATCTTGTTTTCTTTGCCCCATGCTTCACTTTTCAGATTCTGCTCTTTTGTAGCCTTGCCGTTGAAAGCTTCAGTGCCGTCAAGATATTTCGGATTTATTCTTATCATCATATCTCTGAAAGGATGCGCCTGAAGGACAAGCAAGCCGTTTTTCTTTGCAAGTGCATAGAATCTTCGGGGATATTTCTTCATCAGATTTCCGTTGCTTTTAAGGAATTCCTCAGTTACGCCGTAAACAAGATAGTCGTTTGCCGTTGCGTAATATCTTAATTCCATGCCAAGCAGAACGGTGAAATCATCACCTGCAGCCTTCAGTGCTTCCTTGTAGCCCCTCGTGTAGAAGTCCATAGCAGTCTGAGGACGCCACACGTTTGACAGGTTGAAGGTCATGGGGGAGTAATGGTCGGTTATGACGATGCCGTCATAGCCATTTTCTTTATACATTTTTACGATTTCAGCCGCAGGCACAGCACCGCATCGGCTGACTTCCTTTGTATGACAATGTAACTCATATTTGTAACTCAATTGCTTCACGCTCCACTCTTAATATTAACAGATTTTACCTGTGCCGTCAATGATTGAAAAATTTTTTTTAAAATGTTAAAATTTGTTGTAACCTTTTTTGTCTTCTCATGTGTTATGTATTATGAAGGCAGTGATAAATCATTATGTTTTTACTTTATCTGACTGCTGTCAGTGATTCTGAAAGCAGAAAAACATTTGAATATTATTACGTGACTTACCGCAAAGCAATGTTTTATGCAGCATATTCGGTTTTAGGTGATACTTACGAAGCCGAGGACGCAGTGCATAATGCATTCGTTGCTATCTCGAAGCATATAAATGTGCTTCTTGAGGCTTCTGAAAACGACGGAAAGTGCTACTGTGTCAAGGCTGCAAAGAATGCGGCTTTGAATATTGCACGCAAAAACAGCCGCAGTGCGGGGGATTTAAGCATTGAAGAGCTTTATGATCTGCCGGATGAAAGGTCATTCGAGGAAATGCTTGCGCAGGCGGAGTATACCGACGTTCTGAATGTGATAAGAGGGATGGATGATTCTTACAAGGATGTTCTTTATATGCGGTATGTTATGGATATGTCTGTCAGTCAGATTTCAGATGCGCTTGGCAGAAAAGCTGCAACAGTAAAACAACAGCTTGTCAGAGGTAAAAAGATATTGATTGAAAAACTTTCCGGGGAGGTGATGATCGCCGATGGTAAATGAAAAGTTAAAGAAAGCCCTTCAGGAAGCGGCAATGGAGGAGTATTTTGAAATAGCTTGTGAATCCGCAGAATGGGAGCCGTCAGAACAGTTTGTTGCTCAGACGGAGCCATTGATCAAGAATAACAGCCGTGTAAAGAAGATTTTCAGACGGATCTTACCCATTGCGGCGGTCATGGTCCTTCTTGCTTCAACTATGCTTTTGTCCATGGCAGATGTCAGGGATAAAGTGATAAATTACTTTGAAAGCAATAAAAAAGACCATATAGATCTGCAGTACGGCTTTGATGAAGCAGGTGACATTCCTGCAGGTGAAGAGATAAGTGATATTCTTATGCCTGATTTTGAATCTGAGGGCTTCAGACTTAAAGATCAGGACAGAACAGACCATACAGCAGTTTCTGTCTGGGAAAAAGGTGAGCAGGTTATTATTCTCCAGCAGGGTGACGGACTTACAAACCGTTCGCTTGATAATCAGCGCCTTGTGAAAAGCAGCAGATATGTTAACGGTGTGCAGTTTGATATCTATTCAGAAGAGGGCTATTATCTTCTGTTATGGACAACGCCCAAATATACCTTCAGCCTTGATTGCTACTGTGATATTGAGCCTGAGGAAATTATTGAGCTTATTCTGGATGCATCTGAAGAGCATTCGGAGGATGCTTCACGGTAAGTATTATTCTGCGTATTAAGTTCAGGTCTGATGTGAGTTGTTACAATGAGAAAAAGAATTGAAAAAATTTTTACAGTAATTTTAGCTGTGTGTGTGATTATCAGCAGCAATACATTTTCAGTCAATTCCGCACAGGAGCAGAATGTGAAATTTGTGGATATATATAATTCAAGTCTTACATTTTACGTTTCTGCTAACGGCACTGCAACACTGATGTATACAGTGTCGGGTCGTGCGGATACCGGAAAAATAATTATAAAATCGTATATTGATCGCAGGTCACTGGGTGTATTCTGGAGCAGAGTAAAGCTTCCTGACGGGTCATCAGAGTGGACTGATACTTCAACGGGTGTATATACAAGCAATACACATACCCTCAGTGTCAGCAAGGACGGTACATACAGAGCAACCATAGTTATTTATGTTGACGGTGAAAGTATCACGAAAACTGCAGAGTTCGAGTACAGCAGAAAAAATATCATGGGTGATGTGAATTTTGACGGCAGAATTACCGCTTCTGATGCAAGAAGTACTCTGCGCTACTCTGCAAGACTTGACAGCTTTACTGATTCACAGAAATACCGTGCTGATATGGATGGAAACGGTGTCGTTACAGCTTCTGATGCAAGACGGATTCTTCGTCAATCTGCAGGGTTTGACAGTAATGTTGTTGAATCTACCACAAATCTTATTGACTGGGGCACAACGGAACCTTGCACTCTTGCTCCTGAAGAGGATTATACGGACTTATGATTTAATTTTTTGATTTGGCGTGATTGATTTTATGCGGAAAATAATTAAAAAAATTTCGGCAATTATTATTGCGGTCTTTCTGATTGTGTCCTATAATGTGATTATAGGACATGCGACAGATGTTCAGCCGATGGCAATGCCGGTGAACTTTGTCAATATCTATAATTCAAGTCTTACGTTTTATATTTCAGACGGCGGTATCGCCACACTGATGTATACCGTGTCGGGACTTGCAGACAGCGGTAAAATAATTGTAAAAACATATATAGAACGAAAAACACTGGGCGTTTTCTGGAGTAAAATTGACCTCGGCAACGGAAGTACGGAGTGGACTGACAGCTCAATGAGTATATATACGAGCAAGACTCATTCCGTAAAGGTCAGTAAAACCGGCACATACAGAGCGACTATGGTTATTTACGTTGACGGTGACAGTATTACGAAGAGAGCCGAGTTTGAGTATAAGGGCAAGGATGTTACGGGAGATGTGAATTTTGACGGGAAGGTCACAGCCTCCGATGCAAGACTCATTCTTCGCTACACAGCCTTGCTTGAACGTTTTTCCTCCTCGCAGAGGGAACGTGCAGATATGAATGCAGACGGAAGAATCACCGCTTCCGATGCAAGACAGGCTTTACGCAAAGCCGCAAATTTATAAAGGAGTGATATTGATGAAAAAATTTACTGCTATTCTGATGAGTATTGTTTTATTGACAGGATGTCTTCTTTTGCCTGTATCTGCAGAAAACAGGGTTGTTTCTGAGCAGGAAAAAGCTGCAGGCTTTCTTTTTACACATGTGTATGTAATGATAGAAGAAGAATATACTTTTAAATTTGATGAATTCACTCCTGAGATGTTCAGTCAGGAGCTGGTTGACAGTGTTATTAATCTGTATCCTTATGATCCTGATATGTATAGTCTTGATTATTATCGGGTCATTCTTCAGCTCAATCTTAAGAATCCGTCAGAAGAAAACGTAGTTGCCCTTTGTCAGACACTTAAAGACAATGAATATGTAATGTATATCGAGCTTGATTACACAGACGAGTACATCCCCGTTTATCCTGATTCTGCTGAGTCTATTCCCAACTACAGAGGCTCATATAATCCTTTTATCGAAACAATTGACAGCTCAAATCATACAGTCAATACTGTCAGAAGAAATATGCTCAATAATGCATATTATAAGATTTATTATGATGAACTGCTTGCATATTCGGTTGCACTTTATGCAGAAAAGCTGAGATTTCTCGGTGATTTTGATTATACTGAATATTATGTGAGTGAAAAGCTCAGCGATGTGGCAGGGTATGTTACACTGATTTTTGATGTCCCCGAGGGTACAGAATCTGTAAGGGAAAAGAATCTGAGTGTGCTGAGCAAATATTTTGACGCTGAAGATATTCTTTATGTAGGTGACAGTGTAAATGCGGCTGTTGTCCGTGTGGATGAAACTGATGCTGCAACAATTAAGAATATGTCAGAGCTTAAATTTATTTCAGATGCATTTTTCAACGATATGTGTACAGGCGGCTTGCTGTGTGCTACAGGACAGTTTATGCTCGGTGATGTCTACGGAAAGAAGGACGAATCTGCAGTGGATTACAACGGTGTCACAGCGGCAGATGCAAGATATATTCTCAGATATTCAGCAGGACTTGAAAAGGCAACGGAAAACCTCAAGAGATTTTATTACTGCGCTGATATGAATTTTGACGGAAATATTACTTCTGCCGATGCAAGACTTGCCTTGAGAACAGCAGCAGGGCTTGAAACAAAGTATCAGATAATGTTCGGTTATTCCGTCTGCTGGTACGACCCGATGATAAATACTCCGAGGTGAGGTGTTTGATATGAAAAAATTTTTATCGGTAATAATATGCTTACTGATGCTTTTTTTCTTGTTTGTAATCAGTGCTTCAGCAGAAGAAGATAAGACACCTCGTGTAAGTGTCGGATTCGGGATTTATACAATGATTGATACTGAGTATTCAGAAGATGGTCGGGAGTTTCAGAAATTAACAGAGACCACTACTATGCCTGTAATCGGAGAAAAAAGTTATATTTGTGTTAAATTGTTTGATTTTGACAGTCTGTCATCCGGAAAAATGACAATCAGTTACAATGCTTCGACGATAAAATTCCATGGAGATTCGGAACCTATGGATTGGTATTATGATTTGAATGATAATAGTTATTCGGTTCCCAGAGAATATCTGAAAGCTGAGCTTGTACAGGAAGGTAATGGGTATTGTGAATATGAGATTGTTGCTGACGGACGGGAATTTACACAAACAATCTTGTGTGATATTGTAATTGAGGCGATTTCACTCGGAAGCTTTGATTTTGATATTGTTTTTTCAGATATGAAGGACAAGGACGGTAACAATATAGATGTTGAAATTGAAAAAAATTGGATTCCGTTAAATACTCATACTGTTGATGAAGCTCCGGATATTCCTGCTTTTGATATGGAAAACAGCCTTACTTACGGAATGCTGCATATCGGATCGATGTATGATCGAACTGCAGATACTGAACTTGCATATCCTATGACTGTCGGTGAATTTATTGATTCTGTAGATTGCGGTACAGGGTATGGTATTGTTACAGATAATGACGGTAAAGTGCTTGATCGTGATGATTATGTGCCGACAGGTGCACAATTCAGACAATGCTATGATAATGCGTTGTTTTTTACATCCACGCTGACTGTTATAGGTGATGTAAACAGTGACGGTAAAGTGACAGCTGCCGATGCAAGAATTATACTCCGTCATTCTGCAGGGATTGATTATATTAAAGATTCATATCAGCGGAATGCTGCAAATACATGTCAGAGTACAGAAATCACCGCAAGGGATGCAAGAAGTGTAATGCGCTATGCGGCGTCAATCGAGGATTGCTATACAGAATGGTACAGATATCATTGTCTTCTGAATAAATACAGCAGGGGACTCTATAATACAAATCTGTAAATGCATAAAATCAGAATTTAATCAAAAAATACCTCCGTACGAAAATACGGAGGTTAATTTTATGCTTATTAAAAATTTACTGATTGCAACCAAGGTCTGCAAAATGATAAAAATTCTCAACTGCATTAAAATTATTGCAGTTATTATTGCATTTTTTCTTATCGGCTGCAATGCCCTGAAAATGTGCAGAACTCAGTGAATTGCAAGGTGCTTCGCTGTTTCGATTGCAGTCTTTATAAGCTCGTCATCCCATGCAAGAGCCTCAGCTTCCTTTGCCATTTCAACAGTGGGCTTTGTTTTGGGATGCTTGGGTGTAAAGACTGTGCAGCAGTCCTCGTAAGGCTCGATTGAAATATCGAATGTGTCAATTTTTCTTGAAATTTCGATAATTTCATTCTTATCCATACCGATACAGGGTCTGAAAACGGGCAGGGAAGCCGCCTCGTCGGTACACTTGAGTGCCCACATGGTCTGTGATGCAACCTGTCCCACGCTTTCGCCTGTGATAAGTGCATGACAGTCATTCTTCTCAGCAATTGCAGTTGCGATTTTCATCATCATACGGCGCATTGTTATTGTGAACATGTCCTCAGGCGCATTGTCTCTGATGCGCTCCTGTAAATCTGTGAAATGAACGGTGTAAAGGTCGATTCTGCCGCTGTATTTTGCAACCTTTTTAAGCAGCTCGTGTACCTTCATTTCTGCTCTCTGGGATGTGTAGGGAGGTGATGCAAAATGTACGGCTGTGAGCTTGAGACCTCTTTTTGCCATCATCCATGCAGCAACGGGGCTGTCGAT
>JAFYUD010000111.1 GCA_017549665.1 Clostridia bacterium | reverse complement strand
TTCAGGCAGAGCTTTTCTGTTTATCTTACCACTTGAAGTCATGGGCATATCATCAAGATGAATGAAGATATGCGGCACCATATATTTCGGCAGTTTCTGAGAAATCTGTTCTTTGATTTCATTTGAAGTTTTTTCTTCACCCGTGTAGAATACACAGATATGCTGTCTTCCCTGCTCGTCTGTTCTTACAACTGCAACAGCGAGATTGATTCCGTCAACTTCAGAAACTGCATTTTCAATTTCACCGAGTTCAATACGGAGTCCTCGGATTTTCACCTGAAAATCGTTTCTGCCGATAAATACAATATTTCCGTCTGCTCTCCAATAACCAAGGTCACCCGTCTTATAAAGTTTCCCTTTTCCGAACGGGTTTTCAACAAACTTTTCTTCTGTAAGTTCGGGATTATTTACATACCCGTTACCCACACCGTCACCTGCAATGCAGATTTCACCCGTAACACCTATAGGAACGGGATTGAGATATTTGTCTGTAATGTAAATCTGAGCATTTGCGATGGGCTTTCCTATATGAATGTCAATACCGTCTTCACGGTTGAGTTCACCACCCATATCCCACACACTGCATTCGCTGGGACCTATGGGGTTATACACTTTCGCTTCGGGTGACTTTTCATACATCTGAACAAGAAGTTCTTCTGTAAGGGGTTCACCTGACGTACAGATGCATTTCAGTTGTTTAAGGACATCAGTATTACCTTTGCCGTTAAAAAAGATTTTAAGCCTTGTAGGCGTTGTCATAAGAACATTTATACCGTTCTTTTCTGCAACAGACATAAACTTATGCTGAATTGTGCTTTCTTCTTCATCGAGAATGACCGTTGCAAAACCGTTTGTAAGAGGCAACAGAGATTCTGCAATAAAATAATCAAACGAAACAGCATTCACACATGCAAATGTGCAGTTTTCAATTTTATTGAGTGTTTC
This sequence comes from Clostridia bacterium, assembly GCA_017549665.1. Next base: position 603 of record JAFYUD010000111.1, on the reverse strand, counting down.
AAGTGTGTTATTATTCTTGCAGAAGTTGAGAAGTCCTTTGCCCGTAAGAAGACATCCCTTCGGTTTACCCGTACTGCCTGAAGTATAAATGATATAGCAGGAATCGTTGTTTATTACAGTTTCAGCTCTGAGTGTTTCTGTGTTTTTAAGTTCATTTATGCTGATAACATCTGTTTCGGGACTGATGTTTTCGTCCGTAATAAACAGCTTGACATTACAATCTTTACAAGCATAATTTATTCTGTCTTCAGGATAACGCTTGTCAATTGGCAAGAAAATTCCACCGATTTTAAGCACAGCCAGCTGTAATACAACAAGCATATGACTTCTTTCAAGATGTACGGCAACTGTGTCATCTGCTTTAATTCCGAGTGAAACAAGCTTTCCTGCATATTCTTCCGTTATTGTGTAAAGTTCTGAATATGTAAAACGTTTGTCTTTATATACAACAGCTGTTTTTTCAGGATTAATTTTTACCTGCTCTTCAAAAAGTTTATATATACAAGTATTTTTGTTATATTCAACCTGAGTATCATTGAATTCGACAAGTATTTTATGCTTTTCTGTTTCTGAAAGAACGGAAATGTCTTTTATTGACTGTGT
>JAFYUD010000008.1 GCA_017549665.1 Clostridia bacterium | reverse complement strand
TGGAATCCTCTTGCACTGCCTTATGATCTGTGGCAGAAGGGTCTTGAGGATGAGGCGCTGACAATGCTGAATGACTTTGTTCACTCCATATCTGCAAAGTCAGAGGATGTGTGCAACGACCTTTTCTGGGTTCAGACAGCACGTCAGCTTGCAACAGCAAATCTGCTGCTTATGATGGAAGCCTGTACACCTGAAGAGGCGAATATCGGCACATTCATGCAGCTGTGTATGGAAAAGAATATCAGCAGACTTGAAAAAATCAACAACTGCTACATTGGCAGCGAAACAGTCTGCGGAATGAATTACAGCTCAGTTTTAAGTGAGCCTGAAAAGACAAGAAACTGTACTCTTGCAACACTTGCCGGTATGATTCAGCCGTTTATTGCAAACAGAAAGCTTGTCAATATGGTGGCAAACAACTCCTTTGACCTGAGCAGGATAGGAATGGAAAAAACAGCGGTTTACATAATCGTGCCCGATGAAAAGACAACCTTCCATTTCCTGGTTTCATCATTTATCAAGCAGGCTTATGAAACACTGATTCAGCAGGCACAGAAGCAGCCTGACGGTCAGCTTCCCGTGAGAGTCAACTTTGTACTTGACGAATTTGCGAATATACCTCCCATTGCCGATTTCTCAAGCTCCATTTCTGCGGCACGATCAAGAAATATCAGATATTTCCTCGTTGTGCAGAGTATGCATCAGCTAAAAAAGAAGTATGGTGATGAGGCGGAAACTATAAAAAGCAACTGCGATAACTGGTTCTATCTGTATTCAAAGGAAATCGAGCTGCTTGATGAAATATCACGACTTTGCGGCAAGACAACAATTGATGACTGCGAAAGGTATCTGATTTCTTCATCTGAATTGCAGCGACTGAGAAAAGGATGGGAATCAAGTGAGGTTCTTATCATGGCAGGCAGACAGTATCCCATTGTGACAGAAATCGCAGATATCGACTGCTACGGGTCATTCATGAGTGCCGGCATCGACCTTCCGTCAAATGAATACCTGCCTTACAGCAGTATGGATCTTTCCGAGGTGCTCGAAAAGCTGAGAAACAAGGAAATGACCCTGTTCAAAAGAGATTTATAAAAAGGAGCGATAATAAATGATTGTTACACCTGTATATGTGGAAAAGACTTCGAAGGGCGAAGTCGGTTATGATCTTTATTCAAGGTTGTTACAGGAGCGCATCATTTTCGTGTTTAATGAGATAAATGATGACCTTGCACAGTCTGTGATTGCACAGATGCTGTTGCTTGAGGCACAGAAGCCCCACGAGGATATATACCTGTATATCAACTCGCCCGGCGGCAGCGTGACATCAGGCATGGCAATTTACGATACAATGCGTCATCTCAAGTGTGATGTCAATACTATCTGTGTGGGCATGGCTGCAAGCATGGGTGCATTCCTTCTTGCAGGCGGTACAAAAGGGAAGAGATTTTCACTTGAAAACAGTGAAATCATGATTCATCAGGTGCTCGGCGGCGCAAGAGGTCAGGCAAGTGATGTGGAAATCGCAGCAAGGAATATCCGTCGTGTCAAAGACAAGATGAACAGACTTCTTGCAGATATGACAGGCAGAACTCAGGAAGAGCTTGAGCGTGATACTGACCGTGATAATTACATGGACCCATTTGAGGCAAAGGAATACGGAATAATAGATCATGTCATAGTTGACTGATAATTGAAACGGGTGTGAAAACTTCGGTTTTTGCACCCATTTTTTGCTGTTTTCTCTTTACAATAAATATATGGTTGTGTTATTATATCTGTATATAATTCTGAAGGGAGAATAAGCTTATGAGTAACGGAAAACTCTCAAAGCGCACATGGTTCAACATCATACTTTTCGGCTTTATCGGTCAGGTTGCATGGAATGTTGAAAACATGTATTTCAACACATTTCTTTTTAACGAAATCGGCGGTACAACAGACGACATCAACCTTATGGTTGCAGCAAGTGCAGTTTCAGCTGTGCTTACAACCTTCATAATGGGTGCTCTCAGTGATAAGCTGGGCAAACGTAAAGTATTCCTGTCAGCAGGTTATGTGCTCTGGGGTCTTACTGTTATGGCATTTGCTTTCATTTCACGTGAAAACACTGCTGCATGGCTCAACATCACAGACACTCAGAAGATTATCGCATTCACAGTCAGCGCAGTTATCATAATGGACTGTATCATGACATTCATGGGCTCAACAAGTAATGACGCAGCCTTCAATGCATGGGTCACAGAAGTTACAAATGAGTCAAACCGTGCAACGGTTGAATCTGTAAATGCTATCCTTCCCATTCTCGCAATGCTTCTTGTAACAGTCGGCTTCGGTGTTGGTGTTTCTGCACTGGGTTATCCCGCTTGCTTCATCGGTCTCGGCGCACTTGTTATCCTTTGCGGTATTCTCGGTATCTTCACAGTCAAGGATTCAGGCACAGGCAAGAAGTCTGATTCAAACTACTTCAAAGAGCTTGTTTACGGCTTCAGACCTTCTGTTGTAAAAGAAAATTACAAGCTTTATATCGCATTCGCAGCAACATGTCTTTACTGCAGTGCTTTCCAGGTTATCATGCCCTACCTCTTTATCTATCTCCAGCATTACATGGGCTTTGACTTCGCTACAATCGAATTCACACCTGCTCTTATCGGCGGTGCAGCAGCTCTTCTTATCGGTGCTGTTGTTGCTCTCATTCTTATCGGTAAGGTTATTGATAAGAAGGGTAAGGATTTCCTCGTGCTTCCTGCTTCAATCTTCTTTGTTATCGGTCTCGTAGTAGTTTACTTTATGAAGACTCTCGGCACATTTGCAATCGGTGCAGTTATTTTCTTCATCGGCTACGGTCTTCTCGGTATTATTCTCAACTCAACAGTCCGTGACCATACACCCGAAGACAAGGTTGGTCTTTTCCAGGGCGTAAGAATGATTTTCGCTGTTCTTATTCCCATGGTTTTAGGTCCCAAGGTCGGTGCATGGACAATCAATAAGTTTGCTGCATCTCACGAAATGGGTACATATCTCAACGAATACGGCGAAGCTGTAAACGTGCCCGTACCTGAAATCTTCCTCGCAGCAAGCATTCTTGCAGTGCTTATCATTATTCCTGTTGTTATTCTCAAGAAGAAAGGCTTCAAAAAGGACTAAGATATGGAAATAAAGATTTTATCAGCTCTTGCAAAGGTTTTTCCCGATGAAATCTGTAATGGTGTGGAAATTGATGCAATCAGCTGCCTTAAAAATGAAAAGGTTTCATTTCAGATAGCAGTAAAGTCAGACAGTGATGCTTCTGTCGCAGTTTCATGTGCAGATGAAGGCGCAAAGCTTTTTTCTGTAATGTTTGTCCCCGTCGGACTTGCAGCTCCCGATGACAGAGATGACTATTTCATCAGAGATGCAAAAAGCGGTGACTATCCTGATGTCCTTATTCCTTTCAGCGGTGAGCTTGAGCTTAAGAAGGATGAGTGGACATCTGTATGGTGTGAATATGCATGCGCTTCTGCAGGCAAAAAGGACATTGAAATCAGAATCGGCGCCGAAAGTATTGTTGTAGGTGCTCAGATAAATGATGCACAGCTTCCTGCGCAGGCTCTTACCTGTACACACTGGTTTCACACAGACTGTCTTGCTTCACATTACAATGTTGCGATTTTCTCTGAGGATTACTGGCGTATAGTCGGCAATTACATGAAGTTCGCCGTTGAACACGGTATCAATTTCATTCTTACTCCCTTGTTCACTCCTCCTCTCGACACAGCTGTCGGCGGTGAAAGACCTACCGTTCAGCTTGTTGATGTAAAGGTTGACAAAAAGGGTAAATATTCATTCTGCTTTGATAATTTCAGACGCTGGATAAATCTTGCAGACAGCTGCGGTGTCAGGTATTTTGAAATGTCACATCTGTTTACACAGTGGGGCGCAAAGCACGCACCTAAGATCATGGCTGAAACGCCCGAAGGACCCAAGCGCATCTTCGGCTGGCAGACAAATGCACACGGCCGTGCATATAAGAGCTTCCTTAAGCAGCTCGCTCCTGCACTCATCGGTGTTATCGATGAAATGGGAATCCGTGACCGTTGCGTTTTCCATACTTCTGACGAGCCGGGTCTCGGAGTTTACTTCCATTACAGAAGATCATCAAAGCTTATGAACAAGCTCTTCGGTGAGTTCAAAATCATCGATGCTCTTTCAGATTTCACATTCGTAAAGCATGGGCTTATCAAGTGTCCCGTTCCCAGCATTGCTGATATTGACGACTTTGCAGGAAAAGTTCCCGAATTGTGGACATATTTCTGCTGCAGTCCTTATAAGAATAATTATCCCAACAGATTTATTTCCATGCCATCAATGAGAACACGTGTTCTCGGCATTATCATGTATAAATACAATGTCAAGGGCTTCCTTCAGTGGGGATATAACTTCTATTACACCCAGCATTCAAAGGGTAAGGTTGATCCTTACAAGGTTACTGATGCAGGTGGTGCATTCTCTTCAGGTGATGCTTATGTTGTTTACCCTGCAGAGGACGGTACACCCTACGCATCAATCAGACTCAAGGTCTTCTACGATGCAATCAAGGACTATGAAGCTCTTGTTGCCCTTGAAAACAAAATCGGCAGAGAAAAGGTTATCTCAATCCTCGAAGCAGGGCTTGAAGCACCCATTGCCGCAAATGTTTATCCCAAGGATGAGGCATGGCTTCTTGCAAAGCGTAAGGAAATCAACGAGCTTCTCGCTGACTGAAAAGGTTGATGCATAATGTTCGGTAAAAAAATGCCGTCACCTGCTGTTTTTGCAGTGGGTGACGAATATCAGATAATGGTGCCCGTTGCCCGTCGGTCACTTATGTGGGCAAAGGTCAACGGCAAGGATTACTTTGATGACTCAAACGGTATAATCCGTTCATTGGAGAAAATCCACCGTATTTGCGTGCCTGCAAAAGAGCTTGACAAGGCAGGGGAGTATACAATCTGTGAAAGAAAGATTATCTGGCGCAAGCCTTATTTCCCTCTTCTGAAGCCTGAAACTCAGGTGACATTCAAGTTCAGACCTGTCAGGACAGAAAATCCCAGAGCGTATCATATTTCCGATACGCACAATCAGGTTGAAAGCCCCGTGAAAGCGGCAAAGGCTTTCGGTGAAATGGATTTTCTGATTCTTAACGGTGATATCCCCAATCACAGCGGTCATCCGAGATATTTCCGTACTATTTACGAAATCTGCTCACAGATTACCCACGGCAATATTCCCGTAGTTTTTGCAAGGGGAAATCACGATCTGCGAGGTCTTTACGCAGAGAAGATTGCAGATTACACCCCCAATCTCAACGGTAAGACTTATTACACCTTCCGTCTTGGAAGTATATGGGGAATTGTGCTTGACTGCGGTGAGGACAAGCCTGATGATCATGAGGAATACGGCGGCACTGTATGCTGTCATTTCTTCCGTGAAAAGCAGACGGCATTTCTTGAAAATGTTGTTAAAAATGCGGAAAATGAATATCTTGCAGAAGGTGTCACTCACAGACTTGTAATCTGTCATAATCCGTTTTCATTCAGAATTCAGCCTCCGTTTGATGTCGAGGATGAGCTTTTTACATATTGGTCGAAGCTTCTGAAAGAAAATGTCAGACCTGACGTGATGATATGCGGTCACACTCATAAGTTTGATATAAGTGAGCAGGGGTCAAAATTTGACCACAGAGGTCAGCCCTGCACAATGGTTATCGGCACTGAGAAGAAGGATGATTATTTCGCATGTGCAGGATTTGAATTCGGCAAGGATTCAATCGATGTTTACCGTGCAGACAGCAACGGCAAAAACGAAAAGGTTTATACAATCAGAATGCAATAAAAAAGACGGAAGAGAAATTCTTCCGTCTTTCATTTTATAATTTTGTACCGCTCCAGAAAATCATGTCTCCCAGAAGCACTGCTCTTACGGGGGCGGCTTCCACACCGCTGATTTTAAGTGGCTGTGCAAGAAGGAAATATTTTCCCTCTTTTACCTGTGACAGGTCGAGATTTTCGAGGATAGCCACATTTTCTCTCAGAAATGCCACATGCGTTTCGGTCTGCATACCGTGAGTGCCTACCGAAAGGGCATCCGTGCCGATAAGCTTTACACCGCTGAATGCAATTTCTTCTGCGGCACTTTCCATAAACCATGCCTTACCGTTTGATTTTACAAGAATACGCTTTGCCTTTTCGGGGAAATGATTGTTTATAAATTCACCGGTAATCGGTCCTTCGGGCGCTTCGACCACATAACATTCGCCTATAAATACATTCAGGTCAGCCTTTTCGATTGACTCGCCGTCACGGATGAAATGCAACGGTGCATCGGCATGAGTGCCGTTGTGAAGTCCCGTATAGATTGCCGACAGATTGCAGATGTCACCGTTTGCGAGGTTGCTGATGACTTCGAATCTGACCTCAGGGTCTCCGGGGTAGATTTCACAGTTTGCTATATCTTTTGAAATATCAATTATCTGCATAATATCACTTCAGATTTATTTTGTTTTCTGTAAGCTGGACGGTGAGAATGTAAAGGAATACAGTTACGATTACCTTGAAATATACACCCGTGAAGCCTATTACAGCTCCGCCTGTTGCCAGCGCTTCTGCAATTTTCATTGAGTCAACGGTCATTGTCATGCCTGATTCTGTGATTACAAGTGAGATATCACAGAGCTTTTCAAGTCCGTTTGATGCGCCCTGAATAATCAGAATCGTGGCTGCAAGGTAAAGGATAACACCGAATGAGCCTAACTTGTGGAAGGGATTGATGTTTGAAAGCGTGATTGAAAACATTATGAACATAACGAAGATACACGCATTGAAAAGACCGATTACAGCACTGATTGCAAAGTAGCTTTTGTATACCTTTTCTGCGCCGATGCCGAAGCTCTGTGCGAAGGAGTATATCATTTCGTAGATTTCAGCGCCCTCCTGATTTTCCATTGTCCAGTAAACGAAAACGCCTACGATTGCAACGGCTGCAAGAGTGTAGCTGAGAATAACCCAGATTGATGATGAAAGCCACTTTGAAAAAATAAGTGAGCTTGTTCTTACGGGCAGTGTCTGTGTGAGATAACCCTCTCTGCCGAAAAGACTCTTGTTTGTACCGAAAACAACAGATGCAAATGTAACAACAACTGCAACGAGTGTGATTCCGATAACTGCGGCAGAGCAGAGGAATTTGAGAATTCCGTTATTGAAAAGGGCAGAGAATAACATTGCGCCTATTGCGATTGCGGCAGCAAGGTAAATGTTACCCATTATTCTGATGCCTGCTTTGAGATCATTTTTAATCAACTTCCCAATCATTGCCGATAACCTCCTTAAATACTTCCTCAAGAGATTTTCCACTCTTTCTGACATTGTCAACAGAGGTGTTTACGAGCACCTTTCCGTGACCGAGGATAAGCACATGGTTGAAGCTTGCTTCAAGGTCATTTACCATGTGGGTTGAAAGCATCAGAGTTGATTTCTGTGCGTAATTGTCCATAATAACGTTGAGAATGCTTTCTCTTGCCGCAGGGTCAACACCGCCGAGAGGCTCGTCAAGAAGATAAAGTCTTGCCTGTCTTGACATGACAAGAAGAAGCTGCACTTTTTCCTGCATACCCTTTGACATAGTCTTGATTTTCTGCTTGGGGTCAAGATTGAAACGATCAACAAACTCCATTGCCTTGTTTCTGTCGAAATCGTAGAAGAAATCGTTGAAATAGTCAATGGCGTCAATTGTTCTGAAATGCTCGGCAAGATATGTAGTGTCGGGCAGGAAAGCAGTAGTTGCCTTTGTCAGCACGCCGGGAGCATTGCCGTTGATGATGATTTTTCCCTCGTAATCGTGGATGCATCCTGAAAGAATCTTCAGGAGTGTGGTCTTGCCGCAACCGTTAGGGCCGAGAAGACCTACGATTTTACCGGCAGGAATGTCAAATGATACGTCCTTGAGAATCTGTCTGCCTTTGACGTATGATTTGTTCAGATTTCTGACTTTGATTGCATATTCCATTTCGGACATTATGCATATTCCTCCTATCAGGCTTTGTCAAGCAGAGATTTGATTCTGCTTTCAAGCTCTTTAACATTGTTGTCATCTGTAATAACAGTCTGAGAAAGCATAGCCTCGTAATCCTCGATTGCTTTCGTCAGCTGAGAAACATTTCTGCCCTCGGCAACAGCCTTTTTTGCATCGGGAATCAGGCTGTAACGGAGCTTACGGATGTTTCTTGTGCCGTTGAATGCGGGATATGCTTCAGTATCACCGTCAGTGAGAATATCCTTCACAAGTGAAAGCAATACATCGTTGTATGCCGCATCCTCGTGGCCCATTTTGTTGAAAAACCATGTGCTTCCGGGGAATGCACAGGTTGAAATATCGGGTTTTGCATCTGCTGTGACTGTTGCGCCCAATGAAGCAGATGAAACATCCACCATGCCGTCAGCAGGTACATCTGCAGACTGACAGACGGGGAAAATGGTGTTTCCGCAGCCGCATATCTGGTAAAATTCCATGCCGTCAGCTGCAAGCTTTCCGGCTTCAGCTGCAAAATTTTTCGAGAATTCATAAAGACGGACAACCTTTTCTTTCAGTGCGCTGTCCATGTTCTGATATCTTGCAAAAATCGCATCAAAGCGCTTTACGGGGATACTGCCCCACATCATTGTACATCTGAGAATTAAATTATCCTTTAATTCCCTGAGAGTTTTGTCAATAGTGTTTCTGATAACTTCCTCGGGAAGCATACTTACCATTGATGCCATTGAAGCGGCCTTTCCGCCCAGTGAAGTGAGCAGGGAAGCGGGATTGTCGAGAAGAAGTCTGTCTTCAAAAATGTCGGCAATCAGTGATGAGCCGTCAAGTGCAGATACAACGTTGACCACTTTTCCGATCTGATTTTTTCTGCCGGAAAGGTCAAGATATGCCCTGAGTACAACACCGCCCAGACTTACGCAGATGAAATTGACTTTTTCACTGCCTGTCTGTTCTCTTACGGATGATACGAAAGCATCCAGCTTCTGAGCAATGTCATAAGCATCACCGAACGGGTCATATGCGAAATAGAAAAGTCTGTCCTCTCCGATTTTTTCACCCAGCGCTTCCATGGGAATCATTTTATATATGAATTTCTTGTCGTTTTCGTTACATTCAGCAACGCTTCTGCTGTAGGAAACAGGGATGGCATTGTTTTTCTTTGAGCCGTCACTGTTAAGAGACAGCGGCTCGCACGCATCATGAGCAATTGCTGCGATTTTGTCAGAAAAACCTGCATCCTTGCGGAAAAGCATCATCTTCATCAGAGAGCCCTTAAGCTCTTCGACAACTGCCTTTGTATCGATTTCCACAGGCCATGCGTTTTTGATTTTATTGCCGTCATTGTCAGCAAGAATAACCTTCGACTGACCGATACCGGGAATTATGATAACAGGATTGTAACTCATAACAGCCTCCTATTATATTATATCTAATATATAATATCACAGCACATCCTCCAATGCAAGGGAAAGAAAAAAATTTCATGCAAATTATGCATTGTAAATTTGATAAGTTTGTGTTATAATGATTACAAATAACATTTTCTGAAAGGAAATCAATGAAATGAACAAGAAAATCATTGCTTTTTTATTGACAATCATTACTATTCTTTCTGCTGTTTCTGTCATGGGTTCAGCTGCAAAGCTTATTGCCGGTGACATTTCAGGTGACGGCAAGGTTACTGCTTCTGACGCACGTAAGGTTCTTCGTGTAGCTGCAGGTCTTGACGTTATGGATGCAGAAAAGATGATTGTTGCTGATATCACAGGCGACGGTAAGATCACTGCTTCTGATGCAAGAAAAATCCTCAGAGCTGCTGCAGGTCTTGAGACTCTTCCTGAAATCACAACAGAAGCTGAGACAACTACTGAGGCAGAAACAACAACAGAGGCTGAGACTACAACAGAAGCTGAAACAACAACAGAGGCAGAGACAACAACTGAAGCTGAAACAACTACGGGTGTTGTTGTAACTGAAATTCCCGAACCCATCCAGTCATTCTTCGACGGCAAGTTCTATCTTGAATGTGACATGTCAGGTGACGGCACAGAGTCTACAATCAGGCTTGCACGTAAGGACAAGAAAATGGAAGCTTCAATGACAATGGACGGCTTCGAAATGTCTGTTTTTGCAGACGGTGACAAGGTTTACCTCAAGTTCCCCTACGGCGGAAAGACATATTACCTTAACATGAAAGAGCTTGCAGACAACATGGGCGTAGAGCTTGACCTTGATATTGAAGAGGTTGTAGGTCAGCTCACATTCGGCACACTTTCTGATTACAAGGCTCCTGTTCTTACAACAGAAGAATACGACGATGATGAGTACGATGTATACACATTCACAGATGAAGAAGGCTACTCATTATGCTTCTATCTCAATTCAAAGGGTGATGTAAAATACATCATTTCAAAGGATGCAGACGGTGCTGTTGCTTCAGAAATCGCAGTAACAAAGCTCACTTCATCAATTCCTTCAAAGTTCCTCACAATCAAGAACTGTAAAGAAGGAAACATCACAACACTTATGCTCGCAATGTCAGCATTCGGCGGCAGCGGTAAATAAGAATAATCAAAAAAAGCTCCGTTCAGACGAACGGAGTTTTATTTTTTGTTTAAGTAAAGCTCAGACCGAAGCTGACGGATAGGGCGTGGTTGATTTTTGACATTTCGTCCTCGTCGAGGCTTCCCATTCTTTCTCTGAGTCTTGTTTTGTCAAGTGTTCTGACCTGTTCGAGAAGCACGATCGAATCTTTTGCAAGTCCGCATTCGTCGGCATGTACGCTGATGTGGGTCGGGAGGCTTGTTTTGAATTTTCTGCTGGTAATTGCCGCCGCAATTACGGTGGGGCTGTATTTGTTTCCCACGTCATTCTGTACGATAAGAACGGGACGGATTCCGCCCTGCTCACTGCCGATGACAGGACTCAGATCAGCATAAAATATATCTCCTCGTTTGATGTTCATTTTACTTCCTCCGTTGTAAGATTACCGGCAGTAGTATTTTTGCCGTTTACAACCAAGGATATACAATGAATTGAAATTTATTTGATTGCGCAGTGAAGATTGCTGATAATTCTTGAGGGTGTGGCGGCAAGACTGCCGTATTTTTCTGTTACATAATCACCTGCAAGACCGTGAATGTATGCGCCTGTGCATGCAGCTGTAAAGGTGTCCTCGGTCTGTGTCACAAGTGCAGCGACAATGCCTGTCAGTACGTCACCGCTTCCTCCTCTTGCCATTGAGGGGTTGCCTGTTGCGTTGATGCATATTCTGCCGTCTTTGTCTGCAATAACTGTGTTTGCGCCCTTGAGAAGCACGGTTACACCGTATTCCTTTGCAAATTCAGCTGCTGTATCTATTCTGTTGCTTTCGATTTCGGCAACGGATTTTTTTGTCAGTCTGCTCATTTCACCGGGGTGAGGAGTTATGATTATATCGGAGCCGGCATTTCTGAGAATGTCGGTATTTCCTGCAATAACGTTAAGCGCATCTGCATC
>JAFYUD010000007.1 GCA_017549665.1 Clostridia bacterium | reverse complement strand
GACCCTCTGCTTGTAAGGCAGATGCTCTCCCAGCTGAGCTATGCTCCCATTACCCTTGCGGCTCTAATAATATAACAGATTCTTTTTCAAATGTCAATACCTTTTTTTAATTTTTTTTGATTTTTTTTAAAAAAGTTTTTTTGCCTTTTTCTGATACAAAAATCCGGCACTTTTTACGGTGCCGGACTTACTGTTACTTATTTGCGAAATCTGTTGTATGCTTCATGAAGAATGATATGTATTCATCAATAACCATACTTCCCGCCTTACTCTCCGGTTCAAGGACACAGAAAACATGCGGCAGATCCTCACCCTCAAACTTCTCAAAGTCGGTGAGCTTCACATCGCTGACATATCTGCTCATATCCTCTGCAGCTTTGCGTGTCTGCTTAAGCGCAAGAAAATCTCCGCTGCTTGTGACAAGATATACGGGAGGAAGCTTTCCCTTTACGAGCATTACATCAAGATTCATATATTTATATGTATTCTTTTTCTTATAATCCTTGCCCCACATTCTGTTTGTGTAAACACCCATGTACCCCTTCTGATTCATATAGGCAACGGGAGAAATGAGGGTAAGTGATCTGAGATTGAGATTATAATCCGGAGTGCCGAATATTTTTCTCAATTCTGCTGACGACATAAGCAATGCAGAATATACAGACAGCTGACCGCCTGCAGAGTCACCTGCAAGCATGACATTATCCATATCGCACACAGGATAATTACATCCGTTTTCACTTATCCATTTAAGTGCATACGCACAGTCGGAAAGCTGTTCATTGACAGTAACCTCGGGCACAAGACGATAGCTGATATTGAACACAGCAAAACCACGCTTTGCCATATTCAGACAGAAGATCTTGTTAAGCTCCTTGTCAGCATACATCCAGCCGCCGCCGTGGATATCAATTATAACGGGCAGCTTACCTGTCGCATTTTCAGGATAATACAAATCAAGAAGATGATATCTGTTTCCGTCATCTATGTAAGCAATATTATTTATTTCTGTTATTCCCTCAGGAGCGGTCTGAGTGGCAAGACGTGCATTGTCTGCCTTCTCGGTATTCTCCCAGAGCTTTGTGAACATTTTCATAAGAATATCCATAATACTTCACCTTTTCCTTTAATCAAAGTATATCAAAATGAATTTTCAAAGTCAATGAGAAGGATATTGTAACTGAGGAAAAATTATGATAGCTGTGAAAGAATCTTAAAAAAGAAGGATATACTTATTTATATATTCTCTTCTCTGTTTAAAATTTTCTGTTGAATTTTCATGCAATTTCAATTATAATATATAATGTATATAAATATAGAATTCGGAGGCCATTATGAGAGATATCAAAATCATCAACAGCGGCTGGTTTTTCTCAAAAGATGCAAAAACTGCTCCCGCTGCAACACCCACAGACTGGACTGCACTCAATCTGCCCTACACATGGAACGGTAATGACGGTCAGGACGGCGGCAACGACTATTACAGAGACACATGCTGGTTTGCTAAGGAAATCAGTGCATCCGAGCTTCCTGAGGGTGCTGTAAAATACCTTCAGTTTGACGGTGTAAACTCCTCCTGCGAGGTTTTCTGGAACGGAAAAAGCATTACAAAGCACGACGGCGGATATTCAACATTCAGAGTCGAAATCAGAGATATAAAGGACACAAACCTTCTTGCTGTTGCGGTTGACAATTCACCCAACGACAGAGTTTATCCCCAGAACGCAGACTTTACATTCTACGGCGGTATCTACCGTGATGTAAGCGTTATAGGTGTCAGTGAAAATCACTTTGATCTTGATTATTACGGCTCACCCTCCATTATGGTCACTCCCGAAATCAAGGGTGCAGACGCAATCGTTGAGATAAAGACTTTTATCAGGGATGATGACAACTGTACTGTAAAATATGAAATCATTGCTGACGGTGAGGTTATCGCAACTGCAGAAGAAAAGGGCGATGATGAAGCAAAGATAAAGATTGAGAATGTCCATCTCTGGGACGGTCTTAAGGATCCTTATCTTTACACTGCAAAGGCTACACTTATCTGTGACGGTAAGGAAGTTGATCAGGTTTCAACACGCTTCGGCTGCCGTACATTTTCAATCGATCCTGACAAGGGCTTCATCCTCAACGGCAGAGAATATCCTCTCCGTGGTGTTTCCCGTCATCAGGACAGACCTGAAATCGGTAATGCTCTTCTTCCCGAGCATCACAAGGAAGATATTGAGCTTATTCTTGAAACAGGCTCAAACACAATAAGACTTGCGCACTATCAGCATTCACAGGTTTTTTATGACCTTTGTGACGAAGCAGGTCTTGTACTCTGGGCAGAAATCCCCTATATTTCAAGACATATGCCCAACGGCTACGAAAACACAGTTTCTCAGATGAAGGAGCTTATTGTACAGAATTACAATCATCCTTCAATCGTTGTATGGGGTCTTTCAAACGAGATTACAATTGCCGGCGCATCAGACCCTGATCTTATCAGAAATCACAAGAAGCTTAACGAGCTTTGCCACAAGATGGACAAGACCCGTCTTACAACAATTGCTTCTGTTACAATGTGTTCAATTGATTCAGAATACGTCCATATCAGCGACGTGCTTTCATACAACCACTATTTCGGCTGGTACGGCGGAAATACAGATATGAACGGCCCCTGGTTTGATGATTTCCACAAGAAATATCCCAAGAAGCCCATTGGTCTGAGTGAGTACGGCTGTGAAGCTCTTGACTGGCACACATCTACTCCCACTCAGGGTGACTATACTGAAGAATATCAGGCATATTACCACGAAGAGCTTATCAAGCAGATTGCAGAGCGTCCCTATCTCTGGGCAACTCACGTATGGAATATGTTTGACTTTGCTGCTGATGCACGTGCAGAGGGCGGCGAAAACGGCATGAATCACAAGGGTCTTGTAACTTTCGACAGAAAGTACAAGAAGGATGCCTTCTATGCATACAAGGCATGGCTCAATCCCGAGCCTATGGTACACATCTGCGCAAAGCGTTATGTTGACAGAGTTGAAGACGTAACAAAGGTTACAGTTTACTCAAACTGCAGCGAGGTTGAGCTTTTCGCAAACGGTGTAAGCGTAGGCAAGCAGACAAAGGGTAAGTATCCCTTCTTCTACTTTGAAGTAAAGAATGAAGGCGAAACAGTCCTTACTGCAAAAGCAGGTGACCTTGAGGACACTGCAAACATCCGCAAGGTTGACACTCCCAATGAAGCTTACATCATGAAAGAAGAGGGCGAAGTCATCAACTGGTTTGATATTACCATGCCCGACGGAAGATTCTCCATCAACGACACAATCGGTGATATCATGGCTACTCTCGGCGGTAAAATCGCAATGGTGAAGATTCTCCTTAAGCTCAAGAGTGCATTCTCCGGCGGCTCAGACAAGAAGAGCGAAGACGGCAAGGGCAAGAAAAAGTCCGTAGGCGGCTTCGAGGTTGCAGGCTTCAAGCTTAATGCAGGCATGATAAAGAATGTTTACGGTCTTGCTGCAGGCTTTACCGTCAAGCGTGTATTCTCAATGCTGGGCGGCAAGTTCACAAAGGATCAGATTCTTGAAATAAACACAATGCTCAACAAGGTAAAAAAGCCTAAAAAATAAATCAACCACAAAAGACGGGACTGTCATCAGTCCCGTTATTTTTTATATTATGATGCACAACAAGCCGCTGCAGCCTTCATTTATGATTCGTTCGAGAGTCTGCTGCAGCTTCATCCTTGCCTCTGTGGGCATGTGATAAAGCTTGTTTTTAAGTCCTTCATTGACCAGGTCATCAAGGGATTTTCCGAAAATATTTGACTGCCATATTTTAGCAGGACTTTCCTGAAATTCATTGAGAAGATATTTCACAAGGTCTTCAGACTGACTTTCTGACCCTACAATTGGCGCAACTTCAGTATTTATTGTGGCTTTCATCATGTGGATTGACGGAGCCGAGGCTTTCAGTCTGACTCCATACTTCCCGCCCTGCTTCATAATTTCCGGCTCTTCAAGTGTCAGCTCATCAATATCAGGCATAACGATGCCGTATCCCGTAGCTTCCACTTCGTCAAGAGCAGACCTGATTTTTGAATACCTTGCACTTATCTGTGACAACTGTGTAAGCGTATCAATAAGCTGTGCTTCCGAGCGCACATCAACACCGCTGACGGCAGAAACAATTTCATAAAACACCGAATTTGAAATATCTGCTCTGATATCCGCCTTTCCGTCACCAAGGCATATATCCTTCACATTTGCAGCTGTCACATATTCAAGCTCTGACAGCTGTGCACACATTTCATTTATATTACGTATACATTTAAGCTCGGAAGCATTGGTCTTTACTGCATTTATAAGTCCTTTTTTTACCTCATGCTCTTTATCAAGTGACCTCAGCCACGACGGCACATGTACGGAAACCTGACGCACGGGGAATTCCATAAGCACCTGACGAAGAATCTCCCTGATTTTTTCTTCGGTGATGTCAATGCAGTTTACGGGCAGCACTGGCACGGAATATTTTTCAGAAAGTGCAATGCTCATTTCGGTTGCGGCAGGAGATTCAGGGTACATGCAGTTCAGAAGAACGATAAACGGTTTTTCAAGCTCTT
>JAFYUD010000110.1 GCA_017549665.1 Clostridia bacterium | reverse complement strand
TTGTGTAAATGACACATCATAAAATGCATCACCGTGCTTAGCCGCATTAAACTGACCGATAACCTGACCTGCATCATAAACAGTCCAGTCAACTATCTCAACCTTAATATTATGGTCGAGATTTTCAGCCGCACTTGCAGGCAAAACTGCCATAGGAATCATAGTCACAACCATTAAGATTGCAAGGATAATTGATAAAGTTTTCTTTAATATTTTTTTCATGAGTTTTTCTCCTTTCGGAAAATATGTGCTTTATTTAAGCTGTCTGATGTTAAAAGAATATCAGGCTTTTTGCCTGCTTATTTATCAAAGAAACAATGAAAGGAATTTTACAAAGTAAGCAATGATACGGTTGAAAATGTTTCTCAGCTGACCGATAATACCGTCTTCTGCTTCATTACCATTTTCTGTATCGTCAGTTGTATCATTGTCGTCATCGATATCTTCATCACCAAGATACTCATCGCAGATGTCGCAGTAGAAATCACAGTCATCGTCCTGACAGAAGCCGAGACCGTCTTCATTGTGACCTGCAAGATATTCATCGCAGTCAGCACAGTAGATGCCTTCTGTGTAGCACATTTCCTGACAAGTACCGTCTGTGTGTTCAGTGTAAATGACGGGATGCTCTTCATCGTCAACAGTGTGAACAGCCTTTACAAATGAGAATTCAACAAGAAGATCCTCATAATATGAAACGATTTCAAAGAAATATGTTTCTCCTGCTTCAAATTCATACCAGATAACAAAATCATATGAATCATTGAAATCATCTTTTTCTGCAAGCTGATTGCCTGCTGCGTCGAAGATAGAAGCTCTTACGTCATATTGACCTTCATCGTTAAAAACATCACTGTAAAGAATGGCAGCTACGTCTTCATCGGGTATGAATTTTACAACGATGGAAGAAAAGCCTTCTGCCTGTCTGATAACTGTGTCACCGAGCTTGATTTCTTTTGTCACTGATACAGCACCGCAGCTGCAGGTAAGGAATCTTGTGCCCTCTGTTTCGTGTTTACATACAGTGCCGCAATATGTGCATGTGTCATCATCCCATGCGTGGCTGCATTCAAGAGCGATATCAAATGTTGCGTCTTCGTCTGAATATGTTCCGATAGTCAGAGTATATTCAACGCCTGCTTCAAAAACATACTTTTCGGCAAAGTTTGTTGAATCAATTGAGTCATCAATAAAGTAGCTTTCATTCAATGAATCAATGCTGCAGTAGGGGTCAACATCGTCAGGAGCGTATGATGTTACGACATATGTTTTTGTTTCGTCGGGAGTGAAAGTAAAAACAGGATTGTTTTCCTGTGATGCTGTTACTGAAATAACAGTGTAAGGCTCGATTGTGTTTTCAGCTGCAATTGCTGCAACTGAAGTGAGTGAAAGGAGCATTGCCAGAGAAAGGATAAATGCGAGAATTTTCTTTGTTGACATAAGATTACCTCCATAGGTATTTTTTTTAATGTTTTTTTGCGGATTTGATTTCAAGGTCTTTGAAAACGTCTGCGACTGCCTTGTTTGCAATTTCTTCAAAGTTGATTTTACTGATGAATTCACGTGTGCGGATTATGGTTGCTTCATCAACGTCATAGATTTTAAGCATTGTTGAAATAAGTCTGTCAATCTTCGCTTCGATAGTAAAATACATATCGCAAGGCACTGACATATAAGCCCGCATTATGCCCATTGTTGCAATTTCAAGCTCATAATAATCCTTGAGCGCAAAAGACGGAAATAAATAGCCGAATTTTTCAAAAAGCATTTCTGACCTTCGTCTGAGCACCGCTTCGCTTGTCTTTGGCATTGAATATGCTGCAAGATAGAGATTTCGCATATCCTCGCTCATTTCTGCCATGTAAATCTGCAACACTTCATTTGCCATAAAAATCAGAAGTTTGTCATCGGTAAGTTTTGTTGAAACAGCATCAGATGCTTCCGTTACACCGTCAAGAAATTTGTCAACAAGATGAACAAGAATTTCTTCCTTGCTGTTCATTTCGTAAAGAATTTTGCTTTTTGGGATTGCCGAGATTTTTGCAATGTCTGCGATTGTTGTACGCTCAAAGCCTTTTTTTATAAAAAGTTCAGTGGCAGCTGTCAGAATTTTTCTGTGTAATTCCAATGTTGCGGCTTCACTTCTGATGTTTGCCAACACATCACTTCCTTTTTTTTGATTCAAAATGAACCGTGGTTTAATTTCAGGTTTATTTTAACACAACATTTTTTGTATGTCAATAAAATACTTTCAGAAAAAAGAAAAAAGACATCCGTCGGATGTCTTTTGGATTTACATATTTTTTACCAGCTCGTCAGTGTCTGTGAGTCTGATTCTCTTTGAGCAGATGTATGTTTTTAATTTTTCAACACCGTCGGTTGTCAGCTCAGACGGACTGAATTTACCGTAGCTGCAGGTGACGATTGTACCGTCAGCAAGAACAACATTTCCGTTGTAGCCCGTATCTGCTTCTGCGTAGTATTCAGGCTCAGTCTGCTCATCTGTATAAATGTGGGCAATTTTGATTCTGTACTGACCTTCATTGCCGTTTTTCAGGTCGTCATAAGTACCGACCCAGCCGATAAGTCCTTCACTTATCCATCCGCCGGTTGTTTCAGGCTTTGCATGAGCTTTTGCTTTTCTGCCTCTCTCGATTGAACGGAATGTTATAAAAAGTCTGCCGTCGGGGGTGTAATCAGCCTTGTGTCTTTCACCGTTGAGTGCTGCAGGTGCTTCAACGGGAGAAGACCATGTTTTTCCTTCATCACATGAGAATGAAATGAGTGAATTTATCTGCTTTGAGTTGCTTCTGCAGATAAGACAAAGCTCATCCCCCTTACCCATGTCAGAGCGGATCACTTCCACCTCGCACATATTTGCTTTGATTTCAGCCTTGCGGTGAGCAGAGAAATATTTTTCAGGTCTGCTCCAGCACACATTGCCGTTTTCGTCAAAGGTGAGAATTGATTTGTAGTTATAAAAATTGCTGTCGTGGAAAAATCCCATCCATTTATCGACGAATTCACCGTTTTCCTTCAGCCTTGTAAGACTTGCCATTGCAACAATGGGGATTACAGGGTATTCACTGTCGTTATCGTAGAAACGTTCAAATTCTGACCATGTCTGCCCTTCGTCAACGGAAACTGAGCAGTTGAAGCCTCCGGGAGTGTCGGTGCCGGGCCATTTTGCATTTGCTGAAATCATTATAAGCTTATCAGCTGTGCCGTCAGAAAACTCAAGACGGTAAACAGTGGGTGTTTCAAGTGAATGTACCCAGCTTCCGGGAGTGTTTTCAAGCTCAGAAGACCATGATACGCCGTTGTCAGTGCTTATTTTATTCTGCACTGCACCCTTTCCGTGACCTGCAGGGTATAAAGTGAGAATATTGCCGTTTTTCAGAAGCACACTGTCAGGATGCGCCATATAATTTCTTGAGTTGTCAACGACAGATAATTCATAGAGATATTCAAAACGGGTGCCTCTGAGATTTTCGGGCAGTACACTCAGGTCAAGTGTGGGAATTGTATAATCTGAACCGGTGAATCTTTTCTTTATTTTCATTTTATAACCCTCCGTAGCAGGTAATGAAATCATTATAACATAACTTTTTTAATAATGCAAAAAAAATCCGGCATACCGTCAGGTACACCGGAAAAATAATTTTAAGCTTTTGCTTCTGCTGCAGCCTTTTTCTTGTCGATAATGTGGAATGCAACAAGGAATGCGATACCTACAGTAATCATTGCGATACAGTAGAATGCAAGGTCTGAGAGACCGAAGTCACCGCTGACAGCATTTGTCATTTTACCGAAAACAACAATCTTGTTGTTGTTTCTGAGGAATTCCCAGCAGAATCTGTTGATACCGTAAACGATAATCATAATATAGAAAAGTCTGCCGTTAAGATTGAACTTTTTCTTCCATGCGATAAAGAAGAAGACAGCCGCAATAATAAGAGCTGCGATTGACTCGAAAAGCTGGTTGGGAATCATGTTTGTGCCGGTAAGAGCCTGTGCAAGATTGTACATCTTTGTGCCTTCAAGATATTCATAACCGCCGCAGCAGCCTTCGGGAATACAGGCAAGATGTGAAATACCGTGGAGAATCATGGGCCAGATAGCATGCATGTCGCTGACTTTTCTGTAATCGATCTTAAATACAAGCCATACAAAAATAAAGATAATGGGTGCAAATGCATATGTCTTGACCATATTTTGTGCGCCGAAAACCTTGAACCCGCTTTCAACCCAGGGGATGATAAGCATTGTCATATAAAGAAGGGCAAGTGAAAATGCGGATGATAAAGCAGCCTTTGCCTTTGTGAGCCCTAATTTGTAGCCGTAATATGTATTGAATAAGACGGAAATTACCATTGATAAAATGTGAATCGCAGTATACATGAGTTATTATCCTTTCTTTCTGTTACAGAAATCATATCCGATGGTGTACATTTCAAAAATATCTTTTTTCTGAAGATTTTTTGAAAAATCATAATTCTGAGCTATTTCAACTGCTTTATCTGCATTGAGCTTGCATTCCTTCAGAGAAGTCAGACCGCAGTCAAGACACTGCTTGTAAAATTGTCTTGCCTGAAAAACAGTGTAACCGTTTTTGTGTGTGAGCATTTTTCTTGCAATAACATGAAGTATTGCGCCTGTTGCAACTGTTGCAATCGTTATATAAAGGTTTTTTGCCCAGAGGTTAAACATAAAATAGAAAAACGGTATCAGTGAAAGAAAGAGTACAATCAGCGAGATAATCCAGATTGTAAGACCTTTTTTGTTCATAAAAAATTATCCCTCCATTCAGATAGAATTATAACATAAAAATAAACTTTGTCAAGTCAACGCCTTGTCAGAGACGCAACAAAAATCCCGATATTCTGACGGAATATCGGGAAAATTCTGTTATTTTTCAAGCAGGGGCATTTCTGTCATTCTCAGCCTTGCGCAGCCGTAGGGGTAAAGTCTGATTTTCTGCACATCGGAAACGGGCAGCGTTGATGCTGGCGTCTTTCTGCAGATTGATCTGTACGGAAATTTCAGTCCCCAATCTATCTGCTGAAGATTTGCTGTTATTGTCACGGGCGGCTTGTCCTGAGAAAACGGGATTTCTCCCACGTCAGCGTACTGTACATCGAAAACAGTGTCAGCAAAACCGTAATTCCACGGTGTTTTGGGGATAAACTGATAATCGCAGTAGGGGAACTTCCGTTCAACACCGAATCGTGTGTATTCTCTCATTTTCTTTTCGTAGCTGACAGGCACACTGAAAAGCAATGAACCCATCTGAAGCACGTGTAAGTCATTCGGTCTTGTTTTCAGGTAAGGTGTTGTTGTGAATTCAAGCTCAATTTCTGTTTTTCCTGCTTTGATTTTCATTCCAATGTCTTTTTCTTCTGCATTCTCACCGTTTACTCTGAGATTTTTTGCAAAAGAGGGTATGCGTATTATAAAATCAAAGTCCTTTTCAGCTTCAATATAATAATGAGATTTATTTTTAAAGGGATATTCGGTTTCAAGTCTGATTGTGACATCCTTGTCTTCAAGCACGCAGGGCAGCATAACAGTGTTGATTATAGTGTTGTCTTTATGCATGAATGCTGACAGTGCGAATTTCGGCCAGCCCTGATTGAAGTTTGCCGTGCAACAGCCGAAATTAGGCTCAAGACCGAAGGTGTGAGCATACGGACCGTTAGTGCTGAAGGGAGCCATAATCATAGTTTTCTGACAGGCAACCTGATTGACCTGCTGAACATACTGATGTGTCCACATATCCTCACTGAGTGTTGCAGGAAGAGCGTTGAATGCAAGTACTTCGAGACGCTCTGCCCATTTATTGTCGCCCGTATGGGCAAAAATTTCCTCGTAGGAATACATCTGCTCAACAATGGCGCAAAGCTCAGTGCCCTTTGACGGATCGATACCTGAAAGAACTTCATCACCCGTGAAGCCTTCAAAAGCCGTACCGTTGTATCTGTCAAGAATTGTACGCAGCTTTTCAGCATTGTCAGTATATGAATCACCGAGGATTGAATGTGAAACGGCTTCACTCTTGAGCATCATTGCAAGGTTTACAATGTGTGTTTTTCTGCGCCAAACGTGACTCGGATTTTTCCATGCTTCAATTGCGTTGTTATAATCATAACCCTGCTCCTTAATTATTTTTGCAAGGTCTTTTATCCACTCTTCGTTGTATTTTCCGTAAATGAAATTGATTGAAATGAATGTCTCAAACCATCTGTATTTTCCCCAGCCGAACAAACGGATTTTTCCGTTTCTGAGCAGGTCATAATAGTTTCTGAGAACTCTGTAAATAACATCGGGAATGCGTTCGTCACCCGAACAGTCATAATAAACCTTCAGTGTTTTGCAGATAAGCTGAACTGCCCATGTGTCGTAAATGGCACGTCTGCCTTTTTTGCAGGGGCATATCCAGCCGTCATCTTCCTGAGAATCAATAATTGCATCAATGTATTTCTTTGCTGTTGCAATCATTTCCTCGTCTTCAAGAAGGTAGGCAAGGGGAATAAAACCGTCAAGCCAGTAGGGAACACGCTCCCATCCTTCACGGTTGCCGCCGATCCATCTGCTGTCACGGATGTCAGGCCATATCTTATGGAGATTACCGCTTAAGCCCTCTGCCTGAACAGTAAGCTGACGGCGAAGCCATCCCTCCGGCTTCAGATTATCGGTTGTATAAAAGTTCCATTTGCTCATATTTATTCCTCATTTTCTTGATATACGGCATCGTTCTGATTGTCAGGTTGAAAACTGTAAATTATATTATCTTTCAGTGTCAGAATGCCTTTCATTCCTGTGTCAGAACAGAAATATATTTCAGCATCAACAGTAATACTGAGAATTTCGTTGTTGTCACATTCAGAAATAACCGTATAATTATTTACTGCTTTCGGGATATTTTTTTGAGATTGAATATGAATATCTGCCGAAAATAATAATTGCAGTTATAATGAAAATCATTGCGCCGATAAATATGATAGTTCCGATATCCATTCGGAATTATCTTGCATTCTGAATTTCATAAATATTATAGCATATACAAAAATTTGAAATCAAGGGTCAGAATACAGTGAAAATAAAATAAGGGGGCATTGCGCCCCCTTGTGAGAATTTATCAATAATAGTATATGCCTGATGTGGAGTATCTTTTTATTTCAATGTTGTTATTTATTTTCTTTATTCTATTTCATATTCAACAGAATTTATAACTAAACATTTATCATCTTTCCAGCTAATATGCATACTCTCATATTCTCTCCATTCTCCCAGATATACTCTTTGAGGCTTATCCTTAAGTCTGAATATAAAAGTATCTATCCCTCGTTTTTCATACACATTAACAAGAGTATCCCCACCAAATGCGCCTTGATCGCTATCAATAACTTGAGCATAAAAATTACCGTTTGGAGACTCTATGTTTTTGATAACCGTATTCTGTCCTATGCTTCCGAATGTCAGCATCATAAAAGCAAAGAAGATAAAAAATGCTGTCATCATAGAAAACAAAACAGAAACAATGATTTTGCCGACCTTTGAATCAATATTTCTTATTGTTACACAGAAACAGCACACAGCGGAAACAAACACACAGATTGTAACAGATAACTCTCCGCTTTCAAAGATATAAATAACAGCATTAATAAAAGACAACGGAAAAAGAATATAAGACAAAATTATTATGCCTTTATTGATAATTTTATCCTTTGATATAATACTGAAAATCACCGTAAATACAGATATAACTGCTATAATGACAGAAACTGCCAAAAAACTTGTCAGCTCAAATGTATATCCAAAACAAGCACTCACCAAAGCACCAACAGGAAAAAGTATTGTCATTGTGAAAAGTAAACACAGTAAAAATGTTATCGCTTTTCTCATTGTGATACCTCATTCTTTCCCTAACATTTCAGCATACTTATTTGATAAAATTTTAGACAGCACACAAAATATAAATGTCAGCAAAATTCCGATTCCGCCAAGGAAACATATACATAAAAAAACTGCTAAAACATCCGCAGAATTGTATCCCGAAAACTCCTCAAACAATTCCGCATAATTTGTATAATGAAAAAATGACCACACAAAACCGCAGATTGTAATTCCGAATGTTATTATTGCAGAACAGTTGGAAAAAACCTTTCTGTTCTTATAGATTCTGACAAAATACCAATTTGTCAACGAAATCAAAAAACCTGTTGCGGGAACAGCTAAATTCGCAGCATACAAACCGTTGCTCGGATTATCATAAGCAGTAGCCGATTCACAGGCAACTCCGATAGCAATCAGGCCGAATGAAATGAAAAATAAAACCGACTGCAGAACAGATGCCTTCCAATCATTAATTCTACTGAATGTTTTCGGTGCTTCCGATACAGCAACAATATCAGCAGGCGCTTTCATTTCTTCAATAAGTTTACTGCACTCACAGCAATTTTCAACATGATTTTTTACAGCTTCTGAACTTTCATCACTGCAACATCCGTCAATATACAAGGGAATCAGATCTTTTATAATTTCACAATTCATCATTCTGCCTCATTCTTTCTGATAATTTTTGTTTTGCACGGTAAAATGTAACACGTGCCCAGCTTTCACTTTTTCCGAAGATTGAGCTGATATCTTTCAACGAAAAACCACCGAATACCGAAAGCATAATCACTTCTTTGTACGGTTCATCCAATTCATGCAGACACTGCAAAGCCCTCTGAGAAAGCTCTTTCTGAACAAAAATATCTTCTGCAGTCTTCTCATCACTTACTGATTCGGAAACATCTTCCGATTTAAACCGTTTCTGCTCATTGTACCATGCATAGTAAGTATTCTGTGCAATTTTACAAAGCCATGATGACACTTTTTCTTTGTCTCTGAGTGAAGAATAGTTCATGTAAGCTCTGAAAAAAGTTTCCTGCGTCAGCTCTTCGGCAAGTGAAACATCACGGGTAAGTTTCATCAGATATTTAAAAATAAAATCCCTGTTTTCATTGAAAACCTTTTCAAATTCAGTCACATTTTCACCGCCCTTTCAACTGACAGATTCAAAAATCTTAAAAACGTTACAACAATTATAACTTTTTTTCTAATTTCTGTAAATACATATTCAGCTTTCAGATTACAATAATAAAAAACCTTGAAAAATCAAGGCTTTTCGGCTTTAAATTATTTGCTTTCCTTTGCAGTATTGAGTGTGGAAATTAAAATTTTCTTTATTTCAAGGCAATCATTAAGCAGTGATCCGCCTTCTTTTTCGGTTATGTAGTCAGATAACATCAGAAGTCTGAGCCAATACTCTGTTTCTGCGGTTTCTTTGAGAGAAATCTGGAGTTTTGCTATAAAATCCGCTTTGCTCTGACCGTAAATCGCTTCATTTGCATTTGCACCTATTGATGTCGCACTGCGGATAATCTGCTTAGCGATAACTGTTTCTTTTTTCTCTTTTGTGAGATATTTATTGAGTTTGACTATTCTTGCGGCAAACAATAGGGATTTATCTAATAAAGGATTTTCTTTCTGCATATCGTTATTCTCCTTTTTAAAGAATAAAGAAAAAATAATAAAGAATAAAGAATAATACAGAAGCGGCACCGAAAACGGAAACATTTTTATTTCTTATTTATTCTTTATTCTTTCTTCTTTTAGGCGAGCTTGTCTCGCCGCATCTGGCACCCCCTGCGGGAATCGAACCCACATCTAATCCTTAGGAGTTTGTCCCAAGAGGTGTTATTTTGTTCTCTTTTTGTCGTTTGAAAAACCTCACAAACCCTTATTTTACTAGGGTTAGCGGGTGTTACTGTGTTAACAGAGTCACTCTCAGTTTTCTCTGATAATTAGCAGTTTTGCTAATGAAAATTAGCAGAATATTAGCAAGTGAGCGACAAACAGGCAAAAGATGGTGTGTTAATCTTGTCACTTTAAGACCTTTTTCTTTGCTGCAAGTATTATGTAATCACTTTTAACGATTACTTAAAATTGATATTATATTTTGAGCAAAAAACAAGCACTTTAAGATGACAAAAGACTATCTCGCAGCTCCTCCAATGATTTATCCTTTGTGTGATAGTTGTTATTAAAAATCCCTATTAAAACCTTACGGACAATTTCTCTTAATTGAAATAATTTTTCACAAGATATATTTTTGCCGTCATGAACATACCTTGACCTTACATCATACAACTTATATATTTGGTCTCTGATATAACTTTTTTCTTTTGCAGTGGTACCAATAAGCTTCGATGTTCCTTTTGCTATGTGTGATGTAATTTTGGTAACTTCTGTACCAAAAAGCATTTCTAATACAGTGAACAACATTATATATTCAGATTCGCAAATACCAATTAAATAAGATGTATCATACATTCTAAGCATAGCTTTAAAACTATCACTACAGTTAGTATCAACAAGTTTTGAGAAAGCAGTTAAATACCACTGTTCAAAATCCGTTTTTTCGGGCTCACTTAATCTATACTCGGGTTTAATAAAACCTATGGCATGAGTATATTTTAACATATTACCCAATCCTCCAAAACACAACTTTCCGTCTTTATAACAATAGTTTATGTTATAGCAAGAGTAAATATCTGCTCCGTGATACAGCTTAAAAGCTTTAAGAATCAGTTCGGGTTCTAAATAATCAGATGGACCATCACAAATAGTTTCGAGCACAATAAGATTGCTGTTATCTGAGGTTAACGCATGATGTGATATCAATGCATTATTAAATTTATTATACTCTGCCGCTCCATACACATTGCTGACAATTTTATGTAGCTCATTATATTCAACTGAAACAACCGTACTATTGTTTACTTTTAAACCAACAAGTGACTCGTCAGCGCCAATCAAAACATTTAGAATTATAGTTTTGTTTACATCTTTTATCTCATATGACAATGAAACATCTTCACTTTCTTTAATTTTTTTGTTTAATTAATTATACCATAGATGTTACAACATTACAATTGCCTAGGACTTCTCCCCGGCAATTATTATTTTATTAAGTTCTATTAATAGAGTATAGCTTTTTACAACATATAAGACGTGAGATTTTCATTTGTTATAGTGTGTATTGAAATCCAAGCAATAAATATGATATAATTATTTTGTAAAAGTGTAATCATTTTTACGGAGATTTCAAGGAGGTTTTGACTATGGACGAAAACAAGAAACCAGTTAATACAAATAGAATAATTATTTTGCTTCTTGCAGTCTTACTTGTTATAGGCGCTATCAAGATTGGAACACTTTCAGATGATGTACAGCATCTGAAAAGTCAAAACTCCAACCTTGATGCTGAAATACAAATGTTAAGAAATGAAATAAAT
>JAFYUD010000109.1 GCA_017549665.1 Clostridia bacterium | reverse complement strand
TATCAGGAGCTTTTCAAGGACGAAGTGATTATGAATTCACTTTACACATCCCTGATTCTTGCTGTTGCTGCAGCACTTATCTCTACTGTTATAGGTACTATGGCTGCAGTGGGAATAAATGCCTCAAGAGGCTGGAGAAAGAGAACATTCCTTGCAGTCAACAATATTCCTATGGTCAATCCTGAAATTGTTACTGCAGTTTCAATGATGATTCTTTTTGTTTTCGTCATTTCCAGATTCAATTCTATGGAAATGGGCTTCGGCACACTGCTTATTTCACATGTCACATTCTGCATTCCTTATGTAACACTTGAAGTCCTGCCCAAAATCAGAGGTATGGATTCAAACATATACAATGCGGCACTTGACCTCGGCTGCCCTCCTGCGAAAGCATTCATCAAGGTTGTTATACCTCAGATCAAGCCCGGCATCATAACCGGTATGATCATGGCTTTCACACTGTCACTTGATGATTTTATCATCAGTTATTTCAACTCAGGCTCAACAGTGCAGACACTTTCTGTCACTATCTATTCAATGACAAAAAAGCCTTACTCCCCTAAAATCAATGCTCTTTCAACACTTCTGTTTGTTGCGATTCTTGTACTTCTTCTTATCAACAACATCAGACAGAGCAGAAGCGATACAAAGAAGAAAGGGGTTAAGAAATGAAAAAGCTTGTTTCAGTACTCCTTTGCATAATCATTGCAATAACGCTTGTCATAACTGCATCGGCAAAAGATGAAGAAGTGACTCTCAACGTATACAACTGGGGTGAATATATCGACCAGAATATTATCGGTCTTTTTGAAGAAAAATATCCCAATATCAAGGTCAATTACACCACATACGACAGCAACGAGGCGATGTACTCAAAAATCGTTTCAGGTGCGGCAAGCTATGATATTGTAATCCCTTCCGAATACATGGTCAGCAAGCTTATCAATGAAGATATGCTCGCTGAGCTTGATTATTCAAACATCCCCAACTACAAGTACATCGGTGAGGCATACAAAAATCAGTCTCACGACCCTGAAAACAAGTATTCCGTACCTTACTTCTGGGGTACTGTTGTTGTTATCTACAACTCTGATTTTGTTGACGAGGCTGATGTTGCAGACGAAAGTCTCGACCTTCTCTGGAATGAAAAATATGCAGGCAAAATCCTCATGTTTGACAATCCCCGTGACTCTTTCTGTCTTGCACTTTTAAAGGCAGGCTACTCTATGAATTCAGAAAACAGTGCAGAATGGGAAGAAGCAGCAGCACTTCTCAGTGAGCAGAAAAACATTGTTCAGGCTTACGTTATGGATGCCATCTTTGACAAGATGGAAGCCGGAGAAGCATGGATTGCTCCTTATTACGCAGGTGATGCGCTGATTATTCAGGAAAACAATCCTCAGATAAAATTCTATATTCCCAAAGAAGGTACAAACATGTTCATCGATGCCATGTGTGTACTGAAATCAAGTGAGCACAAAAAGGAAGCTGAATTATTTATAAACTTCATGTGCGAGCCTGAAATTGCGGCTATGAACTCAGAAACTGTCGGATATGCAACTGCCAACACTGAGGCTCAGAAAATTCTTGATCCCGAAATCACCGGAAATCCGCTGATTTATCCTGACTCTGAATTTCTTATTGAAAATACAGATGTTTTCAGAAGTCTTTCACAGAAGACACAGATGCTTCAGAGCTCACTGTGGACAAGTCTGAAAATTGAATCATCCGAAAGCGGAAGCGAAAGCTCATCCACAACATGGATAGATGCTTTCTGCATAGCTGTCCTTGCTGTCGCAGCAGTTTCAGCTGTTTATTTCGGAATCCGTAACAACAAGAGAAAGAAGCTATGGACTTCTTAATTATTATTACATTATATAAGGTGAATTATGCTTAAACAATTTCTCGAAATCGGTCAGATAGTCTCAACTCACGGTATCAGGGGTGAATTGCGTGTGAATCCGTGGTGTGATACACCTGAATTCATGAAAAAATTCAAGACTCTGTACTTTGATGCAAAGGGTGAAAAGGCTGTTAAAGTCACTTCCTGCCGTCCTCACGGAAATATCGTTATACTCAAGATTGAGGGTATCGATACAGTTGAAGAAGCACAGAAGCTGAGAAACAAGACTCTTTTCATGAACAGAAGCGATGCTAAGCTTGCCAAGGGCGACTGGTTTATTCATGACCTTATCGGCTGCACTGTTTATGATACAGATAATAATGCTATCATCTACGGACAGCTTACAGAGGTTGCACAGACCGGTGCTAACGATATCTGGTACATTGAGAAAAATGAAAAAGAGTACATCATCCCTGCAATCAAAGATGTTGTAATTAAGGTTGATGTGGAAAATTCAGCAATATTCATCAGACCTCTCAAGGGAATTTTCGACGATGCAGTTGTTATTGAAGGTGAAAAGGAATGAGAATAGATATCCTTACTCTCTTCCCTGACATGTGCAGAAATGTATATTCAGAAAGTATTATCGGCAGATCAATTGCAAAAGGTCTTATTGAAATCAATTCGCACAATATAAGGGATTATGCATCAAACAAGCATAACAATGTTGATGACACACCTTACGGCGGCGGAATGGGAATGGTCATGCAGGCTCAGCCTATTTATGACTGCTTCATGTCACTATGCGACAGTATCGGTAAAAGACCTCATCTCATATATATGTCACCTCAGGGAAAGGTGCTCACTCAGCAGAAGGTTAAAGAGCTTGCACAGCTTGAAAACATTGCAATTCTCTGCGGTCACTATGAAGGTGTTGACGAAAGAGTAATTGAAGCTATCGTTGACGAAGAAATTTCAATCGGTGATTACGTGCTTACAGGCGGTGAATTACCTGCACTTGTACTCTCTGATTCAATTGCCCGTATGCTTCCCGGTGTACTTGCAAATGATGAAGCTATGGAAAAAGAAAGCCATTACAACGGACTTCTTGAATATCCTCAGTATACAAAGCCTGCTGTGTGGAATGATATGCCTGTACCCGATGTACTCCTTTCGGGACACCACGCAAACATTGAAAAATGGCGTCAGGAGCAATCGTTAAAACGCACAAAAGAAAGACGGCCTGATTTACTTAAAAAGTAATCAATGTTCCATATTCTGCCAAATTTATTTTAATATGTCAATTTTTCAGCTTATTTTTAGTCTCTTTACCTAAATAAGCTGAAATATTATTGTAAAAATGCACAAAGTTTCAATCTCAAATTTTACTCGGTTTAGTATTCCATATGAATATTTGATTTTTGGTAAATATATAAGTATTAAATTATTGACGAAAAAAAACTTTGTGGTATAATATGTATTGTAATTATAAAATTTATTAAGTGGGAGATATCGTCGTATGTTCGTAAAAGATGTTGTTGTTGAGAATCAGGTAGGACTTCACGCTCGTCCTGCAACATTCTTCATTCAGAAAGCTAACGAATTCAAGTCTTCTATCTGGGTTGAAAAAGAAGAGCGCAGAGCTAACGCAAAGAGCCTTTTAGGTGTTCTTTCACTTGGCATCATGGGCGGCACTCAGATCAGAATCATTGCAGGCGGCACTGACGAGCAGGAAGCTGTCGAAGCACTTGCAAAGCTTGTTGAATCCGGTTTTGCTGAATAATAACACAGACACATATACGGTACACCGGACATTTGGTGTACCGTTTTTGTTTTAACAAAGGAGGTTTGTGCAAATGGACAATAAAATAAAACAGTTAAGAAGTAAGGCGATGCGTCTGCCTCTTGCCCCCGGTGTTTATATAATGAAGGACAAGACGGGGAAAATTATTTATATCGGTAAAGCCAAGGCTCTGAAAAACAGGGTCAGTCAGTATTTCGGCTCCCCTTCTGCACACACAATCAAAGTCCGTAAAATGGTGGAGAATGTTGATGACTTTGACTACATTATAGTAAAAAGTGAATTTGAAGCACTTGTGCTTGAATGCAGTCTCATAAAGCAGCATACTCCGAAATATAATATTCTGTTGAAGGATGATAAAGGCTATCACTATATAAAAATTGCAGGTGACGACTGGAAGAATCTTTCAAGCGAAAAACAGAAATTTGATGACGGTGCGAAATATCTGGGACCTTACACAAGCTCTGACTGCGTATCAAAAAGCGTAACGGAGGCATGCCGTATTTTCCGTCTTCCCACCTGCGGAAAGGTTTTTCCCCGTGATATAAAACGAAATTCACGCCCGTGTCTCAATTTTTATATAAAGCAGTGCGCAGCTCCATGTTGCGGTAAAATTTCAAAGGAAGCACATAACGAAGCTGTTGCAAATGCCGTAAAATTCATAACGGGAGGCAATGACAATATTCTTTCTCAGCTGAGAAAGCAGATGGAGGATGCCGCAGAAAATCTTGAGTTTGAAAAAGCTGCAGCTCTCAGGGACACTATTCAGGCTATCGAAAAAACAAGAGCAAAACAGAATGTTGTTTCACTGAAAACTCAGGAACAGGATGTATTTGCATTCTGCGAAAATGAATCAAAGGTTTGTCTTTCAGTGCTCAGATTTTCTCAGGGCAGACTTTTTGACAGCGAATATTTTATTTCGGATGTTATTGACGAAATGCCCGCTGTAAGAGAAAAGATGATTGCTGATTACTATTCCATGCGTGACACGATACCTGCAAATATCGCAGTTGACGGTGAAATCGACTCTGTTGATGCGCTTACAATGTGGCTGAGCGAGAAGCGAGAAAAAAATGTACGCATATATATTCCCGAAAAGGGTGAAAATGCAAGTCTTATTGACCTTGCAAGAGGTAATGCGGCTGAAAAGCTGGCACAGCATATCGGAAAAACAGGTAAAGCCGTTGCGGCAATTGACGAGCTTGCTACCCTGCTCGGTCTTAAAAATCATCCTGATTATATTGAATCATACGATATTTCTCACACTGATGGCGCTGACAATGTGGCAGGTATGGTTGTTTTCAGAAACGGTAAGCCTTTGAAATCTGCATACAGAAGATTTGAAATCAAAGGCTTCTCAGGACAGGATGACTACCGTTCAATGGCAGAAGTGCTGACAAGAAGATTCAACGAATACGAAAAAGCAAAGCACGAAAATCCTGCTGAAGGTTTCGGTAAGAAGCCTGACCTTATTCTGCTTGACGGCGGCATGGGACAGGTAAATGCCGTACGTCCCGTGCTTGAATCCTTCGGACTTTCAGATATTCCCTTATTCGGCATGGTAAAGGACAACAAGCACCGCACAAGAGCAATCGCAACCTCAGGCGGAGAAATCACTATCAATGACAGAAGAAGAGCATTCACACTCGTTTCGGATATTCAGGAGGAGGTACACCGTTTCTCTGTTGAATATCACAGAAAGAAACAGGCAAAGTCAATGACTGCAATGACTCTGACAGATATCGAAGGAATCGGAAAAGAAAAGGCAAAAGCTCTCCTTTCCCACTTCAGGACTTCTGCTGCAATAAAAAAAGCTCCTGTTGACGAGCTTGAAAAAGTAAAAGGAATCAGCAGAAAAAATGCTGAAAAAATATATGAATTTTATCACGGAGCTGATAAAAAATGACAGATACAATAATTTTTGACCTTGACGGAACACTGCTCAATACCCTTGAAGACCTTGCAGACAGTGTAAATCATATAATGAAGCTGCACGGCTTCCCCGAAAGAACTCTTGACGAAATCAGAAGCTTCATTGGTAACGGCGTTCCCACACTGATAAGAAGAAGTCTTCCCTCGGGCACAGATGAAAAAACTGCAGAAATCTGCACTGCTGAAATGCTGGAATATTACAGATGTCACGCAAGAATCAAGACGAAGCCCTACGATGGAATTATTGAGCTGATTGATGAGCTGACAAAAAGAAATATAAGGACAGCTGTCGTTACAAACAAAGCCGAAAAGGCAGCAATAATTCTCTGTAACGAAATTTTCGGAGATATATTCACTGTCGTTATCGGTGACAACGGTGTTGACCGTCTCAAGCCTGCACCTGATAATGTTATAAGAGCAATCGGAATACTCGGCGCAGAAAAAGAAAACATTCTTTATGTGGGTGATTCTGATGTTGATATGGTCACAGCTGATGCCGCAGGACTTGTTTCTGTAGGTGTCACATGGGGCTTCAGAGACGAAAAAGATCTTGTTTCAAGCGGTGCTGAGCACATAATAAATACCCCGTCAGAGCTGCTTGATTTAATATAAAAACAGAATTTATTTATAAATTTTTGCATTTTCTATTGACAACGTCCCATATAAAATGCGATAATATACCAAGATATGTACTATATTTGGAGTTAATTATGAGAGTTATTACAGGTACTGCAAAGGGCAGAAGACTTATGACACTTGAGGGTGAAGATATCCGTCCCACCTCTGACAAAGTAAAAGGTGCAGTTTTCAATTCAATTCAGTTTGACATTGAAGGCAGAACAGTTCTTGATCTTTTTGCAGGCTCAGGCAGTCTCGGAATTGAAGCTCTCAGCAGAGGTGCGGCAAAAGCTGTTTTTGTTGATCTTAACCGTCAGGCTGTACGTGTAGTGAATGAAAATCTTGAACACTGCAAGCTCAAGGAGAACGCAACTGTATTCAACGGTGATTCATTATCATACCTTAAAACCACACGTGAAAGATTCGATATAGTATTTATTGATCCGCCTTACAACAAGCAGCTTGCGCAGAAAGCCTTACCCCTTGTTGTAAAAGTTCTTAATGACGGCGGAATCATCGTATGCGAAACTGCATCTGACGAAGAGCTGCCCGATCAGATAGGCAATTACTCTGTCGTCAAGTCAGATAAGTATTCAAAAACAAGACTCACCATTTACCGCTACAGTGACGGTGAGTAATGAAAGGATTCTGCAATATGGACAGAATTGCTGTTTATCCGGGAAGCTTTGACCCCATAACAAACGGTCATCTTGATATTATCAGACGTGCCGCAAAAATGTTTGACAAGGTCATTGTTCTCGTTTCATACAACCCAAGAAAAAAGGGCGGCACATTTCCCGTCAGCGAGCGAGTAAGCTTCATCAAGCGTTGTGTTGCCGACATTCCCAATGTTGCAGTTGACTCTTATACAGGTCTTCTTGCAGACTATGTGAAAATTGCAGGCGCATCTGCCATTGTCAAGGGTCTCAGAGCTGTTTCTGATTTTGAAGACGAATTCCAGCAGGCTCTTATCAACAGACAGCTTGCTCCTGAAGTTGATACTGTATTCCTCGTAACAAGCCTTGAATATATGTATCTCAGCTCAAGCGCAGTCAAGGAAATCTGCACTCTCGGCGGTGAAATCGCTGATTTCGTACCCTCTGAGATTGTTAAAGATATAATAAAAAAATTACCAATCGCAAATAAATAACCTTCCGGGAGGAAAAATCATGAATTACGAAGAAATTATTGAAAAAATTGAAGACATACTTGAGGAAGGCAAACCCTCATTCGGCGGCGGCGGAAAAATCAAAATCGACGGCGACGCTATTCATGAATGTCTCAAAGAGCTCAGCTCATCTATCCCCACTGAAATAATTCAGGCAAGAAAGATCGTTGCTGAGAGAAGAGAAATTCTTCAGGCTGCTCAGGAAACTGCAAGCAAAATCGTCAGCGACGCTCAGGCAAGAGCTGATGAAATGACTCAGGAG
Organism: Clostridia bacterium; assembly: GCA_017549665.1. Next base: position 23,164 of record JAFYUD010000109.1, on the reverse strand, counting down.
CATGAAATCACAAGAGCTGCTAAAGATGCTGCTGTCAAGATTCTCAACGAGTCACAGACAGAAGCTAACGCTATGCTTGACAAAGCAAATTCAGATGCTATCGCACGTGAAAACAGTGCTAAGAAGTGGGCATACGAAATGCGTACAAGCGCAGGCGAAGTTGCTATCCGCATCATGAGCGAATGTGACCAGTACTTAACAAGAGATATTGAGCATTATACAAAGAGTCAGGAAAATGTAAGACTTGCACTTTCAAGACTTCAGGACATGATGGTCAAAATCCCCGAAGATCAGGAATAAGTAATTAAATTAAAGCACCTTGCATATCTATTTTATGAGTATTTATGCGAGGTGCTGTTATGTTTATATTATCCCTTAAATCGTTAAAAGGTAAGCTTTTTATTCTCGTTGCTGCCGTACTTATTGCCGCTGCAGTTCTGTTTGTCATACGTGATACAGGGACTGATACCGATGACAGTGTCAGCGCCGGAAATCATATTGATTACACAGCAGAAACAAACGAGGATAGACTGAATTTCATTTCACAGACAGGATTAAATGTGAATCCCGAGCCCGTCAGCGTGACTCAGGTAATGATTCCCGCTGAATTCAACGATGTTTACAACCAGTACAACGAATTACAGAAAAAGTGCGGCTTTGACCTGAAAAAATATCAGGGCTGCACTGTCAGCAGATGGACTTACACTGTTACAGATTATCCCGAATATGAGGATTCCGATTCAATAAGACTTACTTTACTCGTTTATAACGGAAAGGTCATCGGCGGAGATATCTGCTCAGTTGAAATTGACGGATTCATGCATGAACTTTTCAACAACACAAAGGATGTTACCACATGAAAAAAGAACGACTTGACAAAATCATATCATCACAGAGCATGATGACACGCTCTGATGCTTCAAGGCTTATTAAAGGCGGATGTGTAAAAATAAACGGAGCCGTAGTGAAGAATACTTCATTCAAGGTTGACACTGAAAACGACAGTATCGAGCTTAACGGTGAGCCGTTTGTTTACAAGGAGCATGTTTATATCATGATGAACAAGCCCTCGGGGATCGTCAGCGCAAGCCGTGACCCGAAGGAAAAGACTGTTGTGGATATTGTACCCGAGGAGCTTATGCGCCCCGGTCTGTTTCCTGCAGGCAGACTGGACAAGGATACAACAGGCTTTGTGCTTATTACCGACGACGGTGATTTTGCGCACAACATCCTTGCCCCTAAGCACCATATTGAAAAAACATATCTTGCAAAGACTGATGTTATAATTGAAGAAACTTATCTTGAAAGCATCCGCAGCGGTATGACAAGCGGTGAGGATGTTTTCATGCCTGCACAGATTGAGCTTTATGAAAATGATGACACCCCCGTTTATAAAATTATTCTTCACGAAGGTAAATATCACGAAATCAAAAGAATGATCGGCGCAAGCAATGCCGTGCTTCTCTCTCTTAAGAGAATAAAAATGGGCATGCTTGACCTTGACGAAGCGCTTCAGCCCGGTGAATGCCGTGAAATTACAGCGGAAGAATTATTACTTGTACAAGAAAAAATCCCGTGCCGATAAGCACGGGATATATAATATGTCAGACAATTATTCTTTCTGCTTATTTGTTTTTTTAAGAACAGTGTAAAGAAATACAATAATACACGCAAGCCAGATTACAAAAGCTGCACTCATAACAAGCCTGAATTTCACCATTCCGTCTGCCGTACCACGGTCAAACCAATTCCAGACTGATGTAACAACAATCAATCTGACAATTTCCGCAGGAAAAACAGCCAGTGAATAAGGCTTCTGCTTAACTGCCGCCTTTGATCGTATACACATCACTATGAGACATGCTGTAAGCAGTATTTCCGAAGCCGCTATCGCAAATGTCCTTGTCACATGATACGACAAAAAGCTTGTTTCTATAAGTCCGGTGTCTGTGACAAAGAAAAATGTACAGAAAAGTGCGGCTATAATCAGCAGTGAAGTAAAAATATAATTAACATTCTTTTTAATCATTGCGTTCACCTCTGAAAAAAAACGATTCGTAAAATTCTCAATATTACAGTTAAGAAAATTCAGATTCTCAGTTATCAGACAAGGTTCATCGGACTCACCCTCATTTTTGACATCAGATTTTACAGTTTTATTATATCACTGAATTATTTTCAGAATTTGATAAGTTTATTAACATGTTGTTAAATAATCAGGTCAACAATTTATGCATGTTGTATACTTTTCTGACACATAAAATTAACTGTTAACTCTGTGAATTTCAGTCCGTGTTTTTATTCGTTAAAATATACAACTGTCAATTTGTCAAAAACAATCCCAAAATATTGGTCAATATCAATAGTTTATTTTTCTTTTTTAGCACTAAACATCTGTTTTTCTCGATTTTTTATGATTTTTTTATTAATAACTCTTGCAATACGATGAAAAATGTGTAAAATGTATAGTAAGGCAATAGTGATATTGCATAAAATATTGTTTGGACAGGATTTTTAAAAATTGTAAGAAAGAAAATACAGGAGGATGTTTATATGTCAAACAGATTATTTCAGAGTGTTATCCACCAGATGAAGGATTCAGTTGATTGTCCCATCGGTGTAATCGATGAAACAGGAACAGTCATCGCTTGCAGCGAGCTGAGCAGAATCGGTGAAGTGCTTGATTCTTCCGTGGGTGAGAAAGTATTTGCAGGCTCAGAAGTAACCGTTGCTAACGATATGTCATTCAAAAGCTTCGGCTCCCCTATCCGCCCCGAATATGCTATCTTCGTAGACGGCGCAGATGAAAATGCAAAAAAATATGTGGGTGTACTTGCAGTAGCTGTCAGCAACATCAAGCAGTACTATGACGAAAAGTACGACAGAGGTAACTTTATCAAGAATGTTATGCTGGACAATATCCTCCCCGGCGACATCAGCATCAAGGCAAGAGAGCTTCACTTCAACAACGACACTACACGTGCAGTGCTTCTCATCAGAATCACTGAGCCCGGTGAAGTTTCAATCTTTGACGTTATCCAAAATCTCTTCCCCGACAAGACAAAGGATTTCGTTGTAAACATCAACGAGACAGACATCGCTCTTGTCAAGGAAGTAAAAGCTAACATAGAATCAAGAGACCTTGAGAAGCTTGCACGTTCAATCGCAGATTCACTCGGCTCTGAATACTATACACATACACTCGTAGGTATCGGTACTGCTGTATCAAGCATCAAGGACCTTGCACGTTCATTCAAGGAAGCTCAGGTTGCTCTTGAAGTCGGCAAAGTATTTGACACAGAAAAGACTATCGTCAGCTACGAGAATCTCGGTATCGCAAGACTTATCTATCAGCTTCCCACAACTCTCTGCGACATGTTCCTCAAGGAGGTTTTCAAGAGAGGCTCTATTGAAAGTCTTGACCACGAAACACTTTTCACAATCCAGAAATTCTTCGAAAACAACCTTAACGTTTCTGAAACATCCAGAAAGCTTTTTGTTCACAGAAATACTCTTGTTTACAGACTTGAGAAGATCAGAAAGCTTACAGGTCTTGACCTGCGTGAATTTGACGATGCTATCGTATTCAAAGTAGCGCTAATGGTTAAAAAATATCTCGATGCTAATCCGGTGAAGTACTAAGGTACTTCACCCTTGCATCTCGAATCAAGAGGGATCCTTTATGGTAGAATTCAACGGAGTATCAAAGACTTATAACAAAGAATTTGAAGCTCTCAAAAATGTGAATCTCTCAATCAAGCAAGGTGAATTTGTATTTGTTGTCGGTGCTTCAGGTGCCGGCAAAAGTACATTCCTCAAGCTTATAATGAGAGAGGAAATCCCGACCTCAGGCACCATCAATATCAATGGTTTCAATCTTAATAAAATGAAAAAGCGTGACATTCCATACTTCCGTCGTACAATGGGTATAGTCTTCCAGGATTTCAGACTCATTCCCGATATGAAGGTATACGATAATGTCGCTTTTGCTTTGAGAGTTACGGGTACAAAAGAAAGAGAAGTAAGAAAAAGAGTCAGCCATGCATTGGGTATGGTAGGTCTTCTCTCAAAAACAAATTCACTGCCCAAAGAGCTTTCCGGCGGTGAACAGCAGCGTGTTGCTATCGCAAGAGCGCTTGTAAACAACGCAGATCTTATCATCGCAGACGAGCCTACAGGTAATATCGACCCCGCTATGTCTGTTGAAATCATGGATCTGCTGAACCATCTCAACAAAGCTAACGGCACAACAATTGTCATGGTTACACATGCTCACAATCTCGTTCAGCAGTATGACCACAGAATTGTTGTTCTTAAAGAAGGTCAGGTTATTGCTGACGGTTATGATAAGGATGAGATTCTCGCACTTATAAATCCTGAAACACCGTCAACAGATGCCGGTTTCTACAATGCTCCCAACCAGTATAAGGATGTTGAAAACTTCATCACAACATACGGTCAGGAAGATGTTTCTCTTGAGGATATCATTCCTGCAACTGAAGAGGAATTCACTCCCGAGCAGGAAGAAGTCATACCTGTATCTCAGGAAGTAAAGGATATCGCAGAAGAGATATCTGCTGCTCACGAAGAAGCAGTTGCTGAAAAGAAAAAGACATCAGCATATTCCGTATCTGACGACGAAGAAATAAATTCAATTCTTGCTGCATTCACAGCTTCAAACGAAGCACGCAAAAAGAAGGCTGAAGAAACAGAAGCTGTTGCTGATGAAAATTCCGCACCTGCTGACGTGCAGGAAGACAATGCAGAAGACGGAGGTGACGGAAATGAGTCGTAAAAACAAGCTGAACCGAGGTCGTTTCAATCTCCGTTATCTTACAAAGGAAGGTTTCCGTAATATAAAGGTGCATAAGCTCATGACTATTGCATCAATCACGGTTATGCTTTCATGTATGATACTCATCGGTGGTGCGTACCTCTTATATTCCAACATCCAGTCTGTTATTGACAAGGTCGGTGAGCAGAATGTAGTCATGGTATTTATTCAGGACGAAGCTACTCCCGAGCAGGAAAAAACACTTGAAACACAGATTACAAGCGTTGAAAATGTAAAAGAATGTGTATTCGTTTCACGAGATGAATCTTTCGATTCTGTTATGTATTCAATGGGTAATTCAGCAAGCATGCTTGACGGTATCGATAGCAGCATTCTTCCGAATGCATTCAAGGTCACCGTCAGTGACATGGACAGATTCAGTGATACTGTTAATATTATTTCAAGCTTTGACAATGTCCTTCATGTCCGTGAAAACGGTACTCTTGCGGCAAAAATCGCAACACTTCAGGATTCTGTCGGACTTATAAGCATCACTGTTGTTGTGATTCTTCTTCTGGTTTCTCTGTTTATCATTGCAAACACTGTCAGAATCACAATGTTCTCAAGAAGCCTTGAAATCAGCATCATGAAGGCTGTCGGCGCTACAAACTGGTTTATCCGCTGGCCTTTCCTTGTTGAAGGTATTCTTATCGGTGTTATTTCCGCACTCGTTTCATACGGATTCATATTCGGTCTTTATTTTGCAGCAGAAAAGGTGCTTGCAGAAATGTTCTCCATCCTCGGAAACACAATCGTACCCTTTGCTGACTGCGCAATACAGCTTATTGTTACATTCCTTGTCACAGGTATTGTAACAGGCGCATTAGGTTCATTGATTTCATTAGGAAAGTATCTTAAAGAGCATGGAAAGGTGGTTGCAAATGACTAAGTTTTCAACTAAAAAGAAAATATTGTCATTGGTGCTGACACTTGTACTGCTTTTTACAGCAATCTTTTCTTATCAGATGTCAGCATCTGCAGAGAACAGTAAAATCGACGAGTATAAAGACAAAATCGAGCAATACGAAGAAAAAATTGATGCTGCACAGGAAAAAATTGATGCACTCAAGGGTGACATCAATGAAGTAAAAGCCTATATTCAGGAGCTTGACAGCCAGGTTGCTATGTATCAGGAGCAGATTGATGCTTATCAGGCTCAGATTGACGAATATCAGGCAAAAATCGACGAATACACAGCTCAGAATGAAGAGCTTACAAAGCAGATTGAAGAGCTTAATGTAAAAATCGATGATTACAACGCTCAGATTGCTGAGAAAGAAGCTCAGATAGAAGAAAAGTACGACGAACTCAAAGAGGTTATCAGAGCAAACTTCATCAACGGTGAAACTTCTGCTCTTGAAGTACTTCTCTGTTCTGAGGATTTCTCAGATTATCTTACAAGAACACAGTTCCTCAGCAGCATGACTGATTTCGAGCAGGGACTTATCGACGGCATCAATGCAGATATTGCAGCTATTGACGAAGTTCTTAAGCAGGTCAATATCGAAAAGGAAAACATCGTTAAAATCCAGAGTGAAATTGATGCAAAAATCCTTGAAATCGAAACACTTCAGACTGCTGTCGAAGACAATCAGGCCAAGGTTGAAGCAAATCAGGCTATAATTCTTGAGAAAGTTAACGAAAACAGTAACTATCTTGAGTCACTCAATAATGAAAGCGCTGAATACAAGGCTATGATTTCCGAGTACAAGAATGCAATCGAGCAGTTTGACAGAGAGATTGAAAAGTTGATTCAGCAGAATGCTTCATCAGGTTCAGGTACACTTGCAAACTCTTCAGGTCTTATCTGTCCTCTTCAGTACGGCGGAACCTATATCAGCTCTCCCTTCTACAGAAATTCTGACGGTTCTTACCACGGCGCTCTTGACTTGTGTGTTTCGGGCGGCAGCTACGGAAAGGCAATTTCAGCAGCTGAAAGCGGACGTGTTGTTACAGCAGCATACCACTGGAGCTACGGTAACTATGTAGTTATCGACCACGGCAACGGTCTTTCAACACTCTACGCACACTGCAGCTCACTTTCTGTAGGCTCAGGTCAGTCAGTTTCAAAGGGACAGACTATCGGTTATGTAGGAAGCACAGGTAACTCAACAGGACCTCACCTTCACTTCGAAGTACGTGTAAACGGTTCACGAGTAAATCCTTCCGCTTACATTTCCGTATAGGAGTAAACTATGCACAAGAAAATTTCAGTAGGGCTGACTGTTACTCTGACCATTCTTACGATAATCGCAACGGTACTTGTAACAACAGCCGTTACTATGAACATTTACAGTGATCTTGTTTCAGATATTCCGCAGCGAGAGCAGATGTACGGCTCTCTTGCAGAGATTGACAATATAGTCAGAAATAACTACTACGGTGCAGCTGAAGAAGAATCGGTCAACGACGGAATTGCAAAAGGCTATATTGCAGGTCTTGAGGGGGTCAACAGACTTCTCTCCCCCGCAGAATATACCGACTACAAAAACCGTATTGACGGAATAAAAAATGAAGACACAAAAGCAGTTTCCGTATCTTATTCCCTTTTCGGCAATTCAGGTTATATAAAAATTTCAGACTTCATCAACAGCACTCCCGATGAATTCAGAAATGCTTATGACACACTGAAGAACAACTCTGTTTCATCACTGATAATTGATGTCAGAAATACTGACAGCATCAATATCAAGGCAGCGGCGGAAATTATTGACATGATTGTACCTCTTGCAACAGAAGGCACTCAGTCAATCGCTACAGCAGTTGACAGAGACGGAAAGAATATCGAAATATTCTCTGCCGACTCTGATTCTGTCAATATTCCCGTTTCAGTTATCGTAAACGAAAAGACCTGTGGTGCAGGCGAATTGCTTGCGTGTGATATCAGGGATTTCGGAAAAGGTACAATAACCGGAAAAACAACTGCAGGCAACGGCACATATCAGAAGGTTTTCGAGCTTAATGACGGTGGTGCAGTTATCCTCACAGTTGCAAAGCTACTTCCCTACTCAGGCAATTCATTTGACGGCACAGGTGTCACACCTGATTACGCTTGTAAATTACTGAAGGAGACGGATGACCTTAACGAGGATTCACAGTTTCTTCAGGCTTATGCAGTCGTAACATCATTACAGAAATAAAAAAAAGAGCCAACGGACAACCGTTGGCTTTTTCGTTTTATTTACTTCATTCTGAAAAATTCAGAGAATGCTTTGTATGCCATGTATACGTCAGCTTTTGCAACTGTTTCATAAGGTGAATGCATTGAAAGCACGGGCACACCGATATCAATTACATCAATATCAAGATTTGCAACGTACTTGGCAACAGTGCCTCCGCCACCTTCATCAACCTTACCAAGCTCGCCTACCTGCCAGAGAATACCTGCATTGTCGAGCATAGCTCTGACCTTACCCATAAACTCAGCTGATGCATCAGAAGTGCTTGACTTACCTCTTGAGCCTGTATACTTCATAACTGCAACGCCCTTATTGATGAATGCTGAATTGCGTCTTTCAAGCACATCGGGGAATGTGGGGTCAAATGCAGCTGTAACGTCAGCAGAAAGACATTCTGACTTTCTGATTACTTCATAGCCGTCATATCCTTCCATAGCAGCAAGGTAATTGATAAAATATGTCATATATGCTGAATTAAGTCCTGTGTTGCCGTCACTGCCGATTTCTTCCTTATCGGTAAGAACTGACATTACTGTAAAGTCAGGGTCTTCTGCATCGATTGCAGCCATTACAGCGGGATATGCACAAACTCTGTCATCATGGCCGTAAGCACCGATCATGCTTCTGTCAAATCCGATATCACTTGCCTTGAATGCAGGCACGGCCTCAAGCTCTGCTGAAAGGAAGTCTGTTTCTGTAAAACCGTACTTTTCATAAAGAATATTGAGAATATTGAGCTTGACAGCTTCTGAAGAATCATCGCCCTTGAAAGGTCTGCTTCCGACGAGAATGTTAAGCTCTTCACCTCTGATACCGTCAGAAAGTGTTCTCTTGCCCTGATTTGCACCAAGATGAGGAAGAAGGTCTGTAATAACGAATCTGGGATCATCTTCATCTTCACCAACATTGACAGTCACAACAGTACCGTCTCTGAGAACAACTGCACCGTGAAGTGAAAGAGGAATTGCTGTCCACTGATATTTTTTGATACCGCCGTAATAATGTGTCTTGAAAAGTGCCATTGCACTGTCTTCATAAAGGGGATTTGGTTTAAGGTCAAGACGGGGTGAATCGATATGAGCTGCGGCAATCTTTACACCTTCAATAATGCTCTTTTTACCGATTACGCAAAGAATAACTGCCTTACCTCTGTTGTTGTAATAAACCTTTTCACCTGCTGTGTACTTTTCACCGGGAATAAACTCAACAAAGCCGTTTGCCTTTGCAATTGAGATTATTTCTGCAGCTGCTTCACGCTCTGTCTTACCCTTATCAAGGAAATCCTTGTAGCCTTCACAGAAGCCGTCTGCATCCTCAACCTCAGCTTCAGACATAACTGCTGATGCGTGTTTAGGATTGTACATAAGCTTTTCCTTAAGCTCATCAATGTAAGTTTTATCCATATTTTTTACCTCCGTTAAGAGAATTATTTCTCTGATTCATATATTTCATTATATTTATCCATAGCCGACATAACCTTACTTATATAATGATTTGTGTCGGAAATAGGCGTGCTTTCAAGATGCTGTCCGTCTGATGAATATCTTGAATCATCAAGCCATGAGGATACATTACCCATTCCTGCGTGATAAGCAGCAAGAACTGTTTCAGTAATTGCATATTCATTCTGAAGAATCGACAGAAACAATGCTCCGTATTTTATTGACACTTCAGGAATAAACAGGTCATCAAAAGTGTAATCCTCACCCGTTTTGTAAGCAGCCAGTCAAAGGTATCCTCAGTTATCTGAGTAAGACCTCTTGCACCTACCGATGAAACTGCTGCGGGATCAAAGCCGCTTTCCGTACGCATTACGGAATATAACAGATAATCATCTATTTCATATTCTGCGGCGTATTTTTCAACATATTCAGAATATTCCTTAGGGTAAAGCGTTGTCATCACTTTATCACAAACAGGCTGATAAAATAAGAATAATGCAAAACCTGTCACAACCAGAATCAGAAAGCCGGCAAACGGATGCTTTTTCTTTTTTGTCTTTGCCAACCGTTACACCTCTTTCAGATATTCAAGAACAAATGCCTTCAGCTCACAAGAAACATCATAAGGCTCATATGAGCGCACTACATACTCTGATTTTTCTGTATAGAAGTTGTCTTCATGCTGTACAGACATACGCTTTTCTGCCATCTCACGGGTTATTGAATCACGTGCCATTATACGTTCAATACGCATTTCCTTGGGGGCTATGACGCTTATTATAGTATCACAGATTTTATCGGCTCCGCATTCGAAAAGCAACGGTGCATCAATAACTGCTGCCGCAGCTCCGTTTTCAAGCGCATACACACATCTGTCACGTGCAATGCGGATTATTTCCGGATGCATAAGTGAATTAAGAAGAAGCTGATGCTCCTTATCACAGAATGCACGTGATGCAAGAAGGCTGCGTATCAGATCTCCGTTTTCATCAATGATATCTGCACCGAAATTTTCAGCAAGCACAGCGAGAAACGGTGAACCCTTCACTGTAAGCTCACGGGCAACCTTATCAGTATCACACACGTAGCAGCCGAGAGATTCAAGATAAGTCGCAACAACTCCCTTGCCTGCACCTGTAGGACCTGTAAGACCGACAATCGGACGGGTGAATGCATTTACGAACCTGAATGCCGCAGCACGGTACAGACGGTTACAGACAGCAAGACCGACTCCCTTTTCCGAGGGACTTCTGACCATTACCTTCTTTGCACCCTTTTCATCAAGCTCTCTGAGTGCATCAAACAGACGCTGTGCCTGAGAAAGAGGGTCATTTTCGTAACCGAATGTTACTGTAATTTTATCAGTGAATTTATCTTCCTCACCGCAGAAGCAAAGCACTGCATCGTATTCATCTGAGGCTTCAAAAGAAGCAAACTCCTCAAGATTTCCACGGATAACAGTCAGCTCTGCAACGGGAGAATAATGCTTGTATTTCATGCCGGGAGATTCGGCTTTTTCATCCTTTTTCATGGGATTGAGCACGGCATCGGAAACCTTCACTTCACCAAGTACTTCCTGCAATTCTTCAAGAGTAACTCCGCCGGGACGAAGCAGAATGGGTATTTCCGTTGCAAGTGTGATGACAGTGGATTCAACACCCACCTGACAATCACCGCCGTTGCACACGGCATCTGCCCTGCCTGTCATATCTGACTCAACATGATCAAATGCAGTAGGGCTGGGAAAGCCTGAAATATTTGCAGACGGTGCCGCAAGAGGACATGACAGCTCAATTATCTTTGCAGCAACGGGATGTGCAGGCATTCTGACAGCAACAGTATCAAGTCCGCCGCTTGTAACATCAGGTACATTTTCCTTCTTGGGCAGAATTATAGTCAGAGGACCGGGCCAGAACTTTTCTGCAAGTTTCCTTGCACTTTCAGGCACTTCCTTAGCAAGAAGATAAATTTGATCAAAAGAAGAAATATGGACAATAAGAGGATTATCCTGCGGTCTGCCCTTTGCAACAAAGATATTTTTTACTGCCTCCTCATTGAATGCATCTGCAGCAAGACCATACACGGTTTCTGTGGGTATTGCAACAATTCCGCCGTTTTTAAGAATCTCTGCGGCAGTCTGAATATCTTTTATATCTGTATTTACATCTTGTGTTCTGAGAATCAATGTATCTTTCAATTTTCTCACCAATAATTATGTGTTATTCTTCATCTTTTCTGCAGTGTCTGCAGTGATGAGCGAATCGATAACCTCATCAAGGTCTCCGTTAAGGATTGCATCAAGCTTATATAAAGTCAGACCGATTCTGTGGTCAGTAACACGCCCCTGAGGATAGTTATAAGTTCTGATTCGTTCACTTCTGTCTCCTGTTCCTACCTGAGAACGTCTTTCGCCGTCAATTGCTTCACGCTGCTTACGGCATTCTTCATTATAAAGTCTTGAACGCAGAAGTTCAACGGCTCTGTCCTTGTTCTGATACTGGCTTCGTTCTACCTGACATTCAACAACTGTTCCTGTAGGAACATGGATAACACGGACAGCAGAAGATGTTTTATTGACCTTCTGACCGCCTGCACCGCTTGCTCTGTAAGTTTCAAAAACAAGGTCTGCTTCGTTAAGCTCAAATTCAACAGCCTGAGCCTCGGGAAGTACAGCAACCGTTACGGTTGAAGTATGGATTCTGCCGCCGGACTCTGTTTCGGGAACCCGCTGTACACGGTGAACACCGCTTTCAAACTTAAAACGGGAGTATGCTCCGTCACCGTTAATCATAAAGCTTATTTCCTTGATACCGCCAAGCTCTGTTTCATTGAGATTCACAACTTCAGTCTTAAAGCCTTTTTCTTCGGCATACATACAGTACATTCTGTAAAGGTCATAAGCAAACAATGCACTTTCCTCACCGCCTGCGCCACCACGGATTTCAACAATAACATTTCTGTCATCATTGGGGTCTTTCGGCAGAAGAAGAATCTTAAGCTCTTCGGTAAAGACTTCTGTATCAGCCTTTGCCTGCTCATATTCCTCCTGAACCATTTCCTTGAAATCCTTATCAAGACCTCCTGCATCAAGCATTTCACGAGCTTCGGTCATAGTTTCAACAGCCTTGTTATACTCCCTGAATTTCTCAACAACAGGTGTAAGCTGTTTCAGCTCCTTCATAAGTGCGGTATATTTTTCAATATCAGAAGCCACATCACCGTTACACAGCAATGCGTTGACTTCTTCAAATCTTTTTTCAACTACAACAAGTTTATCAAGCATGATTTTCACCATTAAAATTATATTATCTTAATATACAATAATACATTAATAAGAAAAAAAAGTCAATCGACTTTTGTCAATTATAAAAATCGAGCAATAAAGAGCAAATTAATAGATTAACAGAGATTCAGTGAGAATATGTGAGATAAATTAAAATTAATCCACATTTTTGACCTTTTTTGACCTTTGACTTTTCTGACTACAGAAGTATAATAATAATCATAAAGGTCAAAGATAGTCAAAGTCAAACTTTAACATAAAGGAGTGAATGTAATGAGTCTGAGTAATGACATTGCTGTCATACTGATGAATATGCTTGAAGAGTCAGGACGTGCAGAAATAAAACGTAATGAGCTTGCACAGCAGCTCGGATGTGTACCAAGTCAGATAAATTACGTTATAGCCTCCCGTTTCACCCCTGAAAGGGGCTACACCGTTGAAAGTCAGCGTGGCGGCGGAGGTTATATCAAAATCACAAGAATCAACTACTCTGCAAAAGAGCAGCTGCTGATGCATATAATTAACTCAATAGGCGATTCCGTCGGCGAGCAGTCAGCAAGAGCAATCATAATCAATCTCAATCACAGAGAAATCCTTTCGGCTGAAAAGGCAAAGGTTATTCTTGCGGCAATGAACGAAAGCTGCTACAAATCCGTTCCTTCCGAATTCAGAGGCAGAATCAGAGCATCAATTCTCAAGCAGATGCTGCTTGCCGGGAAGCAATAATCTAAATGTACAATGTACAGTGAACAATGTACAATTAAAATTCAACACCGAAGGTGTTCCGATAATTGTAAATTGTACATTGTAAATTGTTAATTTAAAAAGATAAATTCTGATTTACCGTATCAAATCATCAGATACATTCAATAATTATAAAAAGGGAGAGATATTAAATGTTATGTCAGAATTGCGGCAAAAATGAAGCAACTACTCATGTAAAACGTATTATCAACGGCGAAACAGCCGAAGCACATCTTTGTCCTGCATGCGCACATGCATCAGGCTACGACTCAGTTTTTTCGGGATTCGGTCTGAATCTCAGTGATATTTTCGGAGGATTCTTCGGAGATATTCCCGTAAGCAAGCTCAGCAACAGAGTTATCCGCTGTGAAAAATGCGGTTGCTCATTTGATGACATTGCAAAAAGCGGTATGATTGGCTGTGCAGATTGTTACTCAACATTCTTTGACAAGCTGCAGCCTACACTTCAGCGCATCCACGGAAACACAACTCATCAGGGAAAATTTCCTCAGGGTGCAGGTGAAGACGTAAAAAAAGCGCACAGAATCTCAGAGCTTAAAAAACAGCTCAATCAGGCAATTGACGAGCAGAATTTTGAAAAAGCGGCTCAGCTTCGTGACGAAATCAGAGAAATGGAGGGTTAAAAAATGAATAAATGGTATCAGACAGCAAGCAATAATGACTCCGTGCTCAGCACACGAATCAGATTTGCACGTAATCTTGAAAATTACCCCTTCCCCTGCCGTCTTGACGAGCAAGGCAGAGAAAATGTATGTCATGCTGTAAGAGATGCACTTGCCGATGTTTCAGGACTTAAGCTTCATTACATCGAAATGAATCAGTTATCTGCAAAGCAGGCTGTTGCACTTGCAGAAAGACATCTTATAAGCCCCGAATTCGCAACTCCCCGTAAGGGCAGAGCATTACTCATTTCCGAGGATGAATCAGTCAGCATCATGCTGTGCGAGGAAGACCATGTCAGAATTCAGGTTATCAAAGGCGGTCTTGACCTTGAAGGCGCGTTTGAGCTTGCAAACAGAATCGACGACCTTCTTGATTCAAAGCTCAACTTTGCATTTGACGAAAGAATCGGATACCTTACACAGTGCCCAACAAATCTGGGTACAGGCATGAGAGCTTCAGTCATGATGCATCTTCCCGCTCTTTCAAAATGCGGACAGATGTCAAGACTTGCTTCTACCGTGTCAAAGCTCGGACTTACAATCAGAGGCACATTCGGTGAAGGCACAGGCGCAAAGGGTGATCTGTTCCAGCTGAGCAATCAGGTTTCTCTCGGAATTTCCGAACAGAGTGCCCTTGACAATCTCAAGGCAATCGCAATGCAGATCGCAACTCAGGAACGTACAGCCGGTGAAGAATATGTAAAGAATGTAAATATTCTCGACAGAATCACAAGAGCATACGGAATTCTCTCAACTGCAAGACTTCTCAACACCGAAGAAATGCTTGACCTGTTTTCATGGGTAAGACTCGGTGCAACATACGGTGTTCTTGAGGCAGACATTTCTGTTCTCAATGAACTGACAGAAACCATGCAGGCGGCTACTCTTTCATGTGCAAACCGTGAGGATCTGACAGAAAATGAAAGAGATGAGCTTCGTGCTAAGGCTGTAAGAGAAAAGCTCTTCAACAAATAATAAACTATACTCTGAAAGGATTGACAGACTATGTATAAATTCACAGGTTTTAATGAAAAGGCAAATGTAGCACTTAACAATGCTGTCAATGCCGCAGAAGACTTAGGACACACATATATCGGCAGCGAGCATCTGTTGCTGGGCATACTCAAAGACCCGACATCAGTGGCTGCAACAATTCTCAATACAAGAGGAATCAACTTACAGAAGGTTGAAAATGCCGTCAGGTCTTCAATCGGCGTAGGAATGCCTACCGAATTATCACCTGACGACTTCACACCGAGAAGCAAGAATATAGTCGAAACATCAATGCTTGTTGCAAGGACTTCGGGGCTTGCACTTGTAGCTACTGAGCATATTCTTCTTGCAATCGTAAGAGAATCACAGAGCTACGGGGCAAAAATCATTGCAAAGCTCGGCGTTTCGGTATCAGATGTCATAAACGATATCAGCCGTCTGGTTTCGGGAGAAGAAACAAAAAATCCCGCCGTATCACAGAGTAAATCATACGGCAAAAAAACTGAAAATCTTGACAAATTCGGCAGAGACCTTACTGCACTTGCAAAGGAAGGTAAAATCGATCCCGTTATCGGAAGACAGGAAGAAATCGAAAGAGTCACGCAGATTCTTTCAAGAAGAACAAAAAACAATCCGTGTCTTATCGGTGAGCCGGGCGTGGGTAAAACTGCAATCGCAGAGGGGCTTGCACTGAAAATTGCACAGAATGAAGTTCCTGAATTACTCAAGGATAAACGGATTATTTCACTGGACCTTACGGGCATGGTTGCCGGCACAAAGTACAGAGGTGACTTTGAAGACAGGATCAAAAACTGTATTGAAGAAGTTTCAAAATCAGGAAATATAATTCTGTTTATCGATGAGATACACACACTTGTGGGGGCAGGCTCAGCAGAAGGTGCAACTGATGCGGCAAACATTCTCAAGCCGTCACTTGCAAGAGGTGAATTACAGGTTATCGGCGCTACTACAATTGAGGAATACAGAAAAAATATCGAAAAGGATGCAGCGCTTGAAAGGCGTTTTCAGCCCGTCACCGTGGGTGAGCCGTCAAAAGATGAAGCTGTTGAAATTCTCAAAGGTCTGAGAGACAAATACGAAGCACATCACAAAGTAAAAATCACCGACGAAGCTATTTCTGCTGCAGTAAAATTATCTGCAAGATATATCGGTGACCGTTTCCTGCCCGACAAGGCAATTGACCTTATCGACGAAGCGGCTTCAAAGGTCAGGCTCAAAGCCTATACTCCTCCCGAAGAAATAAGGGAGCGTGAAGAGAAAATAAAGGAGCTTGATGCAGAAAAGGCATCTGCCGTGAATTCACAGGAATTTGAAAGAGCCGCCAAACTGCGTGACGAAGAGAAGGAGCTTGCAAAAGAATTAAGCACGCTCAAGGCTGAATGGGAAGAGAAAGCAAGTCATGCATCAGGTGAAGTGGGTACCGATGAAATCGCACAGATTGTTTCAGTCTGGACGGGTATTCCCGTCAGCCAGATGACCACAGAGGAAACTCAGCGTCTTCTTAACCTTGAAAATGAGCTTCACAACAGAATTGTAGGTCAGCACGAGGCTGTCACTGCTGTTTCACGAGCAATCAGAAGAAGTCGTGTGGGACTCAAGGACCCGAAACGACCTATCGGCTCATTCATTTTCTCAGGTCCTACAGGTGTAGGTAAAACAGAGCTTTGCAAGGCTCTGGCGGCGGCAATGTTCGGTGACGAAAATGCAATAATCCGTCTTGATATGTCCGAATACATGGAAAAACACAATGTCTCAAGACTTGTAGGCTCTCCTCCCGGCTATGTAGGCTTTGAGGAAGGCGGTCAGCTGACAGAAAAAATCAGAAGAAAGCCGTATTCGGTTGTTCTTTTTGATGAAATCGAGAAAGCTCATCCCGACGTGTTCAACATGATGCTTCAGATTCTTGATGACGGTATTCTGACAGATTCCCAGGGCAGAAAGGTCAGCTTCAAAAATGCTGTAATAATCATGACATCAAATGTGGGTGCAAAGCTTATCACTGACAAACAATTATCTGTCGGCTTCACATCAGGCGGAAGCAATATGTCCTTTGAGCAGATACGTGAGGCTGTTACGGGTGAGCTGAAAAACACATTCCGTCCCGAATTCATTAACAGAATTGACGACATTATCGTATTCTCAAGGCTTTCAAGAGATGACATCCGTCAGATTGCATCGAAGCTTCTTGACACTGTCAGAAGCCGTCTTTGCGACATGGAAATTGACATTACATTCTCAGATGAAGCTGCAGAAAAAATCGCAGATGCAGGCTTTGACGAAATTTACGGCGCAAGACCGCTGAAGCGTGCTGTCAGATCACAGATTGAGGACAGTCTTTCAGAGCTTATTCTTGAAGAAAAAATCATTTCAGGAAAAAAATACATCTGCACCGTCAGAGACGATAAATTTGTTTACGATGAATTCTGATAAAACGATGCATCCCTGTTTTTTCAGGGGTGCATTTATTTGTATTGCAAATAAAAAGCGGGTGGTGTATAATTAAAAAAAACTTCTTTTCAGGGAGATGTTATAAATGATCAGAAACAGACAGGTACATCTTGATTTTCACACAAACGGCACTTTACCCGTGGGCAAAAATTTCTCAAAAGAACAGTTTGCAGAAGCTCTTAAGCTCGGACATGTAAATTCCATTACAGTTTTTTCAAAATGCCATCACGGTTGGTCATACCATCCCACAGATGTCAACGAAATGCATCCTGAGCTTGACTTTGATTTACTTGCAGCGCAGCTTGAAGTATGCAAAGAGCTTGATGTAAATGCACCTGTTTATATTTCTGCAGGTTATGACGAAAAAGAATTTGTAAAGCATCCCGAATGGCATTATCACCGCTCTGCTGACCCTGCTGATGTAAAAGAATATGAGGATGAAGTTCATTTCCATACCCTTTGCTTCAACACCGGTTATCTTGATCTTCTTTGCGCTCAGATTGAAGAAGTGATGCAGAGATACAATCCCTGCGGAATTTTCCTTGATATCGTTCATTCAAGAGAGTGCTACTGTGCTAAATGCCGTGCCGATATGCTTGAGCTTGGTCTTGATATAAACAATGATGCAGACAGAGCTGATTTTGCTGACCGTGTATACAGAAAATACATAGAATCAACAAATGCGGCTGTGAGAAAATACAGTGAAACTGCAACTATTTTCCACAACGGCGGACACATACCCAAGGGTGATTATGTTTCAATCAACTCAAATACTCATCTTGAGCTTGAAAGCCTTCCTACAGGCGGATGGGGCTACGACCACTTCCCTCTTTCTGCTGCTTATGTGCGTACTCTTAAAAATACTGATTTTCTCGGCATGACAGGTAAATTCCACCAGAGCTGGGGTGAATTCGGCGGATTCAAGCATCCCAATGCTCTGATATATGAAACAGCACTGAGTGTTGCAAACGGCGCAGGCTGTTCAATCGGCGACCAGATGCATCCTCTCGGTGAAATGAATCTTGCAACTTACGGTCTTATCGGAAAAGCTTATGCTCTTATTGAAGAAAAAGAGCCATGGCTTGACAACGCAGTGAATGTTGCAGATATTGCTGTTTTAAGCGCAGAAGCACTTACAGGTGACCGTGATGTAAATGCTGACACGGGCGCAAACAGAATGCTTCTTGAATGCAACTATCTTTATAATTTCATTGACGAAAAAGCTGATATCTCCGACTATAAATTACTCATTCTTCCCGACGTTGCAGGTCTTTCCGATGCTATGCTTGATAAAATCAACAGCTTTATAGCAGACGGCGGCAAAGTCATTGCAAGCGGTGAAGCAATCGTCAGAGACGGAAAATTCATTCTTGATACAGGCGCTGAATACATAGGCAGAAATGAATTCAGCCCCACATATTTCATTCCCAACTTCGGAACAATCAACGGTGAAACTGAGTATATCATGCGCTGTAATTCATTCAGAATTGAAGCAAAAGACTGCCAGGTTGTTGCATACGGTCAGAATCCTTATTTCAACAGAACTGCCGAGCATTTCTGTTCACATGCACATGCTCCAAATAACCCTGAAGGAAGCTACCCCGCAGCAGTCATAAAAGGCAATGTTGCATACATCGGCTGGGATATTTTTTCAGCTTATGCAAATCACGGACATCTTTGCTTCAAGGAGCTTTTCCGCTTTATCACAGCTCGTATGATTGGTGAAGATGCAACTGTATACGCATCAATTCCCGACAAAGCTGTAGTGACATACACAAGACAGGAAAATGAAAAACGAAACATTCTTCATCTTCTTTTTGCGCACACAACAGTAAGAGGCAGAAACACTGAAGTAATTGAAGATACTGTACCTCTTTACAATGTATCATGCAGTGTCAAATGTGCATCAAAGCCTTCCTCCGTCACTCTTGCTCCCTGCGGTAAGCAGCTTGATTTCACTTACGAAAACTCAAGAGCTGAATTCACCGTACCGGAGGTAAATATTCATCAGCTTGTTGTAATAAACGATTAATAGTACAAAAATGTCGAATCGGGAACAATTCCCGACTCGGCATTTTGTTAATTATAGACAAAGTTTTATATTCAATTTCTACAGCTGTATAATATAACATTTATTTTTATTATTGACTTAAAAACTGATTTTTGGTATTATATACACGTATAATCAGAAAATTGTATACATTTACAGTTACATAAAGGAGGAATTTGTTTTGACAGACGCAAAAACACTTGCATACATCAACCTTTACGGCGTCCTCGGCTCACTTGAAAATCTCTGCGAGCTTGATGAAGATGCAAGAGCACTTCTTACAAACAAGAAACCGCTGACAATCGGCATTGTCGTAAAAGGCGGTCCTGCGGCTACAATAACATTCAAAAACGGCAGATGCAGAATGGAAGACGGCATCGGCCCCTGCGACATCAAGCTTCCCTTCTCTTCATGCGAGAAGTTCAACGGTATGATTGACGGAACGGTCACACCTATCCCCTCAAAGGGCTTTACTCATATCGGCTTCCTTCTCAAGGACTTCACAAAGCTTACAGATCTTCTTACAAGATATATGAGACCTGATCCCGAAGATCTCGAGGACAGAAGATTCTTCGAAATCAGTACATCTCTCATGTTCTATACAATCGCTGTTGCAATCGCTCAGATCGGCAACAACGACGAAATCGGTAAGTTCTCAGCTGACCACATGGTTGACGGCGATATCCTCATGTCAATCAAGAACGGACCCAAGGCTGCTATCCGTGTAAAGAACCACAGACTTCTTACCTACAAGAAGGCTTCAGAAAAGCCCAGAGCTCTCATGGAGTTCGAGTCAATCGATCTTGCACGTGACCTCTTCGACGGTAAGGTCAACTCCGTTGCCTGTGTCGGTGAAGGCAAAATCGCTATGGGCGGCATGATCTCTATGGTTGACAATATGAACAGAATTCTTGACCTTGTCGGTCTTTATCTTAAGTAAGGGAGGTTTTACATATGGCTTCAAAGAAAACTAAAAACGAATCAGTTTATTACGACCACAAAAAGAGCCATGAATGGTTCAAAAGAGCTGTTGACGTAATTCCTTCAGGTATTTACGGTCACTTAGGCCCTGCAGAAGGTCTCTGGGTTCCCACTACATCATGGCCCTTCTTCCTCGACAGAGCAGAAGGCTCATACATGTGGGACGTTGACGGCAACAAGTATCTTGACTATATGTGTGCATACGGTCCCAACGTACTCGGCTACAACGACCCCGATGTAAACGCAGCTGCTATCGCACAGGCTAACGTTGCCAACTGTACAACTACACCTTCTTACAAGATGGTTGAGTTTGCAGAGCTTATGGTTGACACTGTTGCTTCTGCTGACTGGGCATTTTTTGCAAAGAACGGTAACGATACAACTCAGGCAGCTATCATGTGCGCACGTTACCACACACACAGAAAAAAAATCATCTTCGTAAACGGTTTCTATCACGGTGTTTCAATGTGGACACAGAAGCTTGACTACCCCGGTGTTCTTCCCGAGGACGTTGCAAACAACCTTTACGTTGACTGGAATGATATCCCCGCACTTGAAAAGCTTATTGCTGAAAATGAAGGTGAAATTGCTGCTTTCATCGCAACACCTTACATGCACGGTAATTTCCTTGATAACGAAACTCCCGAAGCTAACTACTGGCAGAAGGTAAGAAAGCTCTGTACTGAAAAGGGCATCGTGCTTATCGTTGACGACGTTCGCTGCGGCTTCAGACTTGACCTTGCAGGCTCTGACCATTACTACGGCTTCGAAGCTGACCTTATCTGCTTCTGTAAGGCTCTTGCAAACGGCTGGAACGTTTCTTGTCTTTGCGGTAAGGACTTCCTCAAGAGCGCAATGAGCGGTCTTTCATACACGGGAAGCTACTGGATGAGTGCTGTTCCCTTCGCTGCAGGTATTGCCTGTATCGAAAAGCTCAAGAAGCTCAACGCTCCCGCAATGTTCAAGGAGCTCGGAACAAAGCTTACAACAGGACTTCAGGCTGCTGCTGAAAACAACGGCTTCAACCTTAAGGTTTCAGGTGAGCCTGCACTGTTCTATCTCAGACTCACAGATGATGACAGTCTCTTCATTCATCAGGACTGGATTCAGGAAATGGTACACAGAGGAATCTTCCTTACAAGCCATCACAACCACTTTATCAATGCTTCTCTTACTGAAGAGGATATCAAGTACACTTGTGAAGTTGCTGATGACGCATTCAAAGCTGTAAGAAAACGCCACCCTGAATTATTCTGATTCACAGAAAAATGAAATTTATTGTACATTGTAAATGTGCATTTTAAATTGATAAAACGATCGGAGGAAATATTATGCCACTTTCGAAAGCTGAATGGCTTGCACTTGAAAAAAAGGCTCACGAGCTTCGTATGCTCACTCTTGACACAACAAAATGGGCAGGCAGTGCTCACATCGGCGGCGGTATGAGCGCACTTGACGTTATGACTGTACTTTACCACAAGTACATGAAGATTGATGTCAGCAACCCCAACTGGGAAGACAGAGACAGATTCATCCTCTCAAAGGGTCATGTAGGCGTTGCTTACGCTCCCATTCTCTGCGACCTTGGCTTCAATGACAAGGAGCTTCTCAAGACATTCAATCTTTCAAACTCAAAAATGGGTATCCACCTTGACTCCAACAAGGTTGTCGGTGTTGACGCATCTACAGGCTCACTCGGTCACGGTATGTCAATCGCTGTAGGTACTGCTCTTGCAGCAAAGGTTACAGGTAAGGATTTCAACACCTACGTTCTTCTCGGTGACGGTGAATGCGACGAAGGTTCAAACTGGGAAGCAGCAATGTCTGCAGCTCATTACAAGACAACAAACATGATTTCTTTCGTTGACCGTAACAAGTGTATGATCGACGGCAGAACAGAAGATGTTATGCGTCTTGAGCCTCTTGCTGACAAATGGGCATCATTCGGTTTCGAGGTTAAAGTTATCGACGGTAACAACATCAGAGAAATCTGTGAAGCTATCGACGAAGCTCTCGCAACAACAGGCGACAAGCCCTATATGATCATCCTTGACACAATCAAGGGCTGCGGCATCGACTTCATGGAAGACGATTATGTATGGCATTACGGCGCTATTGATGATAACAAGTACGAAGAAGCTAAGGCAAGTCTTGAAAGACATTATCAGAAG
The DNA here is from genome assembly GCA_017549665.1 of Clostridia bacterium. The sequence goes on along the minus strand of JAFYUD010000109.1, from coordinate 335 downwards.
AGAATTGCAAGAGTAGAAAAGGAGGCTGAATAATATGGCAGGCGGATTAACCTATACAGCACTTGATTCAACATCACTTTCAACAGCTGAAATTTACGGTCAGGCTCTCGTTGAGCTTGCAGAAGCTCATCCTGAGGTTGTTGCTCTTACAGCTGACCTTGCAAAATCAACCAAAATCGGTGATTTCCAGAAGAAATTCCCCGACAGATTCTTCAACGTAGGTATTGCAGAGCAGAACATGTTCGGTATTGCTGCAGGTATGGCAAAGGCAGGTCTCGTTCCCTTCCTTTCAACATTCTCACAGTTTGCATCATTCCGTTCAGCTGATCAGCTCC
>JAFYUD010000108.1 GCA_017549665.1 Clostridia bacterium | reverse complement strand
CCTTTGAACCGAGAGGAGTTGTTGCGTCACCGCCGTTGTTGTCAGCAGCGGGAGCATCAGCTGAATCATCGGGAGTAGCAGCTGTATCGTCAGAGGGAGTCTGAGCAGGTGTTGAGGGAGTTGTAGCTGCGCCTGAATTGTCAGGTGTTGCTGCTTCTCCGCCTGAGGGCTGTGTTGTAGCTGTGCCTGTAGCATTTTTAAGGTTCATAACTGTCTTGACAGCTGTGAAGCTGCATACGAGCATAGCGATGATAACTATGATTGAAACAACCTTAGTCATGATGTCCATGAACTTTTCAGCCTTAGCAGAATGCTTGAGAGCTTCCATCTTTACTTCTTTCTTGTGCTTTTTGATTGCCTTGCGCTCTGCCTTGAGTTCCTTCTTTGTCTTTACAGCAGGAGCTGCTGCAATTGCGGGAGTTTCTGCGATTTCAACAACAGTGTCTTCAACCTGTGTCTCAACTTCAGAATCAAGGATCTCAAGATTGTTATCATTATTTGTAGACATACGATCTCTCCTAACTTAAAGTTTAATAATGACATAATTATTTACTTTAATACTATACTACAAATCAACAATAAAAGTCAATAATTAATGCAAATATTGTTTTAAAATATGAGATAAAGAAAAAAAGTATTGATTTTACACATTATTAATTGTATAATAAATATAACTTAAAAACTAACGGAGGCAAAAACAATGAAAAAAATACTTTCAGTTGTACTTGCAGTTGTACTTGCATTCTCAGCTCTCGCAGTTTCAGTTGCTGCAGGAAGCGAATACCAGACTTATTACATGAATATCGCAGAAGGCGAAAATCTTACCATCATTCCTGCTAACGGATATGATTGTTATGTTTACCCCGGTGATGATTTCAAATTCTATGTTGAAGTTGCTGACGGTTATTCAGATCAGTTCGTGCTTGTAGAAGTTGACATGGTTATCATCGAGCCTGACGTAAACGGCATCTACACTATTGAAGACGTTCAGAAAGATATGGACATCAGCGCAAGACTTTCAATGGAAGAACAGCAGGCAAGCATGTTCTCATCACTTATCATTCTTGTACACGATCTTCTTGAGTGGTTCAAGAATCTCTTCGCTTCTCTCTTTGCATTCGGCGCATAATTCAGAACAACAAATAAAAGCTTCCGTCTGACGGAAGCTTTTTTCTTTTTATATTCAGTTGTCTGCAAGCTCCATTTCACGCTTGATTCTGCGGATAATCCGTTTTTCAAGACGTGAAATATAGCTCTGAGAGATCCCCATAATATCTGCAACCTCCTTCTGCGTGTGCTCATCATAGCCGTTTATGCCGAAGCGCATATCAATAATCATCTTTTCACGGGGATTGAGCTTGTTTACAACTGCATGAAGCAGATTTTTTTCGTCCTCATATTCGATATCATAATTGATACTCTCCCCATCCCCTGCCAACACATCAGACAAAAGCAGTTCATTACCGTCATGGTCGGTATTCAGCGGCTCATCAATTGAGATTTCGGTCTTACGGTTTGCAGTTTTTCTCAGATACATCAGTATTTCATTTTCGATACAACGGCTTGCATAAGTTGCAAGCTTTATATTTTTTTCGGGACAGAAGGTGTTGACGGCTTTGATAAGTCCTATCGTTCCGATTGAAACAAGGTCTTCTATTCCGATTCCCGTATTTTCAAACTTCTTCGCTATGTAAACAACAAGCCTCAGATTGTGGGTGATGAGCGCTTCCCTTGCCTTTCTGTCGCCCTGCGTTATACGGCTCAGGCAGTCATCCTCTTCCTCCTTTGTCATGGGAGGCGGCAAGGTCTGAGGGCCGTTTACATAAAAAACTTCATCAGCAAATTTCGCCCTGATAATCAGAAGAATTTTCCTGATATTTTCAACTGATATTTTTAACATCGAGAGGTCTCCTTTCTTCCTGCTCAATCAATGTTGCAGGCAGAATTATATGTGAAATTTCTCTGTCACAGACAGCAATCAACGGCTTTCTGATAATAATTTTTTCTTCTTTTCCGTAAATCACAAGTCTTTCTGCTCTGAAAACGGGCAGAATTCCGTTTCCCGAAACAGTTGCACATGACACAAGGCGTATGCGGCTGCAGATTTCTGCATTACCTTCAAGATAATGCAGTATATCTTCAGGCAAAAGACTGCTGAGTATATGCTTATCACCTATTATTATGTTTTCACCGCTGAATGGGTCTGTCAGGGCATTTCCCGTATCAATTACAGCGCTGCATGACAGAGTCTGACCCGATGCAGTGATTTCTGCATTTACCGTTATATCTGAATTTCTGCTGTGTCCTGTAATTTTATTGAGAATCAGAGTTATGATATAACAGATTACCGATGCGGCAACGAGTGAGAAAAACGACAGCTCCACATACACGGCACCGTTGTTATAAGTGACAATTGAAATTCCCGGAAGTGACGCAACAAACAAAATCATTCCCGCAAATATAAAGCTGACGGCAAAAAAGTAGCCTGTATTACGCAGCACTGCCCTGACGGAAGCTGATTTATATGTAACAGATGTGATCACCACTGAAAAAAGCAGTTTGACAAGAAGTGAAACAGCAAAGCCCATATCAGGTGCAAAAATTATCAGTGACGATGCACCGCCGATAAGCGCACCTGAAACAAGCCTTCCGGTCTTTGGCTTTATTTTTATAAATCTTGACGATGCAAGAAGCAACAGAAACGTAATCACGGTATTAAGGAATATCAGCACATCGAGGTAAATTACCTGTTTCACAGCACCACCGCCCTGAGAGTATTATACTCTCACTGACGGGAGAAAAATGTCACAAGCTGAATACAGACAAACAAAAAAAAGCCGTCCTGAGACGACTTTCTTTCTGCATTAAAAAGTTCAAGGGATTAACACCGAGGTGCTAATCCCAAAAAACTCAATTTGCAATTAAATGCTAATTAATTGTGGAAGTCAGAAATTATTCTGCGTCCTTTTTTCTTGTTGCTACGAAAGCAACAGCAGCGATAGCCATAACGCCTGCAACAGCAGCTACACCAACGTCACCTGTCTTGGGAACTTCGGGAGCCTTTGTTGTGTCAACGGGAGCCTTAACTGTTGTTGTTTCATCAACAGAAACTTCTTCCTTAACTGTAGTTGTTTCAGAAACAACTTCCTTACCAGTTACAGTAACCTTAACAGCTGCAGGCTCAGCTGTGCCTTCCCATGAGTTGTAAGAAAGAACAACATCAGATGCACCAGCCTTGAGAACCTTGAATGTTACAACAGCCATGTTTGAGTCAGCTGTAGCAGCCTCGAGGAATGCGAATGAGAAAGTAACTGTGCCCTTTGAGGGGTTACCACCAGCAGCCATGCTGTATTCAATACCGTCTGCACCCTTAACACTTACGTATTCAAGAGCTTCAGCATCGTATGTGAATACAAGGTCAGCAGCTTCAAGACCTGCGATGCCAGTACCAGCAACAGTGATTGTAACTGTTTCACCAACGTCAGCAGTTGCATTTGTCATTGTGACATTAGTAGCGAAAGCTGTAAGAGCAAGTGCTACTACCATTGCAAGTGCGCATACACTTGCGAGCATTTTCTTTGCAAGTTTCATTTGTAGAACCTTCCTTTAAAAAATTTTCTTATATAAAGAGCCTTGAGACCCGTTATACCTATAAAATCGCAAGGTGATACCTTGGATGATAGTGATATTATATACTATGTCTTTTAATATGTCAAGTAAATTCTTAAAAAACTTTGACTAAAAACACAGATTTTTAACAACATTCTATTCGTCATATTAGCCAATTTAATGTTATTTTATTACAAAAATAAAATAATGTCAATAGATTTTTTTCCAGAAAGTAAAAATCATTTTCCGGAGAGAAAAAGATCCTTCATATATGACTTATGAAAAGCCGTTCTGACCACGTCATCAAGGTTATTTTCCCTTAAGGAATTCACCCCTTCAATGGTTGTTCCGCCGGGCGAACAGACCTTTTTTACCCACTCGTCAGTGTCACCGCCGCACTCCTTGAGAAGCATGGCACTGCCAAGCACAGCCTGCACAGCAACATCCCTTGCAGTTTCATCATCAAGACCGTCTGCAACACCTGCTTTTGCAAGCGCACCGATAAACATAAAAGCATACGCAGGCACACATCCGCCCAGCACACCGAAAACGGGAAACAGACTTTCATCAAGCTGTTTTGCCTCACCGTAAGAAAGACAGATACAGCCCACCTTCTCAATTTCAGCACCACTGACATTCTTATTACCTGTATATGCGGACACCGCAGCACCCACAGTTGCATTGAGATTGGGAAAAATCCGTGCAACCTTTGCATCATAACCAAGAAGAGATGTTATCCATTCTGTAGTCTTCCCTGCCGCAATAGATATAATAAGAGGGTTATTTTTTCTGAGTGAAGCATTGATTTTTTCAAGCAATTCAGGAAAAACCTGAGGCTTTGTACAAAGCACCACAACATCACAGCTTTCTGCAATGTCATTTTCGTTTTCCGCAGTGTTTACTTCAATTTTCTGACAGAATTCATCAAGCTTCACCCTGTCTATATCATAAACGTAAATATTGTTTTTATCAAAAACATTTTTTTCTGCACAATTTTTAATAATCGGCTGTGCCATGTTTCCGCAACCGATAAAGCCTATTGTTTTCATTTAAATCACCGATACTATTTTAACATAATTTTTATAAAATTCAAGATGAACAATCATTAAATGTACAATTTACAATGTACAGTGTACAGTTACAAATTCACAAACAAAAAAACTCCCTGAACTCGGACGAATTCAGGGAATCTTTATTTATGAGCAAAAAGTATAGAAAATTTTATGCAAGTGAAAAAATCAGATTTTTAAGGTCATCGACTTTTTCAGCAACATAATCAGCACCGTACTCTTCAAATTCACCTTCAGGTGCGAAGCCGTATTTCACACCGCAGCATTTCATGCCGCAGGCATGAGCACCGATTATGTCATATTTTCTGTCACCGACCATAAGCACTGATGAAAACTCATTTTCATCTATGCCCATTCTCTCACAGGCACGTCTGATAACAGCTTCCTTTGAGTCGTTTTCACCGACTGCACCTGAAACTGTATCAAAATACTTTGTAAGATCATAATGATCAGTCACACGTTCTGCCATATATTCGGGTTTTGTGGTTGCAACAGCAAGACGGAAACCCTTGTTTTTCAGTTCACCGAGCAGTTCGGGAATACCCTCATAAGGATAATTCTCAAAAATACCTTTTACAACATAACGTTCACGGTACTTTGCAATTGCCTTCTGTGTTGTCTCTTCATCATAGTTCATAAAGTCACGGAATGAAACCACAAGAGGCGGTCCGATGAATTTCATAATAGTTTCACTGTCAGGACGCTCAAGACCAAGCTCGTCAAAGGCATACTCAAGACTTCTGATTATCCCCTCACCCGAATCGGTAAGCGTTCCGTCAAGATCAAAGAAAATGTACTTATACATATCTTATCCGAAAAGTGTAAGCAGATAACCTGCAGCAACAGCTGAACCGATAACACCTGCTACGTT
>JAFYUD010000107.1 GCA_017549665.1 Clostridia bacterium | reverse complement strand
ATGGCGCATAACTACGTTAAAAATGCTCGAAATCCGACAAGGATTTCTGTGCTTTTTGCCTTGTTCTGCATCCAAACTAAAGAATTTTAAGGTGCAAAGCAGTTTTTATCGAGCAAATTTTCGTTTGAACAATATAATAAAATCCCCGCAATACTGACGTATTACGGGGATTTTTTATGCCGTTCAGGCGGAAAAGGGCCGATAAAAACCTAACTTCCTTACGGAGTGTCGCCCTTCCGGGGAGCTTTTATTTGTGTTTTATCTGAGATATTCGTTGATGTATTCAACATACAGGTCAAAAGCTGCTGATTCGCAATCCTTATCTGAACCAAGGTCGTGGTCTGAGTTGGGATAAGGAATGAAGTCATGTCTTACGCCTGCATTTTTAAGTGCATTGTCAAGTGCTGTTGCGTTGGAGAAGGGTACGATTGAATCCTTTACGCCATGTGCTGTAACTGTGGGGACTGCAGTTGCCGCATAAGTTACGGGTGAAACTGCAAGCAGGTCGGGATTTCCTTCCATGTTGTCAGCAGTGATTTCAGTACCTGTTGCCCATGAGAACAACATATAGATATTATCTGCACCTAAGCTGCTGTTAAGGAAGTTTTTGTCTGTGAAGTCTGCGGGGCCGCACTGATTTACTACTGCAACGGGCTTTATAGCCGCTTCGTCTGCTCTTGAGTAAGAGTAGAGAAGTGAAAGATGTCCGCCTGCCGACATGCCTGTGAGAATCATTTTGTCAATTATGACACCGTTTGCTTCACCGACTGCTCTGATTTTTGCAGTTGCCGCAGTGATATCATCAAGAATATCCTTCATCGTAACCGTTTCGGAAAGATATCTGTAATTTATTGTTGCCGCAGCACAGCCGTAGTCCTTTGCGATTGTTTCACAATTCTTACGGTATGATTCCTTGTCACCTGCAACCCATGCGCCGCCGTGAATCATAAGCACAAGACCGATATTTCCCTCGGCATCCTCGGGAATGTAAAGGTCAAGTACCTGACGCTCATGGTCGCCGTACTTCACGTTTTCGAAGCTCTGGCAGTTTTTGATGCTGATTCCGAAAAGTGAAAGGAAAAATGAAATGATTGACATGAAAAACGCTATGATTTTGTCTAACATAAGCTTTGCCTCCTTTGAATATTGTAAGAATTACAGCTGAGCGATTTCCTTTATCGCTTCACCCATAAGCTCAAAAAAATTACTGAGCATCTGAGCGTCCTTATCGTCGGAAATACTGCCCATCGTCATTCTTAAGTTGCCGTTTACGGTCATTGCCGTGATTGCTGCGCAGGGTCTGTTTTTAGCAGCTCCGTAGAAATATGCTTCCTCAATACAGCTTTCACCGAAATGATAGGTTTTTGTGTCAAGTGCACCTACGTTACTCAGTGAAAGATTTGCGTTTGAGTAGAAAAGCTTTATAATAGCCTCCGCCTGAGCGTAAATCATGGTTGAATAGCAGAAATTCAGCAAGGGGATTGCGTGAAGACCGAGGAATTTATCCTGCTTGTTTCTGTCAGTGCTTTCTGCCACTGCTTTGAGGGTATCGAGAATATTGTCAGATATTCTGTCAACGGAGCAGGACATGAAATTGACCTGATTTGTGTAACCGAGTCTGTCGGGATTTTTTATGTATCGTCTCAGGTCAACGGGACACTGCAGCGTAAACTCACCCCTGTGTCCTGTCATTTTGCTGAATGCAGTTATAAATGCAGTCGCAAGCACATCGTTCACGGTTGCGCCGTGTTTTTTAGCAGAAAGACGTGCTTTTTCAAAAATGTCAGCATCCATACCGAATCTGACAAGATGCACACTGTCATTTCCCTGATTCTTTTCAGTAAAGGGAAGTGTCTTTTTTTCTTTTTTTGCAGTATTTGCAATCTGCATTTTCGCTTTTTTTGCCATTTCGGGTGGCATATCGGCATAAACCTGAGCATAATCTCTCGGTCCGTCGCTGAAAAAGTCACGGAGTATTCCCGTTTCAAGATAATTGTTGTAAGTATTGAAAAGGTCAGTGAGAAACTGCTTAATTCCGCCGCCGTCCATGACCATGTGACTCCACTTCATGCAGAAAACGCTTTTGTCTTCCTTTGTGTAAATTGCAGACATGAACTGAATCGGAGAATCGGTTGAAACCTTGCCGTCAAGGAATTCTTCCGCTGCCTTTTCAAGGTCTTTTACTTCTCTGACCTGAAGAAGGCTGTCACGTGTGAAATCGCATACCTGCCAATAAGGTCTTACGGGGTGATAAACAACCCTTGAGTGAAGCACGGGAGATGTGTTGAATGCACATTCAAGTACATCACAGAGCTTTTCCGTGTCGGGTATTTCGTCGTAGAAAAACATTCCACGTGCAGTAAGGTCCATGTAACAGCGGCACATGAAGTTGACTTTGTCATACATTTCAAGAGGTATTTTCTTCATATTTTAATCCTCGATAATATGGCTGAAGAAGAAATTCTTTCTGTCTTCGGAGTTGATAACCTTTACGGGCTTTATCTGATTGAGATTTGCTCCGTTTTCCTTGAGCATCTGACGGTAATCATCATAAGTACCGTGACGAAGGAATTTAACCTCACAGTGTCCCAATGCGCCGCTTTTGATAAGAGGTCCCACGGATACATTGCCGTTGCAGAGGAATTCCTCGAATTTTTCTGAGTAAAATTCTTCGTCAGCAGTTGTGTGCGGCTTTGTGCTTTCAATAAGAAGCACGTAATGACCGGGGGATGTGTTTCTGTCCGGATAGATGCTGTAGCCTACAAACATCTCATTCATTGCATCAGAAAAATTACCTACGATTTCATCAAATGCAAGCTGATTTATCTTTTCACCGCTGATGTTTGCAATCTGATTGAGTCTGTAACAGAATGTCACCTTGGGACTCTGATGATAGTATCCCGTAACCTTTATAACGTCTTCAATTCTGTAACGGTAGAATCCGCTGAGATTTGTAAGAATAAGCTCATATTCCTTGCCGACCTCAAGCTCACTTATTGTCAGAGGTCTTGTGCCTTCGGGGGCATCAAGAGGAAGGAATTCATAAAATCCGTTCTGAGGAAGCATGACATATTCAAAGGAATTAAGCTCAATGGGTACAGCCATAAGAGCTTCTGTTGCGGCATAGCCGAGATAGTGAATCGGCATATCCTCACCGATGTATCTGCGCAGTCTTGCGGCATAATGAGCAAGTGCGCCTGTGCCCATGCCGTACATCCAACGGCATTTTTTCCAGATTCTCGGAATAATGGGTGACTCGTCAAAGCCTTTTTCGAATTCCTTTCTGAGCTCTGCGGCTCTTTTCGGATTCGGTCTGATTTTCTTCATAAGGCTTTTTCTTATATGGTCAGGCATTACAATGCTTTCGTCGATTGTGCCCTTTTCAATGTCATTACAGAACATTTCCCAGTTTTCCTCAAGATAGAAAAACATTGACTCAAGTGTTGTGATGAAAATTGTGCCCAGATAACTGATATCTCTGTCGTTGAGTGCGAAACGGAGCTTGACGTAATGCATATTCATATCAACACCGTCTTCAGGGAAAAGCACTTCCTCGGGAGAAGATGTGAAGAATTTTACAAGTGGCTTGATTGCGAGAAGAGGTATGGAAGACAGACAGCTGACTGTTTTTCCTCCGGGGAGCTTTCTTGCTGAAATTTCTGCAGTAAGAAGACCCCTCTGAGGAGGAAGGATTTTCTTCTGTCTTGCGAAATATTTGACAGTACAGCCTACGGGTGCACTGAAGGAGTAGCACTGACAGTGAAACTCGGCAAGTCTTGAAAGAGGTACAAGCTTTGATCTGCCTGTGCTGCCTGATGACTCGGTAAAGCGATGAATATATCTGTTGGAAATGAGACCCTTTTCACCGTTTGCCATGCGCATGATATAATCTTCGTAATCGCCGTAGACTGAAAGGGGCACAATTTTCTGATAATCGTCAACAGACTTTACCTTATCGAAATTGTTTGCCTTTCCGTAGACGGTGCTTTTATTGTCACGCATAAGCCCTTTAAGGACTTTTTCCTGCTTTTTGTTTGCATTTTTTGCGTAGAAATAAAGCTTTGTATGTTCAACAACGCCTAAAAATCCGCCGATTGCTGTAAAAAATGGTCTGAATAATTTAAGGATCATGTATTCTGCTCCGTTTTCTTTTGTTTATACTATTAGAATAAACTATTTTGACAGATTTTACAAGAAGAAAATTATAATTGATACGACAGTATCCGTCTTGAAATTTCAAATGATTTGTGGCAAAATGGATTCAGAACTTTTTCAGCGGGGTGCTGTTATGAAAAATCATGAATTCACAAGTAAATGGATATGTGCAGATATGAATATTGAGGACAGATTTGCGCCTGTTTTCAGAAAGGAATTTTCTCTGCCTGAAAATACAGAAAATGTAAAGGTGTATATCTGTGGTCTGGGAATGTTTGAAATGAGAATAAACGGGATACTTCCCGATGACACACTTCTCAATCCTGCCCACACTCAGTACAGCAGAACTGTGCTTTACAGGGAATTTGACATTACACAATTGTGTAAAAATACAAATGAGATAACTGTTGAGCTGGGAAACGGATTTTTCAATGAAAACGGCGGCGTGTGGTACTGGCAGACAGCATCATGGCGTTCAATACCTGTGCTCATGTGTGAAATTGTCATTACAGAAAATGACGGAAAAATTCAGAAAATCGGCACAGATGAATCATGGCTTGTGACAAAAGACGGCCCCGTTACGGTAAACGGAATCTATCAGGGTGAAACATACGATGCGAGAAAAACAGAGGACAGATTTACATGGCAGAATGCTGTTGCTGCCGTAAAGCCTGAAGGTCAGCTGAAAAAACAGAATCAGCCTTTTATCAGACGGATAAATACGATGAAGCCTGAAAATATAAAACGGCTCTGTGACGGAAGCTATGTTGTGACAGCCCCCGAAATGACTACGGGAAATATTGCGCTGAATATCAATGAGCCTTACGGCACGGAAATTGAAATCAGATACGGTGAGTCGCTGAAAAGTGACGGCAGCGTGGTGAAAATCGGAAAAAATGAGGGCAGAGACGGCAACTGGTGGCCAGATTACTATATTCAGACCGATAAATTCATCAGCGGCGGCAAGCCTTTTCTCTTTGAGCCGAAATTCAGCTATAAAGGCTTTAAATATGTGCAGATAAGCGGTATGACAAGGGAGCTTAAGGCTGAGGATGTGACCATTTACCGTATTGCAAATGATGTTGAGTTGTATTCTTCCTTTGAATGCTCTGATAAGCTCATAAATTCTCTTCATGCTCTTATGAAGCGCACAATGCTCAATAATTTCCAGTGGAAGCCTACCGATACACCCGTATGGGAGAAAAACGGCTGGCTTGGTGATGCGTCATGCGGACTTAACTCAATGCTGTATAATTTCAATATGAATGCTTATCTTGAAAGCTTTGTTGATATAATGGCAGACTGCTTTGATGAATTCGGAAACGTGCCTGTTATGGTGCCTTCTGCACAGTGGGGTGTTGACAATTCACCTGTCTGGAATACGGTGTTTGTTTTTGCCGTAAAGGCTCTTTGTGATTTTTATTCAAGGACAGATTATGCGAAAAAGCTTTATCCACAGATGAAAGAGTTTGCTCTCAAGGATATAAAAGAAATAAGTGAATACGGATGGGTGTGGAAAACACGCAACCTTGCAGACTGGCACGCACCAATGAATGAAAACAGCGGAAATATCGTCCCCGGTGCATCTGAGGGTGCTGAAATCTGCGGTACAGCATATATTTATAAAATGCTCGTTACCATGCAGGAAATCGCAGAAATGCTGGGAGAAACAGAAGACGTTTCTGAGTACAAAACGGCTGCGGACACAATTTATAACGCATTCAACGAAAAGCTTTATAATGAAGAAAAGGGGATTTATGAAACCTCCGTATGGAATGAAGCAGGCAAGCGTGATGCTTCATACAGACAGACATCGAATCTCGTGCCTCTTGCATTCGGACTTGTGCCTGAAAGCAGAAGGCAGAGAGTGATTGAAAATCTTATTGATAATATCCGACAGAGAAATCATCATCTTGATACGGGCTGTGTCGGCACTCAGTTTATTCTGCCCGTGCTTATTGATAACGGTTTTGTTTCTGATGCAATGAAAATCCTGACTCAGACCTCATATCCCTCATGGGGTTACTGGATAGCTTACGGCGACGACACTGCATGGGAGGGCTGGGAGGATGCGGTAAGGTCGAGAAATCACTACTTTCTCGGCACTTACGAGGAGTCTCTTTTTTCAGAAATTGCAGGAATATGCGATGTAAAAAACGGTTTTGAAACTTTCACTGTAAAACCTTGTCTTGACTGCGGTCTTGAATATATGAAATTCTCACTCAGATATAAAAACGGACTTATCCGTTGCGAATGGAAAACTGATAAAGACGGCAATGTGACGGTGACGGCAGAAATCCCCGCAGGCTGTACGGCACATGTTGTTTTTGAAAAGGACGGGGAATGTAAGGATTTTATCGCTCATGGCGGTATTTATACCCACACTTTCAATGTGTCTTGAAATGTAAGAATTAATGTGGTATTATATAATATAATAATTATTTAAAGGATTTACATAAATGGACGACAATGAGGTTTATCAGACTGTGCGTGCCGGTGAAACGGAAAAAGGAAAGAAAAAGCATATGGAAATAATCATAATTATTGCTGTTGTTATACTTGCAGTTGCAATTGCTGCGGCTGTATTTGTAATAAAAGGTAAAAACAAAACTCAGGAGCAACCGTCTGTTGCTCAGACAACAACTGAAAAAGCAGGTGACGAAACAACTCAGGAGCCTGATATTATCACACCTGTGTCTGCATCTGATGATATTGATATTACTTTTGAGCATGTCACCCGTGAATTCATGGAGGATTTTGAAGCTCATCAGGAGACTACATCGGCTATGATTGCAACAAAAGCAGAAACAGTGCCCGTAACTTCAACTGTTGCATCAACCACGGAAAAGAAGACACAGATTTCGGCTGCTGAGCATGTTGAAAAAACAACAGTAAGGACAACGGAAGCTGCAGAAAAAAAGAACAGTGTTGTTGACAGTATACAGTCCTTCTTTGACGGAAAGTTCTATATGGACGGCTCAATGATTTCAGGCGGCAGTAAAACTCCTCTTGAAATTGCCATGGACGGAAACGATTTTCATCTGTTCAGTGAAATGGACGGCTCGGACATAGCAATCATGAAAAAAGACGGCAAGCTGTATATCATGAATCCTGACAAGAAGACATATGCTGTTATTGATGCGGCAATGAAAAAGATGATGGATCTTGATGAAGAATCATTGACCTTTGATTTTGCTAAGCTTAAGTTTGACGGTGACAAGCCTGCATCTGTCACAAAGGTGACATATAACGGAAAAGACGGCATCTGCTATACATATAAGGATTCTGAAAACGGTATTGAATTTATTACTGTCGGTGATGATATCGTTCAGATTATACAGTCTGAAGCAGACGGCAGTGTGCGGTCTGTAATCGAGCTTGATGAGTTTTCAAAGGAAATTCCCTCGGAAATGCTTTCTTTTAAAGGTTATTCTAAGAAAAATATAATATCATTCATTAAAGATATGATGTGAGGAGATAAATAAAATGGACGAAAACAATATGACAAATAATCAGCAGAATAACGATATCCGTTTTGATGTTGAAGAGACAGTGAACGTTGTATCTGCAGAAACTGACGGCGGAAAGAAAAAGATAATTCCCGTAATTATTGCTGTTGCAGTGGTGATTGTGGCTGTTGCAGCGGTGCTTGTATGGTATTTTGTGGGCAGTAAGTCACCTGCTGACACCGGTAATGAAGGTCTGACTGCCGAATCACATGCAGAAATGATGACCAATGGTGACCAGCTTCTTGAGTATATCAATGACAATATGGATGCAGACCTTGTTGACGAGGAAGGTAACTCAATTTCAAAGGAAGAATATATCAGTAAGCTTCAGTCTGTTGTAAGTGAAGCTACTACAACAGTCAAAGAAAATGTGGGTAATGTAAATCCCAATAAGATTGAAGTCCCCACAACCTCTGCAGTTGATAACGACAATCAGGAAAACAACGGCAACGGCGCAGACAACGGAAATAACAACGTTCAGGTTGATGCTGCGCAGAACAAAAAGGCTCAGGAAGCTATAAAGATGTTCTTTAACCGTTCATGTTATATGAAGGGCGCAATGTACGGCGGCAATGAGGGTAATTCTCTTGTAATGTCAATGGACGGGAACAATTTTGAAGTCCTTACAAATCTTGACGGTACAGAGGTTTCAATTCTCTGTCTTGATGATACACTTTATATCAAGCGACCTGCAACAAAACAGTATATTGAGCTTACAGATACAGTTATGGATCTTATCGGCATTTCAGCTGCTGATTTCAATATGGGCTTCGGTACAGCTGACTTTGATAAGATGCAGGACAAATTTGTCAGTGCATATAACGTCAGATTCAACGGTGAAGATGCTGTATGTCACGAATATAAGAGTGACGAACAGATTTTCAGATTCTACACTGTCGGTGATACACTCAAGGAAATTGATATCAGTGATATTGACGGTACTTATTCAACACAGCTTGTAATCGACTACTTCTCAGCTGCAATTCCCGGTGATCAGCTTACACTCAAGGGTTATACAGCTTCATCCATTACAGTATTATTTGCTGACCTTATGTAAGGAGTGTTTTTTATGGTTTGTCCGTCATGCGGTAAGCAGAATGACGATGATTCTCTTTTCTGCCGTTTCTGCGGTACGAAATTCTCAGGTGCTGACGGTGTTGTTGAAATCGGCTCCGTTGACAGTGCCCCTGTTGCTGTAAGCAGAAAAAGCAGCAGAAAGCAGCTTAATAAAAATATGAAAATTGTAATAGGTGTTTCTGTTGCTGCCACTGTCCTTGCAGTGCTTCTGATTGTGCTTCTGAGTACGGGTGCATTCAGTGGTGCAGGCGGTTTCGGCAGCGAGCCTGTTACTGATGCGGCAGGTGAAAAAATCCATGGCGGTATCGGCTCAACCGATATTACTGTTGAGGATATTGACGGCACAGTCCGTGAAATTAAAACTGACCGTTCACTTATTACTGCTGATGCGATTCTCCGTGAGTATACGGGGATTATGAATAAGCTGAAAAGTGATGCTGTCGGCTTTACTCAGACAAGATATCAGAATCTGCCTGCAGAGCATCAGAATCTCGGCGGATTAGGCGGTCTGGTGCTTCCTATTATTGAAAGATATGTAACATCAAAAACAGCAAGCTCACCGGTGGTATATGCGGCAGGAAATGCGGACAAGCTTCCCGTTGTGAATTCATCCTACGGCTGTCTGCTTACAGATGCGACAAAAATCAAAAATGCATATTGTGAGATAATTGACCGCAGCACATATAAGCTTGTAATCACTGTTGTGGATGAAATGAATCCTGAAATTCTGCCTGCCGGGGCAACATCAACCCAGAGTGCAGTAAGCGGAATCTTTGACCCGTATGATGCGGCTGAGCAGATAAAGGCAATTTCATCTCTTGCACTCAGTGATATTGATTTCAATTATACTGATTGTACTGTTACTATAATTTACGACAAAGGCTCAGATAAGGTGCAGAGTATAAATTATACACTCAATATTGATATTACAGCCAATGCACATATCGCTGAGATAAAGGCAAGAATTGTAGATATCACCGAGTTTACACAGTTTGAGTATTAAGGAGCTGTGAATATGATTTACACACCTGTTACAAAAAAGGCGATGAAAATTGCATTTGAAGCTCATTCGGGAATGACGGATAAATGCGGTTTGCCGTATATTATGCATCCTCTTCATCTTGCAGAAAGCATGACAGATGAAACAACAACTGCTGTTGCCCTGCTGCATGATGTGATTGAAGATACTGATATTACAGCTCAGATGCTTCTTGAAATGGGAATGCCCGAAGAGGTTGTTTGCGGTGTGCTTGCGATGACTCACGGTGAAAATGAGGATTATTTTGAATATGTGGCAAGAGTGAAGAAAAATCCGTACGCCCTTAAGGTTAAAATTGCTGACCTTGAGCATAACAGTGACCTGACAAGACTCGACAATGTGACTGACAAGGATATTCAGCGTGTGGAAAAATACAAAAAGGCAATTGAAATTCTCAGCGCTGAATAACAATTTGTTGCAAAGAAACAACCGTCCTGAAAAGGGCGGTTGTTATATATTCTGAGAAGAAACCCAGTTTATGAAATTAAGAGTCAGCTCAATCTGTTTCGGGGACATTGTACTGAGAGCCTTTTTGATATGCTTGTCATAGTCGGTGGCAGAATAATCTTCAGTTGTTCCCAGAAGGAGATAATCCGGTGTGGTCTGTAATACATTACACAGCTTCATAAGTACATCTACGCTCATGACAGATGTTGCTCGTTCAAGGTTTGAAATATATTTATCGCTGAGATTTGCCATTTCTGTGACCTGCCATTGCTTGAGTCCCAGTTCTTTTCTCCGTGCGGCAATACGTTTTCCCACCTCTTTGTAATCTACGTACACAAAAATTCCTCCCTTTATATAAAATCATAAATTAGAACGGAAGAAAATAAAACATATCACAAGGTGAAAAACACTTGACAATGCGAACTAATCGACTTATAATATGATTAAATCACTTTAGAGAGTGAAAAATTGTAAATTCCGGAGGTAAAATGATGAAAAAATTACTCAAAAAAACACTGGCATTGTGTTTGCTAATGCTGTTGATTATCACAATGTTTTCAGTAACGGGCATTTCAGTCTTTGCATCAAATGAATTTTCTGAAGAATTGGTTGCCGGCAATTTTTATTATGAAATAAAAGACGGTGAAGTTGTAATTACTCATTGTGATCAATCGATCAGTGGTGATGTTGTAATCCCCGCCACAATTGAGGGTTATCCTGTAACAACAATCGGAGACAGTGCATTTGCTGGTTGTGAGAATCTTAAAAGTGTTGCAATCCACGATAGTATAACAACAATCGGAGACAATGCATTCGCTTGGTGTGACAGTCTTGAAAGCATTACAGTTGCTGAAGAAAATGAATATTATTCAAGTGACGAATACGGGGTATTATTTAATAAAGACAAAACAGAACTTGTTCAGTATCCTGCCGGACGACGTTATGCGCATTATATTATTCCTGAATCTGTAACAAGTGTGGAGGATAACGCTTTCTGCTCCCCTACGCTTTATTTGAGTAGTATTGTTATACCTGAAAGTGTTGTCAGGTTCGGAGAATGCAGTACTGTGTTTTTTGCTCATGTTGGATATACAGGCAGTCCTGAAATGTGGGAAAGGATTGATTTCGTAGGCGATGGTTTTACACATTATTTTGAGTCATGGGAAAGAGAAGTCCACTATAATTTTAATCCTGAAGATATTAAAATTGATTCAAAGCCATATAAAACAATCATAGAATGCTCGTGCGGAACACAAAATATTAGTTTATGCAGCCTGTGTGGATGTCACGATTATACAAGCGGTTTCAGGGGATTTATAATGAAGATTAAGCTCTTCTTCTGGCAGTTGTTTGGTATAAATAAATATTGTGATTGTGGTGTGGCACATTATTAAAAAATTAAGGGAACGGAGCAATCCGTTCCTTTTTTTATGCCGTGGGATTCACTGCGTAGGGGAGGGGGCCCTCCCGAAGAACAAGGCTCCCTCTTTGAGGGAGCTGTCAGCGAAGCTGACTGAGGTAGTAAAACAATTTTCAGTTTATAAAAAAACTCCCTCCGACGCCTTCGGCGCCACCTCCCTCGGTGAGGGAGGCTTGAGTAATCTTTAATTTTTATAAAATTCAAGCACGCAGTGCTTCCTACGTTGCTTACTACTAGTTACTCATTATTCATTAAAAACGGCAGGTAGGGCAACTCTGCCCCTACGCTTTGACCGTAAATTTAACAAAAAAACAACCCGAACAATCGGGTTGCTTTTTTAATCAAGTATATATTCCATATAAATCCTTTGTTTTGTCATGCCGCAGGATTCGTAGAATTTAACTGCGTTTTCGTTGAAAGCCCAGACATTCAGGTCGCAGATATGACATCCGGCATCGATTGCCTTCTGTTTCGTTGCGTCCATAAGGATTCTGCCGACGCCCTGCTTTCTGCATTCAGGGTCAACGCACACGTCGTCGATATACATTTTTCTGTGGGCAAGCTTTATTCCGTCCTGCTCAACATCGTAAATCTTTGACATTGTGTATCCCATGACTTCATCACCGTCGTTAACTGCCACAAGGATGATTTCGTCCTCGTCCGCAATTTTTGCTTCCACGGCTGATACGTCATATTTCGCCCCGCCGCCGCCGTAAAGGTCAGGTCTGCCCTGATGATGAAGCTCTGCTATAGTTTCAAGAAGCTTTGCAATTTTGTCTGCATCCTTCTTCTGTGCCTTGCGTACTGTGATGCCCATTATTTTACCTCAGTGAATCCACGAATTTGCACGCCGAAATGGCAGCCGTTGCTCCGTCTGAAATTGCGGTTGCGACCTGTCTGATTGCCTTTGTGCGGCAGTCACCTGCAGTGAAAATTCCCTGCGGTGCATTTTCGGGGACACATGATTCGTCTGACTTTATGTAGCCGTATTCATTGACAGCAACCATATTTGCGAAGGGCTCATTTTCAGGCTTCTGACCGATTGCAACGAATACACCGTCAAATGTCAGCTCCTGTTTTTCACCGTTTTCAGTGTTTTCGATAACGATTCCGCTGAATGTGTCTTCACCGAGAATCTCAGTAACAATGCTTGAGTAAATTACACTTACATTGCTGCGCTTGCCGATTTCTGCGATGAGCTTTTCTTCACCTGTAAGGAAAGAAAGATTCTGAATCACCGTAACAGAAGTGCAGATGTCACTGAGCATTACAGCTTCCTGTAATGCGGAATTGCCTCCGCCGATGATTGCAACATTTTTTTCTTTATAGAATGCGCCGTCGCAGACTGCGCAGTATGAGATGCCTTCGCCGACGAATTTGTCTTCGTTGGGAAGATTGAGCTTTCTGTGAGCCGAGCCGCCTGCGATGATTACTGATTTGCCTTCGTATTCACCGAATTCACCCGTTACCTTGTAATTTCCGGGCTGACCGTCAATTGCCTTTGCCGTGTCAAGCTCGATTTCTGCGCCCTGAGAAAGCACCTGAGCCGTAAGTTTGTCGGCAAATTCCGTGCCTGTCATCTGCATGAAGCCGGGGTAATTTTCGACCTTTGGTGAATGGGTAATCTGACCGCCGAATGTTGCTCGTTCAAGGACGAGAACTGATTTTTCTGCTCTGCAAGCGTAAAGGGCGGCGGTTAAACCCGCCGGCCCTGCGCCGATTATAACTATATCGTACATTTTTTACACCTTTTTGAATGTTTCGGTAAATGCTCTGATGTTTGAAAGGTTTGTGACCTTTTCAACCTTGTTGCCTGAAATGATAACAAGTGTGGGAGCCTGCTTTACGTCGAACTTCTTTGCAAGCTCGGGATTGTCGTTTGCGAAAATCTCTTCAAACTCAACGCCTGCTTTTTCAAGGAAGTGGACAGCCATCTTACAGTTGGGGCAGGTTGTGGTTGCGAAAAGGATTATCTTGTCCTCATTCAGAGTCTCTTCCTGCTCAACGGGCTGTGCTGCTGCAGATGCACGGTTTGCAGGTGTTACGTTTTCGAACTTGTCAAATGCGTAAACCTTTCTGTCCTTGTACTCCTGAGTCTTACCGTCGTTCCAGTTCTGGATGGGACGGTAGTAGCCTGTGATACGGCTGTAAACCTCAGTTTTCTCACCGCATTCGGGGCACTCGTAAACTTCACCTGCGATGTATCCGTGATTCTTACATACTGAGTATGTGGGAGAAATTGAGTAGTAGGGAAGTCTGTAATTTTCAGCAATCTTCTTTACAAGTGATGCTGCACTCTTCCATGAGGGAAGCTTTTCACCGAGGAATGCGTGGAAAACAGTACCTGATGTGTAAAGAGTGTGAAGCTCATCCTGAATGTCAAGAGCTGCAAAGATATCATCTGTATAGCCTACGGGAAGGTGTGATGAGTTTGTGTAATAGGGTGTGCCGCCCTGAGTTGCATCAGATGCAGTGATAATGTCGGGGTAGTGCTTTCTGTCGTGCTTTGCAAGACGGAAGCTTGTTGACTCAGCGGGAGTAGCTTCAAGATTGTAAAGGTCGCCGTATGCTTCCTGATAATCTGAAAGCTTGTCTCTCATGAAGTTGAGAACGTCCTTTGAAAACTGCTGTGTTTCCTCGTGAGTCATGTCCTTCTTTATCCAGTTAGCGTTGAGACCTGCTTCATTCATACCTACAAGACCGATTGTTGAGAAGTGGTTGCTGAATGTGCCGAGGTAACGCTTTGTGTAAGGATAAAGACCCTCGTTAAGAAGCTTTGTGATAACATCACGCTTGATTTTCAGTGAACGTGCTGAAATGTCAAGCATTCTTTCAAGGCGCTTGTAGAAGTCGTTTTCATCCTTTGCAAGATATGCGATTCTGGGGATATTGATTGTAACAACACCGATTGAGCCTGTGCTTTCACCGCTTCCGAAGAAACCGCCTGACTTCTTTCTGAGTTCTCTCAGGTCAAGACGGAGACGGCAGCACATGCTTCGTACGTCGCTGGGCGCCATATCGCTGTTGATGTAGTTTGAGAAATAGGGTGTACCGTATTTTGAAGTCATTTCAAAGAGAAGAGTGTTGTTCTCAGTTTCTGACCAGTCAAAATCACGTGTGATTGAATATGTGGGGATAGGATACTGGAAGCCTCTGCCGTTGGCATCACCCTCGATCATTGTCTCGATGAATGCCTTGTTGATCATATCCATTTCTTTTTTACAGTCTTTGTACTTGAAGTCCATTTCCTTGCCGCCTACGATTGCATTGAGCTCAGCGAGGTCGTTGGGGACTGTCCAGTCAAGAGTGATGTTAGAGAAAGGAGCCTGTGTACCCCATCTTGAAGGTGTGTTTACACCGTAGATGAATGATTCGATACACTTCTTGACCTGATCATAGCTGAGATTGTCAGCCTTTACGAAGGGAGCAAGATATGTGTCGAATGAAGAGAATGCCTGAGCGCCTGCCCATTCATTCTGCATGATACCGAGGAAGTTTACCATCTGATTGCAGAGCGTTGCAAGGTGCTTTGCGGGTGCAGAAGTGATCTTGCCCGTAACACCGCCGAGACCTTCCTGAATAAGCTGCTTGAGTGACCAGCCTGCACAGTAGCCTGTAAGCATTGAAAGGTCGTGGATATGAATATCAGCATTTCTGTGAGCGTTTGCGATTTCATCGTCGTAAATCTCAGAAAGCCAGTAGTTAGCTGTGATAGCACCGGAGTTGTTAAGGATAAGTCCGCCGACTGAGTAGGTAACGGTTGAGTTTTCCTTAACTCGCCAGTCAGTAACCTTTACGTAGCTGTCAACGATTTCCTTGTAGTCAAGGATTGTTGACTGCATATTACGCATCTTTTCTCTCTGACGGCGGTAGAGGATGTATGCCTTTGAAACATCGGCATAGCCTGCCTGGATAAGCACTGATTCAACGCTGTCCTGAATGTCTTCAACAGCAATCTGATGGTCCTTGATCTTAGGCTCAAAATCAGCTGTGACCTTGAGCGCAAGGAAGTCGATAATGTTGTCATTGTACTCTTTTTCAAGAGCGTCGAACGCCATTCTGATAGCGTCGGAAATTTTCTGCAGATTAAAGTCGGTGGTTTTGCCGTCTCGTTTGATAACTGTATACATACCCGTTTCTCCTGTCCTTTATTTTATATTTATCAGTTAATAAATCGTGTAACCGTGCATTAATAAGTATAATGTATACATGTTGTGTTGTCAATAACTTCTGCACAATATGTTGTAATTTGGTGAAATTGCTCATACAAGATATTGGTTGATTGTTATCTTTTACCTGCATTTGGGGTATATTGTACAATTGTGGTCAGATAGTCGTTCATCTCATTTTCCGAAGGAGAATTATAACCTGTTTCAATGGTGTCTCCGGAGTCAATAAAAGCCTGCAGAAAGTACGGTTCATCGCCCCTTAACCACTGTCCGATTGCATCAAAATCATCACGTTTGTGCAATTCGCTCACAACTGTGGTACGGAATTCAAAGGGAGTATTTCCGTTCATCAGAAAGTCGGCGCTTTCTTTTATT
>JAFYUD010000106.1 GCA_017549665.1 Clostridia bacterium | reverse complement strand
GACATCTTACCTACGAAGGGGTCAGCAACTGACTTGAAGCAGATAGCTGCAAGATGACCTTCAGGATCGCACTTGAAGTCGCCTTCGCCTGTCTTTGATGCAGCGGAGGGAGCAAAGTTTGCAATAGAATCAAGGATAATATCAACAGCTTCTGTTGTATAACCTGAGCAAGCAAAAATGGGGTAAACGGTACCGTCTGTGATACCTGCACGAAGACCGTTGTAAATTTCGTCCTGAGTGAATTCTTCACCGTTGAAGAACTTATCCATAAGATCATCGTCAGTAGTAGCAACAGCTTCAAGAAGCTCTGTTCTCATTCTGTCGACCTTTTCACCTTCGGGAACAGCAACTTCTGTCTTCTTGCCGTCAACATACTTGTAAGCCTTACCTACAGCAAAGTCCATATAACAATCAACTTTACCGTCAACTATATGAGGAATAACAACGGAACAGCAGGGTGTTCCGTAAACCTCCTTAAGAGAATCAAATGTCTGGAAGAAGTGACCGTTTTCGTCGTCACACTTTGTAACTGCAAACATAATTGATTTGCCGTGCTTGATAGCAGTCTTATATGCCTTCTGAGCACCGACGTCAACGCCGCCGCCTGACTGAAGAACGATAAGAGCTGTACCTGCTGCACGCATACCTTCAGCAACGCCGCCCTCGAAATCGAATGAACCGGGAGTGTCAACAAGGTTGATCTTTGCATCGAGCCACTCAAGAGGAGCTACTGCAGTCTGAACAGAAGACTTTCTTCTCTTCTCTTCCGCATCAAAGTCCATAACGGTGTTTCCGTCAAGAACACGACCGAGTCTGTCTGTTGCACCTGCAAGGTAAAGCATTGCTTCAGCAAGAGTTGTCTTACCTCTGCCGCCACGGCCTGCTATAACAATATTTTTGATTTTGTCTGCACTGTAAGTTTTCACTGTGGTTGCCTCCTATGGCACTGCCATTGTACAAATTGTACAGTGAACAGTTGTATTTTTTAATAACAACATGGTCATTATAACATACCAATTTTCAAATTTCAATCACTTTTTTATCTTTTTCACTAAAATTTTTAAGTTCATTCATAAAAAATTGTATTATTTTTTCGACAAATGTCTTTTCAAAATCACTATCGATGTGTTATAATAGTAAAAAAACATTATACACAGGAGAAAAACCATGGTAAGAATTGAAATGGAAAACGGCGGCATTATCGATATTGAGCTTAATCCCGAAACTGCCCCCATCACAGTAAAGAATTTTGAGAAGCTCGTTTCAGAAGGATTCTATGACGGACTTATTTTCCACAGAGTTATCGCAGGCTTCATGATTCAGGGCGGTGACCCCACAGGCACAGGCTACAGCGGTTCAGACGAAACAATCAAGGGTGAATTCCTTGCAAACGGTGTTATGAACAAGCTTTCACACACAAGAGGCGTTATCTCAATGGCACGTTCACAGAATCCCAACTCAGCATCATCACAGTTCTTCATCTGTCACGAAGACGCAACATTCCTTGACGGTAACTATGCTGCTTTCGGTAAGGTCGTAAGCGGTATGGAGGTTGTTGACGAAATCGCAGTCACAGCTACAAACGCAATGGACAAGCCTCTCGAAGATCAGAGAATGAAGAAGGTTACATTGGTATAATATTATTTTCTCCTTACAGTTTTTATGCCGTAAGGAGAATTTTTTTATTCTGCTGTAACCATTTTGCCTTTCTGCGGTGTTATAATAGTAGAAGGTAAAATATATACAAAAAAGGAGATTGATTTTATGAAGAAAATTATTTCTGTTATTCTTTGCTTAGCGGTAATTGCAGGATTTACCGTTCTGCCTGCCAATGCCAAAATAACAATTTTCGACTACCATATTCCCTTTGATGTATGGCAGGGCGAGGGCAACGTCTCGGTATTCGTAAAATATGCCGACGAAAGCCAATACTTCGAAAGCCACATAGACAAAATCAACAATGAACTTGCCTTTGACAGCTTTGAAAAGCTTACTTATCATGACACTGAAATAGGCAGTGAATTCTACACTGTTGAGAACAAAGACGGTTTTGTTCTCATTACACTCAGGGAAGAATACATTAAAAATCTTGAAGACGGCAAGTATTATTTCGATGCTGAATTCAAAAATATTGATATGCCGCTTCTGCTCTGTGTTATAACAGAAAAAGCAGTTGTTGATGATGTTGTTTTTGACATCGGTAATCATTCCGGAGTTCAATTTATCAGCTTTACGCTTACAGGCGTTGAGCACCCTATCGGCTCTGAGCTGATTGAATACATCAGCCATAACGGTGAAAGAATTCCCGATAACTGCTGGATATCAAGCTTTATGGGAAACGACGGAATTATTCAGTTTACTGAAAAATTCACAGAAGCCCTGCCGGAAGGACAACACGATTTTGCGATAGAATTCATGAGTGTCAGCGGCATTATACTCAGAGTAAATATTGTTTACAGTTCATGGTCTGAGCATATTGAGAAGCTGAATCCCGACAGACGGCGTGCACTTCAGGTATTGGGTGCACATCGCAGGGGTGATATTGACAGTGACGGCAGAATTACAGCCGCTGATGCACGGCTTTGCCTTCGTTATT
Organism: Clostridia bacterium; assembly: GCA_017549665.1. Next base: position 8,445 of record JAFYUD010000106.1, on the reverse strand, counting down.
CTGCACAGCTTGAAGACCTTGCAATTCGTCAGAGAGGTGCTGCTGAAATGAACAACAAAGACGGCATCACAAGTGCCGATGCAAGAAAAATACTCCGTATTGCAGCAGGTCTTGATACTGCCGAAGACAGAGTTCATAATGCATACACAAGAGGCGGAGTTGTTTTCGGTGCATTAAAAACAGCAGGAAGCGGAAGATATTTCTGGCACTGTGAAATTGACAAAGAAGGTCTTACAGTCACGGAAGAAATATTTGAAAGTGAAGAGGGCAAAGAAGGTGCACCCGCAGAACAATACTTCATTTTCACTGCGGAAAAAGATGACACATACACCGTAACATTCACTCTTTCCGATGCAGATAAAACCGAAATCATCGACACATTCACAACGACAATTGTTGTTGATTGAGTAACGCACGACCAAGGGGGCGGAAACGCCCCTTTTTTTGTTTGACAAATTTCTGATATGCAGGTATACTATAATCATTAACAGCTTCAGGAGGGTGATGAAAATGCTGCATATTTCCGTTTGCGATGACAGTGAACATGATATAAAGCTGATAAGTGACGAGCTTGAAAAATATGCATTAAAAAAACATATTCAGTTTGCAATCAGCACATATTCAAAGCCCGAAGCCCTTATCTATGAGCTGGAAGATAATAAGATTGCCGACATATTTATTCTCGATGTTTCAATGCCCGGAAAAGACGGTTTTGAGCTTGCAGACGAAATAAGAAAACACTCTTCAACAGCAGTTATACTCTTCCTTACCTCCCACGAAGACATGGCGGCAAGAGGGTACAAGTCAAAAGCACTCAGATATATAATAAAAATGAATTTATCACGAGATATTGAAGAGGCAATGGATTGTGCTGTTGCTGAAATTTCTGAAATGGGCGAAAGCACAATAATGCTTCGTCGTTACAATGATTACTGGCGAATTCTTTACAGTGATATAATCTCCGTCAACCGTATTTCAAGGCAGCTGGTAATCACAACAAATTCACACGGGGAATTGACCGACAACCGAGGAATAAACGAATTTTTTGAAATTCTGAATAACAGCAGATTTTTATTTATTGACAGAAGCTGTTTTGTTAATATTGATTACATATCGCAAATTTCCGGCTACAGCTTAAAGCTGACAAACGGTCAGGTGTTGCCTATAAGCCGTCGCTTGCTTCAGAATGTCAAACAGACAATAATGAAGCAATGGTCAGTGTAAAAGGAGATAGTTATGGAATTATTTTATCAGTTCATGGAATTATTTGCGACCTTTATTGAAAGTGTAATTGTTATTTCTGTTGCAAGCTGCATGGCACAAAAACGATATACAGGTAAAAAACATATTTTACTTGTTCTGCTTTTTTCGGTAATTGAAACAGTAATCATAACACTTCTCAATTCATGGCAATTTTTCTCATTTGTTACCATAGGTTTCGGACTTGTCAGTATTTTTATTATTCTTAACTTTATTTCAAAGGGAAATATTCTGCTTAAAATTACATCATCTGTAGTTACATGGTTTTTTATGTTTGCAGTGGATTACCTGCTTTCATACAGCATTGTTATGATTATGGGAAAATCCGTTGACATTTCACAGGGTGTATCACTGATTCTCACCCCCGGCACCACACGCACAGTATTTCTTCTGACAGACAAAGCATTACAGATTGCAATTTTTATATTATGCAGAAAGCTTTACCCTAAAATCAGATTGCTGAGCAATAAAAATCTTGCACTTCTGTCCACGATTGCGCTGTTATCATTTGTCGTCATGAATGTGCTTACAGCATTTATCCTGACAGATTCACTGCTTACCATTCAGGTTGCTGTTATTTTTGCAACATTTTTCATTGTTCTGTCTTTAATTGCAACTATTTTTGCAATTGCAATCAGTGCAAAACATCAGAATGAAAAAAGAATGGTTGAACTGATGAAGTTATCAAGTCAGATGCTGGAGAAAAACTACAGCGAGATTCATAATTCTCACGAAATCATCCGACAGCAGCTGCATGACTTCAAAAATCATCTGAGAACAATCTGTTCTATGGCTGAAGATAATTCTGCTGTCCGTAATTATGCTTCAGATCTGCTTGAATCGTCATATTCTTTTGCATCTCTGTGCAGCTGCGGCAATGATATAATCGATTCGATAATCAACTGCAAGGCGGCGGAAGCAAAAGAGAAAAATATCACATTCAGTTATAATATTTCCCTGTCGGATACATTAAAAATTGATTCGGTTGACATCTGTGCAATTCTTGCAAATCAGCTTGACAACGCAATCGAAGCGTGTGAAAAAGCTGATGCAGACCACCGTAAAATTGATGTGTTTATTGCACAGAAGGAGTCTTTTGTGCTCTTCAGGGTTATAAATACAGCAAAGGAAAACCCCTTTGACAAGAACAACAACCTGCCTACATCAAAAAATAACAACAGCGGTCTGCACGGATTCGGAATACGGATTATCCGTAAAACTGCGGAAAAATACAACGGCATTTCAGAAAACAGCTACGACAACGGACTGTTTACATCTTCTGCAATGCTGTCAAATAACGATTGATACATAAAAACATACCATTCAGACAAAAACTCCCATTGAGCACCTGATTTGTGTTATCTTTTTCACAGAAAGAGGAAAGGAGTTTTTCAGATGAAAATTCATATCAGAAAAGTTTTAAGTATTACCGTTGCTTTGTTCTTACTTATGAGTATTTCTGCAATTTCAGCAATGGCTGAGGACGGGTCACATTCCGGCGGTCTTATCTGGGACACATGGGAATCAATCACGGCAGACCTTAATGAGACCACACTGCGTGCATTTGCTGATCAGCGAACCGGTGATGTTGATAGTGACGGCAGAATCACAGCCGCAGATGCACGTCTTTGTCTTCGTGTTTCAGCACAGCTTGAGGAAATTGAATATGCACAGAGTGTTTCCGCAGATATCGACGGCAACGGAAAAATCACAAGTGCAGATGCAAGAAAAATCCTGAGATTTTCAGCTTCTCTCGACACTCCCGAAGCAATGAGCTACGAGCTTGATCTGTCAGGCTGGGGATTCATTATCGGTCCTGTGAAAAGTACAGGAAGCGGACGTTTTTACTGGCAGTGTGAGGTTGATACGGAAGGTCTGTCATTCACTGAGGAATCAGTAGATAACACGGACGGAAAAGACGGTGCTTCACCCGAATATTTCTTCGTTTTCACCGCTGAAAAAGAAGGCAGCTACACCGTTACATTCACACTTGCTGACACAGCGAAATCCGAAATCATTGACACATTTACAATCAATGTAAAAGTCAACAATAACAATGCAGAAGAAATGTCTTCAGATATGGGTTAAATATAAATTTCAAGGGGCTTTTTCAGCCCCTTTTTTTGTTGCGAAAATATATAATTATTATTTGACAAATTAAAACTATGTTGTTATAATATATTATGTATGTTTATATGATTTTTTATTTTTAGGAGCAGATATATGTTACAGTACGAAGAACTCAGATTAAAACTCAAGGAATGCGAACAGCCTATTGCCGAGCTTGCTCAGGCTCTCGGGCTTCAGGCTATGAACAAGGAAATCGAAGAGCTCGAGCAGCAGGCTGCTCAGGAGGCTTTCTGGAATGACATCGAAAACAGTCAGAAGGTGCTTCAGAGAACAGCTATGCTCAAGGGCAAGGTTGAAAAATACACACGCCTTTGCGCTGACTACGAGGACACTATGACTCTCATCGAGCTTGCAAACGATGAGGAAGACGAATCTATGGTTGACGAATGCACCGAAGCTGTTGAAAGAGTAAAGAACGAGCTTGACTCTCAGACACTTTCAACTCTTCTTACAGGTGAATACGACAACAAGAATGCAATTCTTACTCTCCACGCAGGTGCAGGCGGCACTGAGGCTCAGGACTGGGCACAGATGCTTTTCAGAATGTACCACAGATGGGGTGAAAGACACGGCTTCAAGACAACTACCGTTGACTATCTTGACGGTGATGAAGCAGGTCTCAAGTCTGCAACTATCCTTGTTGAGGGCGAAAACGCATACGGCTACTTAAAGGGCGAAATGGGTGTTCACAGACTTGTCCGTGTTTCTCCCTTCGATTCATCAGGCAGAAGACACACATCTTTTGCTTCACTTGAAGTTATGCCCGAAATTGATGACACTGTTGAAGTTGACATCAACCCTGCTGACATCAAGATGGACGTTTACCGTGCAAGCGGTGCCGGCGGTCAGAAGGTTAACAAGACATCATCAGCTGTCCGTCTTACTCATATCCCCACAGGCATCGTTGTTGCCAGCCAGGTTGAACGAAGCCAGTATCAGAACCGTGATGTGGCTATGAGAATGCTTAAATCAAAGCTTATCGAAATCAAAGAGAGAGAAAATCTCGAAAAGATTGAGGATATCAAGGGTGAGCAGAGAGAAATCGCATGGGGCAGCCAGATCAGATCTTACGTTTTCATGCCCTATACTCTTGCAAAGGATACAAGAACAGGCTTCGAAAACGGCAATATCAACAACGTTATGGACGGTGATATTGACGGTTTCATCAATGCATACCTCAAAATGCAGGCTAACGAAAAGCTTTCAAGCGGCAACTGATAATCGGGGGCGTCATTTTTGAAAAGAATTCTTATCTGCATACTGTCAGTAATCATGATGATAACTCTTTTTTCATCATGCACCACAACTCCTGCCGACAATGAGTCAGCAACGGGTGATACAGACAGTAAAAGCGGAATTTCAATAGTTACAACAATTTTTCCCATTTATGACTGGGTTAAAAATATAACCGGCTCGGCCGAGAATGTGATCTATTTCGACGAAAACGGGATAGATCTTCACTCCTTTGAGCCTACTGCAGACAATATCATCACACTTTCTTCTGCTGACTTATTTATATGTATCGGCGGTGAAAGTGACAAGTGGGTTGACAACGCCGTAAAGTCTGCGGAAAATGAAAATCTCAGGGTATTGAAGCTTATGAAGGTCACAGGTGTTCTCGAAGAAGAAACTGTCGAGGGCATGGAGACTGATGACCATGAAGAAGCTGATGCTGCCGAATACGACGAGCACGTATGGCTTTCACTGAAAAAAGCACAGACGGCAGTTGACAGCATTGCCGATACTTTATGTGAAATCGACCCTGAAAACGCAGAAAACTACCGTAAAAATGCGGCAGATTACATCAGCAAGCTTGAATCGCTTGACTCAGAGTATAAATCAGCAATCGTATCAGCAAAAGGAAACACTCTTCTTTTTGCTGACAGATTCCCCTTCCGTTATCTTACCGAGGATTACGCAATCGAATACTATGCGGCATTCCCCGGCTGCTCTGCCGAATCAGAAGCAAGCTTTGAAACAATGGCATTTTTAATCGAAAAAACCAAAGAGCTGAAACTTGATGATATAATCGTCCTTGAAGGCTCTGACAGAAAAATTGCATCTACTGTTGCATCGGAAACAGGTGCCCGTATCGTAATGCTTGACTCTTGTCAGTCAGTAACAAAAAAAGATGTGGCTGACGGCAAAACATATATTTCCGTAATGGAAGAAAATCTGAAAGTTATCACGGAGGCATTGAGCTGATGGCACTGATAGCCTGCGAAAAGGTTTCCCTCGCTTACGAGGGTAAGACAATAGTCACCGATATTGATTTCTCTGTCAATCAGGGAGATTATCTGTGCATCGTCGGTGAAAACGGCTCGGGTAAAAGCACGCTTATGAAGGTGCTTCTCGGGCTTAAAAGTCCGTTTTCAGGCAGAATTACAACAGGTGACGGTCTTGATAAAAAGAATATAGGCTATCTTCCTCAGCAGACTGATGTGCAGCGTGACTTCCCCGCATCGGTCAGGGAAATCGTGCTTTCAGGCTGTATTTCATCAAACGGTCTTCTTCCCTTTTACTCAAAAAACAGCAAAAAACGTGCCGAAGAAAATATGGAAAAGCTGGGCATTTCAGACATTGCAAAGAAATGCTATAACGAGCTTTCAGGCGGTCAGCAGCAGCGTGTACTTCTTGCACGTGCTTTATGCGCAGCGGACAAGCTTCTTATTCTTGATGAGCCTGCCGCAGGTCTTGACCCCATTGTAACAGACGAATTATATTCTGTAATAAACAGACTCAACAAGGAAAGCAACATGACAATTATCATGGTTTCTCATGATATTGAGCAGGCTGTGAAAAATGCAACTCATATTCTTCACATCAGTGAAAAGCCGTTATTCTTCGGAAAAACTGAGGATTACATCTGCTCTGAGGCATGTATTTTCCTTAACGGCAAGGAGGATAAGAAATGAGCATTATCGAATCAATCTCATACTATCTCTCCTTTGACTTTGTAAAATATGCATTTATCGCTTCTGTGCTGGTGTCTTTATGTGCCGCACTTCTGGGCGTAAGTCTCGTGCTGAAAAGATACTCAATGATAGGTGACGGTCTGTCACACGTGGCATTCGGTGCAATCGCAATTGCCGCAGTGCTTAAAATCGCACCGATGTATTTCACATTGCCCGTTACTATCATAGCGGCAATACTTCTTCTCAGACTCGGACAGAATTCAAAAATCAAGGGCGATGCCGCAATTGCAATGATATCAGCCGGTGCACTTGCACTGGGCTACATGCTGATGAATCTGTTTTCCGCAAACGCAAATGTCAGCGGTGATGTATGCACAACGCTTTTCGGTTCAACATCAATTCTTACCTTGTCAAAAACCGACGTATATACATGCCTGATTCTTGCGGCTGTAGTCATCGTCGCATATATACTGTTTTATAACAGACTGTTTTCCGTCACATTCGACGAGAATTTTGCCTCAGCCACAGGCACAAACGCAAAGCTTTACAACTTTGCCCTTGCAGTCATAACTGCAATTGTTATTGTAATTGCAATGAATCTTGTAGGAGCACTTCTCATTTCAGCGCTCATAATCTTCCCTGCCCTTTCGGCAATGCGCATATTCAGAAGCTTCAGAAGTGTCACAATCTGCGCCGCTGCAATTGCAGTAATCTGCTCACTTGCAGGTATTTTTGCTTCAATTATATTTGCAACTCCCGCAGGTGCAACAATCGTATGTGCAGATGTTATCGTATTTATATTATCCTGTTTTGCAGGAAAGCTGATTAAAAAATAATGTAATATTTCATATTTCTCCGTTAACAATACAATAGTAACTTGTTAAAAGGAGATAATGAAATTGTCCTCAGTAAGCACAGATATTCACGGTTTTACGGCTCCGTCACCATTTTCATCCGACGAGCACAGCTTTTCTGCCGATACAGACACAAAAAACGATTCCGATACTGCTTCATCTGACGGCAGTGTCACAATAAATAAAAACGGACATTTTATACATTGTCTGACAATCATCGGACAGATTGAGGGGCATTACATCCTCCCCTCCGGCACAAAAGCCACAAAGTATGAGCATGTTATCCCCCAATTGGTTGCAATTGAAGAAAGCAGTGATATTGAGGGGCTTATAGTCATTCTCAACACCGTAGGCGGTGACATAGAAGCAGGTCTTGCAATTGCCGAGCTTATATCAGGCATGAAAAAGCCTGTTGTTTCACTTGTACTCGGCGGCGGACATTCAATAGGTGTACCTCTTGCAGTTTCTGCTGACAGATCTTTTATTGCACCGTCAGCAACCATGACAATTCACCCCGTAAGAATGACAGGTCTTGTACTGGGAGTGCCTCAGACGCTGAGCTATTTTCAGAATATGCAGGAAAGAATAGTCCGTTTTGTCTGTGATAATTCAGACATCAGTCCTGACCGTTTCAGGGAGCTGATGCATTTCACCGGTGAACTTGTCACTGATGTCGGCACCGTACTCGGCGGTGATGCCGCAGTAAAAGAGGGGCTTATAGATTCAACGGGCACACTCAGTGATGCACTTGAATATCTTTACGGATTAATTGAAAACAAAAAGAATTCATAAATTTTCATAATCTGCAATGTACGAAACATTGCAGTACATAAATCTTTCAAGGAGTCAATTATGGCAGTAGATAAGAAAAAAACTACACCTTCAAAAAAGAATACAAAATCAGGAAACGATTCCGGCACACAAAAAAAGAAAGCTCGTCTGACAAAGGCTGAAATCGATCAGCTGAGAATGGAAGAGGAAATCCGTAATGCGGAGTACATAAAAAAACGTAATCAGACAGTTGCTCTCATCGTTTTTGCTGTATCATTACTTCTTTTCAGCATTGTGCTTATCCCTGCAGCTCAGGGAACTGTATGGCACGGCATAAGAGGATTCATTTTCGGTCTGTTCGGTTATTCAGGCTTTATTCTCCCCTGCGTGCTTATCTATACAGCTCTTATGATGACGCTTGAAAAAATGAAGCAATCAATCGTCAAGAAAATCATTCAGGGCGTTCTGCTTGTATTTTTCATCAGTGCATTCATGTACGTTGCAGGTTACAAGGG
>JAFYUD010000105.1 GCA_017549665.1 Clostridia bacterium | reverse complement strand
GAAAAAAGCAACAAAATCATGATGCCCGTATTTTTCATCATTTTTGTTATTCTTGCTGTCCGTGTTGCGTTTCTTCCCGGCGCCGCTGAAGGATATAAATTCATGTTTACTTTCGATTGGTCTGCTCTCAAAAATCCTATGACATGGATTTGGGCAATGGGTCAGGCATTCTTCTCACTTTCTGTTACGGGCAGCGGAATGATAGTTTACGGTGCATACCTTGACGAAAAGGAAGACGTTGTAAAGCTGGGCGTAAGAACGGCATTCTTTGATACAATTGCCGCACTTGTTGCTTCATTTGTAATCATCCCTGCTTGCTTCGCATACAGTCTCGACGTGGGCGCAGGTCCTTCCCTGCTGTTTGTAACACTTCCGAGAATTCTTCAGGATATTCCCTTCGGCAGAGTATTCGCTGTAATTCTTTACACTGCTATGGTATTTGCCGGTATCAGCTCGCTTCAGAATATGTTTGAGGCTGTGGGTGAATCATTACAGAATAAAATCCCTAAGCTTAAAAGAGGCGTTGTGCTCGCAATTCTTTGCGTTATCTGTCTCGGCGTGGGCGTCAACATGGAAGCAATTTCAAGCTGGGGTCCGTGGATGGATATTGTTTCAATTTATATTATCCCCATCGGTGCGACACTTGGCGCTGTGTCCTGGTTCTGGATAATGAAAAAAGAAGACCTGCTCAATGAAATTAACAAGGGCACAAAGAAGCCTCACGGCAATCTCTGGTACTACGTAGGTAAATATCTGTACGTTATCTGTGCATTGATACTTTGTATTGTAGCACTTGTAAAGCAGGTTGCATTTTAAACAATAAACTTTATTCCCTGATATTTCATCAGGGAATTTTTTTACGCAAAAAAATCCCGCCACAGCTGTGACGGGAAATTATTATTTATATGAAGTACTTGACTGCTGAAGTAAACATACCGATATTGTAGTTACCGTCAACATTCTTATAAAGTCCTTCGCCGATTCTTTCAGAGTGACCCATTTTACCGAATACTCTGCCGTCGGGTGATGTGATACCTTCAATAGCACATACAGAATCGTTGGGATTGAAATGAATATCTGTTGTGGGCTTGCCTGCAAGATCAACGTACTGAGTAGCAATCTGACCATTTGCTGCAAGCTGATTTACAAGTTCTTCTGAGCAGAGGAATCTGCCTTCACCGTGAGAAATTGCAACTGTGTAGATATCATCAACATTTGTTTCCATAAGCCAGGGTGACTTGTTTGATGCGATTCTTGTTCTTACAAGTCTTGACTGATGTCTGCCGATTGTATTGTATGTAAGAGTGGGACATGATGCATCTGTATCAATAATCTCACCGTAAGGTACAAGACCGAGCTTGATAAGAGCCTGGAAGCCGTTACAGATACCTGCCATAAGACCGTCACGATTCTTGAGAAGCTCGTGAACCTGCTCCTTGACAGCTGCATTTCTGAAGAATGCAGTGATGAACTTACCTGAACCGTCTGGCTCGTCACCGCCGGAGAAGCCGCCGGGAATGAAGATCATCTGAGCGTCCTTGACCTTGTTTGCGAATGTTTCAACAGACTCTGCGATAGCTGAAGCTGTAAGATTCTTGATAACAAAGATTTCAGGATCTGCACCTGCTGTCATAAGTGCCTTTGCAGTATCAAATTCACAGTTTGTACCGGGGAATACAGGAATAAGCACCTTGGGCTTTGCAACCTTGATTGCGGGAGCAACTCTGCTCTCTGCTGTGTATGCAAATGCAGGAATTTCCTTTTCATCATGTTTGATATTGCATGAGTAGATAGGCTCAAGCTTGTTTTCATAAATATCAAGAAGGTCTACAAGCTCAATCTCTGTATCAAAATACTTGATTGTTTCTTCAAGAGTTGTATAACCGAGAAGTGTACCGATTTCTTCGTCATTATTGAGTTCAAGAATAAATGAACCGTAGTTATAACCGAAGATATCGGAAAGCTCGTTAGCATCATTGTATTCAAAACCGATGCTGTTACCGAAGCTCATCTTCATAACTGCTTCAGCAATACCGCCGTATGTGGGTGTGTAACAAGCTTCAACAATTCCCTTTGCCATAAGCTCGTGAACCTTATCAAAGAGAGCTTTTTCTGAAGCAGCAACGGGAAGTCCGTTTTCATCATATTCAGGCTTGAGAAGAACAACCTTGTGTCCTGCTGCCTTGAATTCAGGTGAAACAACTTCATTTACATTACCTGTTGTAACTGCAAATGAAACGAGTGTGGGAGGTACGTCGATATCTTCAAAAGTACCACTCATTGAGTCCTTACCACCGATAGATGCAATTTCATAATCCATCTGAGCCTTGAATGCACCGAGAAGTGCAGACATTGGCTTGCCCCAACGTGCAGGATTCTTTTCGGGCTTCTCAAAGTATTCCTGGAATGTGAGATATACATCGTGGAATGAAGCACCTGTTGCGATAAGCTTTGCAACTGATTCAACAACTGCAAGATATGCACCGTGATAGGGGCTCTTTTCCATGATAAAGGGATTGTAACCCCATGCCATGTATGAGCATGTATCTGTATGCTTCTTTTCAACAGAAACCTTGTTTACCATTGCCTGAATGGGAGTAATCTGATTCTTACCACCAAAAGGCATAAGCACTGTGCCTGCACCGATTGTTGAGTCGAAACGCTCTGAAAGGCCTCTCTTTGAGCATACGTTAAGGTCACCTGCAAGCTCCTTATATGCAGCTGCAAAATCAGAAACTGTTCTCTTGTCGTAATTCTTGCACTTTTCAGGCATGATATCAATATGCTTCTGTGCACCGTTTGAGTTAAGGAACTCTCTTGAAAGATCAACGATAACCTTTCCGTTCCATGTCATTGTAAGTCTGGGATCAGCCTTGACCTTTGCAACAACTGTTGCTTCAAGGTTTTCACTTGTAGCAAGCTCAACGAATCTGTCAACGTCTTTAGCTTCAACAACAACAGCCATTCTCTCCTGAG
>JAFYUD010000104.1 GCA_017549665.1 Clostridia bacterium | reverse complement strand
CCCCCAGTAGAACTGGGGGTTTATTTCCACCCCTAAAGGGACCAAAAAAACGGATTGCAGAGAATTAACCTTTGCAATCCGTTATTTTTTTACTTTTTTCGTGTTTTTACAAGCCCCGCAACTGATACGGCAAATGCAATAACAGCAAGAATAATACTACTGAATCTGAATGAAATATCTGAAACATAAATATTTGTCGGGCCGTCTGCACCGCCTATAATTCCGATGCTTCCGCTTGTGATTCCTGCAGGAAATTTATTATTCAGCAGTACCGCAATATCAGTACCGAGAGAAATTACCGCAAAAATAACAACAGCAATAAATACGGCACGCCATATTTTTCTGTTTCTGTCATTTCGTTTTGCGATCTGTTCATTGAGCTTTTCAAGCTTTTCTGCAAGTATTTTAATTTCCGAATCCTCATTTTCGGCAGCTGCTTCTCCCAGCAGCACATTGACCGAGGTGTCAAGCACCTGAGCTATTTTTATAAGCATCTGCGCATCAGGAACAGACAAACCGTTTTCCCACTTTGAAACAGTCTGTCTGACAACAGATAATTCAGCCGCCATTTCTTCCTGTGAAATTCCCTTTGCTTTACGAAGATTTCTGAGATTGTCACATAACATATTTATCACCTGTGAAGAATTATAGCATTTTCTGTCCGTTGCTTCAAGCAACAGATATTAACAAAGGCATATTTTCGCAAAAAAAGGGGGCTGTAAAGCCCCCTGTGATATTATCAGCCTTTAATACATGAAATGATATAATTCACAAGATTTCTCAGTAACAGACTGAGCATATCAAAGCTGATTTTTGTTTCATATTCTTCTCTTGCCTGACTGTTACCGCCGTCTGTTGCAGGCGCACCGTCATAATCACTGCTGAACGCAGAAAGCCAGCTTATCATACCGTCAGGATATGTAAGCTCAACCTTTTCCCCGTTGCCGTCAACAGTCTTCATTTTAGGATATGCACCGTTTTCTGATGAAAACATATCATTTGCAACTGCGTACCATGCATGATGATTACTTGATGTAAGCTTTCCGTCAGGATAGCATGCCAGTGACAGAGTTGAGAAACGGCAATCTGCCGCTACTTCAGACTGTGAAACAATATTCTCCCATGCAGGCATAACCCATGCAAAATAATTTACAAGCGGATCTGCAGGTGAGCTGACAAGCCAGACAGGAATATCGGAAATAAGAGCTGTAGCTTCTTCACCGGGTACCCATGCGGGGCATATCGGCATTGCAGCAGCAAACATTTCAGGATATGCAACTGCCATTTTGAGAGTCATCTTACCGCCCATTGAATAACCGCCTATATAGATACGGCTTGTGTCAACGTTTTCATTTTTTGAAATAAAATCATCAATTGCAGCTCTGAGTGATGAAATGATTTCATCAGGCCAGAAAAGTCCTTTTTCTTCAGGTGAACGGGGTGCAAGAAGATACGCACCACCTGCAGGGAAACGGCTCTGGAATTCAGCACTTGCCCACTTGGAAAAATCATTCTTTTCAATCTGCTTTCCGTCGTAAGCACCGTCACCCATACCGTGAATCCATACTACAAGAGGATACTTTGTGTCATCATCCTCACCTGCAGGTGAATAATAACGGTAGTCAACTGCATGACCGTCAGTTTCGGGACCGACACCGTACTCAAACTTACCGATAAGCTCGTCCATACTCTCCTCCTTAGCACTTGCAGAAAATACAAGGCATGAAGAAAGCATAATTACGCTGAGAATCAAGGATAATACTTTTTTGAATTTCATTTTTATTCCTCCCTTTGATTCAATCATATCATTCAAATGTGAACATTTCTACTCACAAATACCTTTCTGCGTATTTTTTTATTATATTTTTTGCCTGAATTGCAGATTCAGGGTCTTTATCCAGTGCATGATCCGAATTTTCATATACCACAAGCTCATTTTTTATACCCTTTTCATTCAGCAAAGAAATATAATCCTCAGCGTGTCCGAAAGGCACAATGGCATCTTGTTTGCCGTGGAATATTGCCGTGGGAATATGATTTTCCGTCACATACTCTGCAGGCGACATTTTTCTCAGAGCTGTCTGGGGTCTGTCATTATGAAAATTTTCCTTATTAACTGTAACACCGCAGCATTTTGAAAGAATTCCGTATTTCCAGTCTTCAAACTCCCCCGAAATCCCCATAAGAAAATCTGATGCATAACAGTTTACGGGAGGACACCATACACATACCGCAACAGGTGTTACGGGAGCTTCTTTCAATCTTGTGTTTGCATAAAGAAGTGAAAGATGAGACCCCGCTGAGCCGCCTGACAAAATCACTTTTTCTGCATTGACACCGTACTTTTCACATTCACATTTGATTGTTTTCAATGCTGCTGTTATATCGTCAAGCTCTGCATAAACATTAAAATCATCACTTACATAACGATAATTCATGGTGGCACAGAGATAACCGAGTCGGCTGAAATAATCACAATCGTGATAATGCCCTCGTTTATCACCCTGACTCCAACCGCCGCCGTGAATAAAAAGAATAATTCCGTTGCGAGACTTCAGTTTTTCCGGAATAAAAAGGTCGAATTTATGTCTCTCATGCTCTCCGTATGCGATATCATAAACAATGGTAAAATCCATGATTATTCCCCTTTAAAAACTTCTTTTATCGCCTCAAGATAGCCGTAGCCGTAAAGGTCATCAGGCTGAAGATAGCTTGTCTCTGTCCATTCATTCCAGCTGTTTACTGTGATGAAAGGCACTTTTATTCTGCCTTTTGCCATTGCTTCGTCTGTAAGTGCTTTGATTTTTTCGCAAGCGGCTTTAAAGTTTGCAGGGGTATTGTTCACAACTACACCGGGCACAAAATCCTTGAATCTTACATTATTATCCCAGCCAACAGAGATATTCGGATAATACTCAACATTGATATTCTCAGCAGCCTTTATGTATTCTTTTGCGTAGTTATCAGCAATATCGTTGAAGTCACCGTCAAAATCGGTAATTCCGCCCCAACTGTAATTTGTAACTGATGAAGCACCAAGGAAATCGTACATCTGAGCTGAAACTACACCCTTCTGAGAATCCTCATCCTTAAGCCAGTTGAAGACACGGTTGCGCCAATGGACAAACTGCAGATGAAGTCCCTTGAAGCCTGCGGCAATTGTCTTTCTGCGGAATTCCTCTATACCCTTTTTACACTCGTCACTTGTACCGAATGAACGGATAAAATTATCGATATCAAAAATCATATAAACGGGACATCCGTCGATGCAATAATAATTTTCCTTTTTGAAATATTTTTCAATAGTCCTGTCGCAGATATCTGAAAAAATCTCAGGAGTAACAACACCACTCCATATAACAGTGTCAGGAAATTCATCGGAATTGCGTTTATCCCAGAGATGTGTGGCATTATGATTTGCCCACATGAGACAGAATTTCATATCCTGATTATTTTTTGCCTTAAGGAATCCGTCATTGAGACAGTTTTCAAGGAATGGTCTGTTATCATACCAATACCAATCATAAATAAACACGTTTACACCATACTCAACGGCACAGTTAATCTGCATTTCCATAACACGGCTGTCAGCTTCATTCACATAACCCCATGTGGGTATACGTGGCCAGCGGCACCCCTCATAGCCTCTGTTTGTCATTGCTTTTACGGTCTGCCATTCACCATAACCCTCAGGCCAGAAAATGCGTGTACGAGGCTCATCACCTGTATATGAAGGCCATATAAATGCTGCAATATCGTATTTACTCATAATGTATCACCCTTCGGTAAAATTTGTAATTTTATTGTATCACAAACTTTAAAAATTTTCAACAAACAGACAAATTATATTAATTTGTATAAAATAATTTCCGTAATCTATTGCTGTTTCATTCTTCAGATGCTATACTGAAAATATATCAGGCGGGAAAGGAAGACAAAATATGAAAAAAGAACTGAAAAAAAGTGGTATTCCTTTAAGTGAAAAGCTCGGATACGGCGTTGGCGCAATCGGTCTTGACATGAGCTACGGCTTATGCTTCTCATTTTTCATCAAGTACTCCACTGACGTTTTAGGTGTAGCGGCAGGCTTCATCGGTATCATCACTGCCATAGCCAGAATATGGGACGGTATCAATGACCCTATGATGGGCATGATTGTCAGTAACACAAAATCAAAATACGGCAGATTCAGGCCCTGGATTCTTACCGGTGCTGTCCTGAATGCGGTAATACTTTTCTTCATGTTTACAAAGCCTTTCTATTCATTCTACGTGGGCGGCGTTGACATCGCACTTTATATTCATGTAGCATTGATGTATATTCTCTGGGGCATGTCATACACAATCATCGATATTCCCTACTGGTCATTTGTCCCCGCACTTACAACCGACCCGCAAGAAAGAAATGTAATTGCATCCTTCCCGAGATTTTTCTCAGGTGTAGGTCAGCTTACCGTCATGGGCGCAACATCACTCATACTTGCCGCATTTTCATCAGATGAGCAGGACACTGCATACTCCCTGATTGCAGGCGGTATAGGCGTTATGTTCATAATTCTTGCGCTGATTACATTCCTTAAAACCCGTGAAAGAATTATTCCTGAGCATAAAACAGCATATAAATTCAGAGATATCATAAAAACTATCCGTTCAAACGATCAGGCACTTGTATTCGTTGCTGTTGCTGTCACATTCAATCTCAGCTGGTATCTTATGAACGGTCTTGCAGCTTATTACTTTGATTACATAGCAGAAAACGGCAAGCTTCTCACAATTTTTGCCGCTGTCACAGGCGCAGGTCAGGCAATCGGCCTGTTCGGAGTTTCTGCTTTTTCAGGCCGTATAGGAAAGCATAACGTAATAAAAGTCGGTATGTCTGTGTCAATCGTTGCGTATCTGCTTCTTTTTATCACAAATATTGTATTCGGCTTCTCCCCCGTGCTTTTCTTTATTCTTGCTTTCATCGCAGGTCTCGGAATCGGAAATGTTTTCACTGCTGAAGCATCAATGCTGGCAGATATCGTTGATTACGGTGAATACAGAACAGGTGAACGTGCAGATGCAATCATCTTCTCAATGAAGAGCTTTCAGATGAAATTTGCACAGACAATTCAGGCTCTCATAATCGGCTTCGGTCTTGAAATATGCAGATATCAGGAAAATGTTGTACCTCAGCCTGTCGGCGCTAAAAACGGTATAATGATTATGATGTTTGCAATTCCCTTTGCAACTGCTCTCGTTTCACTGATTATTTTCAATAAGAAATATATCATTCATTCCGAGCTTCTCGAAAAAATTACTCTTAAAATGCAGGACAAGTAAATCTGCGTTGAGTAAAACACCTGTAAATTCAATTACAAGGTTATTTCCTTTTTCCGGAATTGCTGATATAATGTATCTGAAAATATAACAATCGAGGCGAAAAACAATGGATATAAAAAAAGTCGGTGAACAGATTTCTGCACTGAGAAAAGAAAAAGGTATAACACAGAGTGAGCTTGGAGAAAGAATCGGTGTTTCATTTCAGGCTGTCAGCAAATGGGAGCGTGGTGAAACCTTGCCCGATACTGCTGTTTTACCAGACCTTGCAAAAATTCTTGAAACAACTGTTGATTTCATTCTCACGGGCTGCGAAGCCGTAAGTACATACAAAGGCAGATTCACCGTCTCTGACATGAGAAAAGGTCTTGACTGCCTTAAAAATTCAGGAGAATATCTGGGACGGGACAATCTTATTTACCGTGCAGCAATCAAAGGCATCAACACTGACCTGAATACCGATATTGAAAAGGCATTCAATGATGAATATATATATGAAGCATTCCTTGCTGAAGCGATAATCCAGAATCTTATAAACGGATTATACATCGACATCAGTGATGTCAGAAACAACTTCCGTCATGAGCATTTCAGAGATATCGTCATAAATTACTGTAACAAACACGGAATAAAATAAACATAAAGTGCAGAAGCCGTAAGACCTCTGCACTTTTAATTTTTATTCAGTTATTTTCATATTCAGTCATTACAACCGAAAAAGCAACGGACAAGACAAGCAACTGATGTTACTGTAAGAGAAAAGCTGAACAACAGTAAGCCTGCAAGCACTGCACCGAGAATTGATGTTGCAACGAATTCGATTGCAAGAAAAACTATTGAAAGAAGGATAGTGCCGAGAATACCGCCCAGCAATGCCGAAACTATACTGCACAGATCCTTACAGCATCCCTCACGGTAAAGAGCAGCCGCAATAAGAATCAGGATAAGATACACAACTGCAATACCAAGAAGCACCCATAAGAAGGCAGGTGTCAGTGTAATTGCTGCAGTAATACGGAGAAATGCTGTGATAACACCGATGATAAGGCTTATAACAAAAGCAATAACCACACATCCGGGACGACAGCTTCTGCATGATGTTGACATATAAATTCACCTCCCACTGCATACTATGCGCAAGCCGTAAAGGTGGTGAAAACAAAAAAATGGCGCTGATAAAAATTGAATATACAAAAAAATCCGGGACAGCAACAAGCAATCCCCGGATTTTTCAACTCTGATTATTCTTTTGTCAGCTATCTGAGTAATTTTATTGTATAACCGCCGAATGTATAAGTATGCTCATTTTCTCTCACTGTTCTCGGCGGATAGTCAGTTGTTATAATCTGCGAGCCGCATTCTTCAGCATATTCATATCTTTCATCACTGAAGGTCGGATAGCTGTCTGCTCTTGTTCTGACCATAAGATTTCTTTCATCAATCAGATTACCGTTGTTTTTTGCCGCACTCTGCGGTTTGTTTACAAGGATAAATGATGCATAGGATTTATCAATATCATCCCGAATCCCCAGCATGGGAAACATTGACTGTGTGGAAATCGTCTCATCAACTGCTATGTATTCATATGTAACATCACAGGTATGAAGAAGTACAATAATTTTTCCCGCAGCCTCTTCCAGAGTGGGCCAGCTGTCATTCATACGCATTTCTTCAAGGCTTGCATATTCACCCATGGCATCCTTCGGTGTAAGCAATCTGTCACCGAGAGCCTGTCTGACTGTCTTATCAAGCTCAAGTGCATATTCAAGAGTAAAGCCCTTGAGATTATTCACAGGCGGAACAAAGCTTTTCGGCTCAACAAGAAGATATACAGGCAGATGTCCCGGATTATTATCTGACCACAATGCAATTTCCTCAAGCGCCTTTTCAAACTTGTAAGCACTTGACACATACTCCAGAACAGGGATATGAGAAACAACGAAGCTGATATTTCCGTCATCATCTGCAGTTTCAATATCAAGTTCAAGATTTCGCACACCATGCTCAAGCTGATCAGTGAATGTATCCATTTCAAATGCAGTCTTATCCTGCAAAGCACCGAAGCTGATAATACTGAGCATTTTCATCAGCATACGGTTGGGCAGAGTTTCAGTCATCTGATAGCTGTTATGAGTTCCGAGAACAGCAATTTCATTGATTTTTACATCCTGTTCATATGCTTTTTCAATGTCGAAATCTGCAAGCTTCTGTTCATCACAAGGAGTGTACGAATCCGTATAATACTCATTTCTGAGATATTCAAGATGATTTTCCTGATACTCAATGTTTTTGTCTGCCTGCATGAAGCCTGCAACACATGTTGCCGTAAACAGTGACACGAGAATCACAACAGGACACATAATCACAATCACGCAGATTTTCAGAATACGTTTTACATTTTCTTTTTTCATTCATTTTCTCTCCGATATCAACAAATTTCCGCATAAAACAAAAATTATGATGATATTATACACTAATCCGGACAATATATCAATTAACAAAAGATTAACTATTATTTTTTTATGTACAGAGCGTTTTTCTTGAATTATTCACATTCGTACAGTATAATATTGTTAATATGAATACGGAGTTGATATTATGGCAAAGATTACAACAGTAAAAACACATGCAAGCGGTATTGCCCTTGGCGGCATCGGTGCCGGCAGTGTTGAGCTTTTACCCGACGGAGAGTTTCACTTCTGGCAGATAGCAAATCCACCGAGACTTACTCGTGTGTGCTTTGAAGACAAGGTTGATGACGGTGAAGGCAGCACAGGTGCTCTTTCTTTTTATGTACGTGAAAAGAAAGGTAAAAATGCTCCCGTTGTACGAAAGCTCGGAATGAAAATTGATGCTGACGATTTCTCTTACAGAATGTTTTCGTGGAATAAGCCTGTGGAAAAAATTGATTTTGACGGAAAATTCCCCATGTGTGACATTGCCTATACCGACAGTGCCCTTTCCTGTAAGCTGAGCCTTCGTGCAGTTTCTCCTTTTGTCCCGTTTGACTCCGATATTTCAGCCACTCCCGGCTTTTATATGGATTTTACTGCTGAAAATCCCACCGACAATGAGATTGAAATAAGCCTTTTGGGTACTCTTGTGCCTGACTTTGCAAACAAAAACGAGGGTAATATAAACTCTCTTCATGCCACCGATAACGGTTATGCCGTACATATTGAGCCTGCAACAAAATCTGAATCTCCCTGCTGCGGAGATGTATGCCTCTCCGTAAGCGGTGACGGTAACAAATCTTATATTACGTCAGAATACTACCGTTTCATGAAGGAGTTTATTGCCGATTCAAAGCTTGGTGTAACTCAGGAATCCGTTCTGTTCGGTTTCAGAAAAAACGGCAGACTTCCCGATACCGACATCGGAACAAAACCCGAGCCTCTGCCTGAAAATCTGAATTCATTGAGTGATGAAGAGCTTGACACTCTTTGCGATGAATTCAGAAAATACCCCTATGTTGCATCAATTCTCAGCCGTATTTTATACTGCAAACCCGATTTTCTTGATTCAAGAGAAAACAAAATCTTATTCCTTGACAACTGTTATAACCGCAATGAAAGAAGAGGTACGGATTTCGGTGGTTGCGCTCTTTGCTCTGAGGTAACACTTAAACCCGGTGAAAAGAAAAATATCCGCTTTATTCTCACCTGGTATTTCCCGAATCTTACCGCAAAGGACGGCGAAATACTCGGTCATTATTACGAAAATCTTTATAAAAATTCTCTGGATGCAAACAGATTTCTTGAAAAAGGCTATAACAGCATTTTCAGATCTGCAACTGACTTCGCTCAGCTTCTTTATGCAACTGACTTACCCGCAATCTATCCCGATGCGTGGTCGTCAAATCTTTCACCGCTGATAAAATGCTCCGTATATCATAAAAACGGAAAATTCGGTCTGTGGGAGGGACTTGGTTATTGCGGCCTTCACACGACAGATATAACATATCATGCATCCTTCTCACTTATCAGCATTTTCCCCGACCTGCAGAAAAAGCAGATGAAAATGGGTGCTGTGCATCAACGTGAGGACGGAAGAGTGCATCATTCATTCAAGCCCGATATGAAATGTGCAGATGGCGGCTATGCACGTGTCGATCTGAATATGCAGTTTGTTCTGATGGTGCTTCGTGACTATCTTTTCACAGGTGATAAGGATTATCTTTTATCTCTCTGGGACAATATAAAAAAAGCAATGGATTCCACAGGCTTACTGGATACGGATAACGACGGACTCCCCGATTACGATACCAAGCGTAATACCTATGACGCATGGAATTTCGCAGGAACTCCCGTATATATTTCTGTACTCTGGCTTGCTGCTCTGAAGGCTGCTTTATTCATTGCCGACAGAATCGGTGACAAATCCTGTTATGACAAATGGAGTAAAATACTCAGCAACGGAAAAAAAGCTCTTGAAGAAAAGCTCTGGAACGGTGAGTATTATAATCTCTGGAAAAACAATGACACAACTGACGAATCACTTATGACAGACCAGCTTGACGGTGAATGGTTCCTTCGTATGATAGGTCTTGACGGCAATCTGCCCGATGAGAGAGTACGTTCGGTTATTGAGTTTATTTTCAGTCATAATTTCGACAAGGAGCAGGGACTTGTCAACGCCACCGTACCCGAAAACAGATGGACAAGCATCGATACATACAATAACTGTCAGACTATCGCAGTGTGGACAGGCATAGGCTATGCATTTGCAGCTCTTGCACTTGCTGTGGGTAAAAACGATATTTCGGACACTGTGGTTGATTCAATTCACAACAATCAGTTAAGATTCGGTCACTTCTGGGATCACTGGGAATGCGGACACCACTACACAAGACCTATGTCAAGCTGGAGTTCACTTATAGCTGCATCGGGACTTAAAATCGACTATGAAAACAAAAAGCTGCGCTTCAGGCCGATGTATAAAAATGTTACATTCCCTCTTATCATACCTGATATTCTTGCAAAGGTTACGTTCAACGACGGCAATCTCAGCATTGAAAGCATTCAGGGTGATCTCAGCGATTGGGAAATAATCGCAGAATAAATTAAAAAAATTCAGGTGCAGAATTCAGCTTCTTCTGCACCTGAGTTTATTTTTATACACGCTTAAGCGTGATGATATACAGTCCTGACGGACAGATGAGATACAACGAAACGAATTTGCCTGAAAAGTCAGAAAAATCTGATAAATTCAAAGAAACGCTTTTAAATCCGGAATAAAATATGCAAAACATCGAAGGAAATGCCGTCTCATAGCGGAGAGGAAGATGATCGGGAGATAAAACTCTGCGTTTTTTATGTTGTAATTTTATTAAAACAGTGTTATAATAAGTCTCAAAGATTACCGAAAGGAAGCCCACAGAAAATGTTAACCTTAATCAACAAAATCATAACACTTATTCTTGTACCTATTTATTTCAGTACATTCTCTCCCACTTACCCGATAATCGCACTTTTCAATCAGCCACAGGAGCTTATCTCGCTTTCTGAAAACGGTGTAGGATCTGACGAAGACCCCGTATACCTGACAGCTCACAGAGGACTTCACGCACTTGCACCGGAGAACTCTCTGCCTTCATTTGAAGAGGCTGTAAACCACGGTTTTTACTCCGCAGAGTGCGACATTCAGCTTACAAAGGACAACAGATGGGTTGTAATCCACAATGCTGAGGTTGATGACAGATTCTGCCAGTTCGGCAAAATTGCTGACCTTACACTTGAGGAGCTCAAAACGTTCAGCTATAACTGGGGTGCAAACATTCTGAAATACAAAGATTCCCGGATCCCCACACTTGAGGAATACCTCGATGTGTTTGTAGGCACAGATACAAGACCGCAAATTGAAATAGGTATTGAAAACTATGATATGCTCGGCGTAATAGTTGAGGCAATAGAAGAAAGAGGACTCGTAAATCAGGCAATCGTGCTTACATATAACACCAAACAGCTGGCTGCAATCCATGAGCTTAATCCGGATATCGAGCTGTGGTACCTCGTTGACGAAATGACCCCCGAAGTCATTGCAGAAGCAAAGGCACTCGGTGATAATGTCTGGCTGTCCGCAAGCTACGATAAAAATACGGAAGAAAACATCCGCCTTGCAATGAGTGAAAATATTAATTTCTCTCTGTTTACGGTAAACACTGTTGAGGAAGCAAAAGCACTCTACGATATGGGTGTAAGATACATCGAAACAGATATACTTTGCAACTGACAGATAAAAAAAAGAGCAGGTTAAAACCTGAAATAGTATAATGATGGCAGACACAAAAAAAGTGTCTGCCATCATTTTTTATGTCAAGATAAAAAAAGGAGGATCGAGGGGGCAAGCCCCTCGCATTTACTTCGCAAATCCCCGATTATATATCCCTCGTGCTCCGCCAAGGCGAACCGCACGAGACGGACGATGAGTTCTATCCTACTTGCACTTTAAATGATTTGTCAAACTAAGTGCAACACTTTTTGATGGAATCCTCAAATAAATCCAAAATCTACAAAAACACCCACTCTGAAAGTGGTAAAATCACGGCATAGCCGTGGATATCATCAATTACGCAGGAATTGCATATCACCAACCTCGCAAGAGGTTGTATATCATCGTTGCGAAAGCGTTTATGCGACCTGCGGTTGATGATATACACACTTCGTGTGATGATATACAGCCTTACGGCTGATGATATACCATTGCTTTCGCAATGGATAAAAAATACCAAGTCCGTAGACTTGGTATTTTTTGGTGGAGACGGAGAGGATCGAACTCTTGACCTCTTGAATGCCATTCAAGCGCTCTCCCAATACACCCAAAAACGCACCCCATAATTTAAAATTGTAAAAAACTAACCTCTTGTTTTCGGCAGTTGTATCCTGCTTTATAACAAGAGGTTTTACATAAATTTTAAACGATATTAAAACTTCATCTGCGATTAAGCTTATCCGACAAAT
>JAFYUD010000103.1 GCA_017549665.1 Clostridia bacterium | reverse complement strand
TTCCTGTATTCAAATACTGAACGTACGCCGAAACCGAAACCTCAGAATGATCAGAAAAATCAAAGGTAAAATCTTTAACAGCATTTTTTTATAAATCTGTTGACAAACTGAATTTTTTTGATATAATATATACGGAGACTCGGCTTTTATGGAAAGTCTGTCAGGGAGGATGCGTCACCGACTGAAAGCGCATCTGAGATGAGTAGTAAGTTCGGGAACACTCTGAGGTATTCATACAATTTTATATTAAAAGAGGATACAGTGTCTGTATCAATGCGGGTGGCACCGCGGGTAAATCAAGTTTGCTCGTCCCGGGAATATTTTATATATTCCCGGGGCTATTTTTATTTGTAAAACAGGAGGAATGCTGTATGTACAGAACTCTATTTTGTAACGACATCTGTGACAAGCACATAGGTCAGACTGTTCAGCTTGCAGGCTGGGTCGATGTTGTCCGTGACCACGGCGGCGTTATTTTCGTTGATCTTCGTGACTATACAGGCGTTACACAGGTTGTTATTCACAACGAAGAACTTCTTAAGAATGTTAACCGTGAAACTGTTATTTCAGTAAGCGGTGTAGTTGAAAAGCGTGACGCAGAAACAGTTAATAACAAAATCGCAACAGGTGAGGTTGAGCTTGTTGCTGATACTCTTCAGGTGCTCGGTAAGAGCCAGAATATGCTTCCTTTCGAAGTCAGAAATTCAAGACAGAGTAAGGATGAGCTTCGTCTCAAGTATCGTTATCTCGATCTTCGTAATCCCGTTAACCATAACAATCTTGTTATGCGTTCAAAGATTATCCGTCATCTGAGAAACAAGATGGAGGCTAAGAACTTCCTTGATATGCAGACACCTATCCTTACTGCATCATCACCCGAAGGCGCAAGAGACTTCCTTGTTCCCAGCCGTAAGCATCCCGGCAAATTCTACGCTCTTCCTCAGGCTCCTCAGCAGTTCAAGCAGCTTCTTATGGTATCAGGCTTTGACCGTTATTTCCAGGTTGCTCCCTGTTTCCGTGACGAAGATGCAAGAGCTGACCGTTCACCCGGTGAATTCTATCAGCTTGACTTTGAAATGGCATTCGCAACTCAGGAAGAAGTTCTTGATGTATGTGAAGATGTAATTTACGACACATTCAAGACTTTCTCAGATAAGAAGGTTACTCCCAAGCCCTTCCGCCGTATCACTTATGCAGATGCAATGATGACATACGGCTCAGACAAGCCTGACCTGAGAAACCCTCTTATCATCTGTGATCTTACAGATTTCTTTGCAGGTGTTAATTTCCCTGCATTCAAGGGTAAGCCCGTAAGAGGTATCGTTGCCGATTGTAAGGGTAAGTCAAAGAAATTCTTTGAGGATTCTCTTAAATATGCTACTTCAGCTGAGGTTGGTCTCGGCGGTCTCGGTTATATCACTCTCAAGGACGGCGTTTTTGCAGGTCCTATCGCAAAGTTCCTTTCAGAAGAGCAGAAGGCTGAAATCACAACTATGACAGGTGTGAAGGAAGGCGAAACTCTTTTCTTCATCTGTGACGACAAGAAGAACGACACAGAAAAGAAGGCAGGTCTTATCAGAACATGGCTTGCAAAGAAGGAGCAGCTCGACCTTATCAGAGACGATGCATTTGAATTCTGCTTCGTTGTTGATTTCCCCATGTACGAAAACGACGAGGAAACAGGAGAGACTATATTCACTCACAACCCCTTCTCAATGCCTCAGGGCGGTATGGAAGCACTTATGACAAAGGATCCCACTGAAGTTCTTGCTTATCAGTACGACCTTGTCTGTAACGGTATTGAGCTTGCATCAGGTGCTGTACGTAACCATGATATCGATATCATGAAGAAGGCATTTGATATTGCTGGCTACGACGAGGCTGAGCTTAAGAGCCGTTTCAACGCTCTTTATACAGCTTTCCAGTACGGTGCACCTCCTCATGCAGGTATGGCACCCGGTATTGACCGTATGGTTATGCTTCTTACTGACGAAGAGAAGATTCTTGACGTTATTGCATTCCCCCTTAACGGTAATGCTCAGGACCTTCTTCTCGGCGCTCCCTCAGAGGTTACAAATCAGCAGCTTGAGGACGTACACCTTCTTGGCTCAGGCAGTGCTCTTACTCAGCGTCAGGCTGCAACAACAGGCACAAAGCAGGCTCAGGGCAAGCGTTCAACATTCTCAAACGCTCAGCAGCTCAATCAGCTTTCTCTTACTGATGATGAAGAAGCTGTAATGCAGGGAATCTTTGCAAAAATGAGCGAGAGTGAGAAAAAGCTCAGCGATTGCGATACTGAAAACGTTGAAGTAATGGTTCACGTTATGGAAATGACCAACGTTCTTCGTGAGGACGAGCGTAAGCAGCCCTTCACAAGAGAGAGTCTTCTTGAAGGCGCTCCCGAAAGAAACGAAGACAGCTGGCAGGTTCCCAGACTTGTAAAGTGAGGTGTGCAGAATGAGTAATTATGTAGCTAAAATTTGCGACAACGGTAATATTGCTGTTGACGATACTATACTTGTAAAAGGCGTTCAGGCTGCTGCAGGTTCACGTATTCTTGAAGGCTTTAAGCCTCTTTTTACAGCTGAAGCAGTTGTCCGTCTTGAAAACAGCGGATACACGGTTGCAGGTAAGACAAACGTAGGCGAATTCGGTCTTGACCTTGTAGGTGAGTTTTCACATTACGCTCCTCAGGAGGGTACTCTTAAAGGCGCAGCAGCAACACTTGTAGCTGACGGTGAAGTCAAGGCAGCACTGGGTGTTGACATGAATGGTGCCACAAGACGTGCAGCAGCACTTGCAGGCGTTGATTTCCTTAAGCCCACATACGGCACAGTTTCACGTTACGGCGTAATTTCATGTGCTGCTTCAGGTGAGCAGGCAGGCGTTTATGCAAAAGACGCAGCATCTGTTAAGGAAATTATGGATGTTATTGCAGGTCACGATGATAAGGACGGCACAAGCCTTCCCGCTGAAAAGTACGATTATACAATTTCTGACGTTGCTGGTAAGAAGGTCTGTATCGTAAAAGATCTTCTTGACAAGGCTGATGACGCAACAAAGGCAAAGGTAAATGCTTTTGCTGATGCTCTTAAGGCTAAAGGTGTTACAGTTGAGGAAATCTCATGCGACCTCTTTGAGACAGCAAACACAGCATGGCAGATTCTTATGTGCGCTGAAACATGTAACAATGTTTCAAGATATGACGGTGTCAAGTACGGTCACAGAGCTGAAAAGTACAGAAATATCGATGAGCTTTATGTGAATTCAAGAACAGAGGGCTTTAACTTCCTTACAAAGGCAGTTATCCTTTACGGTTCAGATGTTCTTTCAAAGAACAGATATAAGGATTGTTACGACAAATCTCTCAGAGTACGTCGTGTTGTTGCAGAGGGTATGGCAAAGCTTTTCGAGAGCTTTGATGCAGTTCTTGCTCCCGCTTGCAGCGCAGCTTCTTATGAAGCTTATGATATAAATGATGCATTCGACAAGGTTTTTGAGGAAAGTGTATTCACTTCTGTTGCAAACCTTATCGGTACACCTGCACTCGTTTCTTCAGGTGTTCAGCTTCTCGGTAAGCACTTTGCTGAAAGCACACTTCTCAGTCTTGCAGACGCAGTTGAAAGGATGGGTGAATAAATATGAATTATGAAATAGTAATCGGTCTTGAAACTCACGTTGAGTTAAGCACTGAATCAAAGATTTTCTGTTCATGCGGCGGTCATTCAGCTGCAAATGAGCCCAACGACTGTGTATGTCCCGCTTGCTCAGGTATGCCCGGTATGCTTCCCGTAATGAACAAGAGGGTAGTTGAGCTGGCTGTTACTGCAGGTCTTATGCTTAACTGCGAAATCAGCAGATATACAACATTCGATAAGAAGAATTATTACTATCCCGACCTTCCCTGTGCTTATCAGATCACTCAGATCAATCATCCCATCTGCACAAACGGTGTTGTTTCTCTTAAAACATCTCAGGGTGTGAGAGATGTCCGTATCAAGCAGATTCATATGGAAGAGGACGCAGGTAAGCTTGTTCACAGCGGCAATTCTTCATTTGTTGACTTTAACCGTACAAGCGTACCCCTTATTGAAATTGTTACTCAGCCTGACTTTAGAAGTGCTGAAGAGGTTGTAACATATCTTAACAAGCTTAAGAATATGTTCCGTTCAGGCGGAATTTCAGAATGTGAAGAAGGCGCAATGCGTTGCGACGTCAACATTTCTGTCCGTCCTGAGGGTAGCGAGGAATTCGGTGTCCGTACAGAAATCAAGAATATGAGCTCATTTGAAGCTATTGAAAAGGCTATCAAGTATGAATCTCAGCGTCACATTGATGCTATTGAATTCGGCACAGAAGAGCTTGTTCAGGAAACAAGAAGATTTGACGATGTATCAGGTAAGACATCAGCTATGAGAAACAAGGAAACAGAAGCTGACTACCGTTATTTCCCCGATTCAAACCTTATGCCTATCGTTATTGACGATGAGTGGCTTGAAGCAATCAAGGCAGCAAAGCCCACAGCTGTTGACGAAAAGGCTGAGATGTACAGAGATGCAGGCATTTCCGACAAGGAAATCGATATGCTTATTGCAAACAATAAGATCAGCAAGCTTCTTGATGATACTGTTGCTCTCGGCTGCAATATGAAAGACACGGCTGCATATATTCTTACTGACTGTATGGGTATTCTCCGTAAGGCAGGCAAGACAATTGCAGAGCTTGATGTAACTGCTGAAAATCTCGCAGCAGTTATAAAGATGGTTGCAGACGGTAAGATCAACAGAAATGCAGCTAAGAAAGTTCTTATTGCAATGATCGAAGACGGTGCAGACCCTGTTGAATTCTGCAAGGCTAACGGTCTTGACAAGCAGGTTGATTCATCTGCAGTTGAAGGTATTGTAGATGCGGTTATTGCAAATAATGCTCAGGCTGTTGAAGATTACAGAAACGGTAAGGTAAAGGCTCTTCAGGCACTTTTCGGTGCTTGTATGAAGGAGCTTAAAGGTGCCGGTGATCCCGCTGTCATCAAGACAATGCTCGAAGAAAAGCTTAAATAAGTATAAAAATATCCCATCGGAAAAACCGATGGGAATTTTTTTTATCAGTCGATTCTGTGACCGTTTTTGATTTTTATGTTTGCAATAGCAATTTTAAGGTAACCGCCCATTTCGTCACCGTCGAAGTCAACACCTGCTTCAAAAGCAAGCTCTCTGCCTGCGGGAGTGAGAAGCTTACCCTTACCCTTGAGTGAATTTTCACCCACTTCTTCGATTGACTCGAATCTGAGCTTTACTTTTTCAAGCTGCTTGGGAAGCTGAATATCAACGTTATATTCGCCGTTGTTGTCACTGATTGTGATAAAAACGTCACCGCTGAATTTAAGAATCTGAATATTTACTGTGCCTTGCCATTTGCCTATACCTATCATAAATCTACATTC
>JAFYUD010000102.1 GCA_017549665.1 Clostridia bacterium | reverse complement strand
TGGATAACAAGAGTTCTTGCATCAGCATTTGAAACGCTTGCCATCTGTGCGATGGGTGTGGGTGTGCCGTAGTAGTCAGCCTGAATCTTGTCAAGCACCTTTGCACTTGCTCTGCCGGCTCTGATTGAATCATACTCTGAATGAAGAGCATTGATTGTTTTATTCATTCTTTCCTTGGTGAGTTCGTAAAGTTCTTTGAGTTCCATTTTTATTCCTCCTGAATGTATATTATGTAAACAGTTTTTTATCAGTCAACAACAAGAGTACCGATGTTTTCACCTGTAACAGCTCTGAAAACATTTTCGGGATCCTGAAGATTGAATACAAGAATGGGGATATTGTTATCCTTGCAAAGTGCAGCTGCAGTGCTGTCCATAACGCCGTAGCCTTTTTCAACAACTTCAGCGTGAGTGAGAGTGTCGAACCTGACTGCATCTTCAAACTTGTTGGGGTCTTTATTGTAAACACCGTCAACGTTGGTAGCCTTGAGCATAACATCAGCCCTGATTTCTGCTGCTCTGAGAGATGCAGCTGTATCTGTGCTGAAGTAGGGTGAGCCTGTGCCGCAGCCGAAAATAACAACTCTGCCTTTTTCAAAGTGACGGATAGCCTTGTTTCTGATGTAAGGCTCTGCAATCTGACGCATTTCGATAGCAGTCTGCACTCTTACGGGTACGCCCATCTGCTCAAGTGTGTCAGCGAGTGCAAGTGAATTCATGGTAGTAGCAAGCATACCGATGTGGTCAGCTCTTGTTCTGTCCATGCTTCCGCTTGAACGGACTCTCCAGAAATTGCCGCCGCCTACGACGATGCCGATTTCTGTGCCTATTTCTGTACATTTTTTAATTACTTCACATACGCTTGCAACAGTGTCAAAGTCGATGCCTGTTTTGTTGCTGCCTGCAAGGACTTCACCGCTGAGCTTGAGAAGTATACGGTTGTATTTCTTATCCATTTATTATGTACCTCCGTTATTATTCTATTATATATTACAATATTTTTTTCTTTATGTAAAGAGTATTGTGAATAAATTGTTGACTAATTTAAAAAAAAAGTATATAATTACAAAGGTAACTTATGATTTACAGATTGAAAGGAATATATATTATGGCAATTATTGAGGATAAACTCCCCGGAACTATAGATGAAATCATCGCTGCTTACGGCATTGATGCTATTGACAGCTGGAAGATGATTCACAGCGGTCATATCAACCGTACTTATGTAATTGAATTCACAAAGAACGGTGAAAAGGTAAAGTGGCTTCTTCAGCACATCAATACTGAAGTTTTCAAAATGCCTGTTGAACTTATGGAAAATGTTACTAATGTCACATCTTTCCTCAGAAAAA
Source organism: Clostridia bacterium (assembly GCA_017549665.1). Next base: position 2,887 of record JAFYUD010000102.1, on the reverse strand, counting down.
AGATCACTGCTGCAGGCGGTGACCCCACAAGAGAGACTCTTACGGTTTACCTTACTGTTGACGGTAAGAACAGCTTCTTTGATTCAGAGGGACTTTGCTGGAGAATGTATAATTTCGTTGATAATGCATTTTCTTATGACAGCATTGAGAATGACGAGATTTTCTACAGAGCAGGTGCCGCATTCGGTACATTCCAGTCACAGCTTGCTGATTTCCCCATTGATACTCTTCACGAAACAATCGTTGATTTCCATCATACATATAAGAGACTTCTTAACCTTAAGGCTTCTGAGGAGAGAAACGCTTCAGGCAGAGCATGTAACGTAAAGGCTGAGCTTGACTTTGCAAAGGCAAGGGAAGAGGACACCAAGATAGTGGTTGACCTTATTGAAAAGGGCGAATTACCTCTTCGTGTCACTCATAACGATACAAAGCTGAACAATATCATGTTTGACAAGGATACAAATCAGCCTATCTGTGTCGTTGACCTTGATACAGTAATGCCCGGCTCTGCACTTTATGATTTCGGTGATGCAATCCGTTTCGGTGCAAGCACAGCTGCTGAGGATGAGAAGGATCTTTCAAAGGTCAGCATGGATCTTCATCTTTTCGAGATTTATGTAAAGGGTTATCTCAGCACTGCAGGTAAGAGTCTTACTGAAAAAGAGGTGGAGCTTCTTCCTTTCTCTGCAAAGCTTCTTACATATGAATGCGGTATAAGATTCCTTGCAGACTATATTGACGGTGACGTTTATTTCGGTACTGCATATCCTGAGCATAATCTTGACAGATGCCGTACTCAGTTCAAGCTTGTTGCTGATATGGAATCAAAGATGGATGAAATGATCAGAATTACAAAAGAAGCTTATGCTTCTTTATAATACGGAGGTTATTCAATGAAGAAAGACGACCTTCAAAGTCAGTATAATAATCAGTCTGCAACAGTTTTTACTTCTGCTGCAATCGGACTTACGGTTTCATCTGCGCTTGTTTTTCTTACTTCATCAGTCAATAATCTGAATACCGTTGCAGGTGTGATTTTTCAGGTAATTTCAATCGGCTTCATGATTTTTGCATATGTGATGACTGTAAAAGGCTTTTCGGTTATTGATAAAAAATGCAGACTTGATGAAAAAAACGAGCATTATTATTTCGGCAGAAATCTGAAGGTATTTTCAATCCTCAGTGTTGTACTGAGTGTGGTTTTTGAGATAATCGCATTTGTGCTTTTTATGATGCTTTCAGTTTATAAGGAAGCAGGAAAGCTTTCTGCTGATGACGCATCTGCAGCCGCAACACTTAAAGTGCTTGCATCAATTGTTGTTATTGCCGCACAGCTTGTTTCAATCGCAATGCCTTACATATTCTATATGTGGCATATTCATAAGACTGCGGAAAAGGGAAATAAGATTGCTTCAATTGCTCTTATCACAATGCTTCTGATGGCAGTGCAGAGTGCAATCGTAATACTCAATGCTGTTTACAGCATGAGAGGCGGAGACACTGCATTTCTTTCATCATTTGCAGAGCTTCTGAAGGTTATTGAATATCTTGTGCTTACAGTATTCTTTATTTATCAGAAAAAGAGCCTTACTCCCGTAGCAGAGCTTAAAATCGAAGAATAATCAGAAATCGGGTGCGATGCATCCGGTTTTTTTTGATTTTTTATGATTTTTCTTGTTGAAAAAAAACGCAATATATGTATAATATAACTATTGAAATTAACATCCGGAAGGAGAAGAAATATGAACAGAGACGAAGCAAAAAGACTCGCTGAAGAGCTTGTCAGCAAGATGACTCTTGAGGAAAAGGCTTCTCAGCTTAAGTTTGATGCACCTGCAATCGAAAGACTGGGTGTGCCCGAATACAACTGGTGGAATGAAGCACTTCACGGTGTTGCCCGTGCAGGTACAGCTACAATGTTCCCTCAGGCAATCGGTCTTGCGGCAACATTCAATGCTCCCATGATCAGAGAAATCGGTGACACTATTTCAACTGAGGGCAGAGCAAAGTACAACATGCAGAGCAAAAAAGGTGACAGAGACATTTATAAAGGTCTTACATTCTGGTCACCCAATGTCAATATTTTCCGTGATCCCCGTTGGGGCAGAGGCCACGAAACATATGGTGAAGACCCCTATCTTACATCAAGACTCGGTGTTGAATTCGTAAAGGGTATTCAGGGTGACGGTGAATATCTCAAGGCAGCTGCATGTGCAAAGCATTTTGCTGTTCATTCAGGTCCCGAACCTGAAAGGCATTCCTTTGATGCTATTGCATCCAAAAAAGATATGGAAGAGACATATCTTCCCGCATTCGAGGCTTGTGTAAAGGAAGCAGGCGTTGAAGCTGTCATGGGTGCTTACAACAGAACAAACGGTGAGCCTTGCTGCGCCCACAGTGTGCTTATGAATGATTACCTCAGAGGCAGATGGGGCTTCAGGGGACACTATGTTTCCGACTGCTGGGCAATCAAGGATTTCCACGAGAATCACAAAATCACTTCCGAGCCTATCTATTCAGTCAAGCTTGCACTTGAAATGGGTTGTGATGTAAACTGCGGCTGTACATACGAAAGAATTCTCGAGGCTCACAAAGCAGGAATTCTTGATGAAAAGTATATCACTCGTTCAGCAGTAAGACTTTTTACAACAAGATTCATGCTCGGTCTGTTCGATAAATCTGAGCTTGATGACATTCCTTATGAGGTTGTTGAGTGTAAAGACCATATCAATCTTGCTCACAAGGCAACAAAGGAAAGCATCGTAATGCTCAAGAACAACGGTCTTCTTCCTCTTAAGAAGAGTGAGATAAAGACTATCGGTGTTATCGGCCCCAATGCAAATAACAGAACATCACTTATCGGTAACTATCACGGAACATCATC
>JAFYUD010000101.1 GCA_017549665.1 Clostridia bacterium | reverse complement strand
GTTTATTATTTCATGCTTCCGCCTATGAACTTCGGTGCTATCGAGTTCTATATGTACTGGGCAATAGTTGCAGCTATTTTTGTAGGCTGCATGTTCCTTTTTTCAAAGGCATTTATCCGCCCTGAGTATGTTCCTTATGTACGAAAGGTTTCTGTTGTACCTATCATTTTTGTAGTTATTCTCGGACTTGTTCTTCTTGTAGGCTACCTTACATCAAGCGTATTCTTCAGAGCAAGCTCCTTCAGTCAGTTGCTTTCATTCAGTGAAGAGACTGAGCTTGATTCAAGTGTTACAAAGATTGACAGCACTGCAGACTTCACAAACGTTGCTATGATTGACAAGGCAGCGGCAGAAAAGCTTGCAGATAAGGTTCTCGGTGACCTTGCAACTATCGGTCTTGAATCTCAGTTCGAGCTTGCAACAGAGTACTCAACACAGATTAACTACAACGGTGCTCCCTGCAGAGTTTACCCTCTTATGTACGGTAACATCTTCAAGTGGCTCAACAACACATCAGCAGGTTTCCCCGGCTATGTTATTGTTAACATGAATACACAGGCAACAGAGTTCGTATTCCTTGATGAAGAGAGCACAGCAGGCTACATGAAGTATTCACCTGCAGAACATTTCCACAAGAATCTCGGACGTATTCTCCGTTTTGAATATCCCACAGCAATTTTCGGTACAATTTCATTTGAAGCAGCTGACGACGGTACAGCATACTGGATCTGTGAAGTTATCGAAAAGAAGATCGGTCTTATCGGCGGTGATGATATCAAGGGTATTGTCATGGTTGATGCTGTTACAGGTGAGTGTAATTACTATGCAATTGAAGATGTTGTTTCAGGTTCAGCAGTTGCACAGGACGGCACAACAACAGACCTTATGTGGATTGATCAGGTTTATGATGCAAGCCTTCTTGTTCAGCAGTATAACTACTACGGCACATACAACAATGGCTTCTGGAACTCAATTTTCGGTCAGTCAGGCGTTAAGAAGGCTACTACAGGCTCAAGCTATATTGCAATGAATGATGACGTTTATATCTACACAGGTGTAACCAGTGTTACAGCTGACGAATCAATTCTCGGCTTCATTCTTATCAATCAGCGTACAAAGGAAGCAGTGTTCTACAACACAACAGGTGCTACCGAAGCTGCAGCTCAGAATTCAGCACAGGGTGCTCTTTCTGATAAGGGCTGGACAGCAACATTCCCCATCCTTATCAATCTTGACGGTGAAGCAACATACTTTATGGCTATGAAGGACTCAAGCAACGTTGTCAAAGGCTATGCTATGGTTAATGTAAGTAATTACAATATCGTTGCAACTGATACAGCAGACGGTAACCCCGATCTTGCAGCATGTATCAAGAACTATGCAAAGGTTCTCAATGACAATAAGAATGTTACAATCGATGTTGATACATCAGTTGTTATCGAAATCGTAACTGACAACAACGGTGATGTGACAGAAAATACAGAAGCAGATATCACTGTTACAGGTGCTGTAACTGCAGTGAAGTCACAGATTGAAAACGGCTCAACATGCTATTATATCAGTATTTCAGGTCTTGATAAGTACGTAAGAGTTTCTGCTGATGAGACTCCCGAAGCTATTTTCTGGGCAACAGGCGATACTCTGACAGTAACTTATACACAGGCAGATGTTGACGGTATGTGGATTGATTCTCCCACAGTAACTTACGGCGCAGAGCCTGTTTCAGAGGCAGCATAATTCAGAATAAAAAAGGATTGCAGATTATTTGCTCTGCAATCCTTGTTTTTTTTTGTTGATTTTAATTTCCAGATGAAAAATTCAGCAGACCTGCCACACCGTTTACAATTGTTGAGCCTGCGAGCATTGCAAGCTCATCCATTGAAATGTCAACATCACCCTTCAGCCAGCTGAGATACATTGAAACTGTACCTGATGCCATGAATTCAATCATAAGTCTGTATTTTGCTTCGTCAGGTGTATTCTGTATTCCTGAAGCCTTCAGAAGCTCGTCGCAGAATACATCCTTGATGCAGAAAACGAATTCTGTGAATTCATTTTTCTTTGCAATATCCTTGATAACATCCAGCTTGCCTGTAAGGATTTCATTTATAGTCATAAAAAGGCCGTAAATGGCATTATAATCGTCAGCCATTCCCGAGTTGATGATTGACTCCTTGAGAATATCAACGAGCTTAAGTCCAAGCTCATTGTATATAGCGGCAACGCTGTTGAAGTGAAGATAAAAGGTCTTTCTGTCAATATCAGCTTTTTTCGCAAGCTCTGTGATAGTGATTTTGGACATATCCTTATCTTTGGTAAGCTCAAAGAATGCCCTTATGATTGCCTTTTTTGTTTTTATCTGTCGTCTGTCAAGTCCGTCTCTGTAATAAAGGGCTTCATCTATTTTTGTCATGGTAATCGCTCCGTTTGTGTCTCGTTCTGAGAGAAATCTTTTATAATTATACAAAAATATAAAGTGAAAGTCAACACTCTGTGGAATAATTCTCAACAGTTCCGATAAAATCTTATTGAAAAGAATGCGTGAAGATGATATACTTGTTATATAACAGGAGGAGATACGATGAACAAAGCGAAGGCATTTTTTACGCTTGGTATAATAACGATTGTTGCAGGTGCATCAGCCGTTTGTCTTTACCTTAATGACAAGGGGATGCTGTCTTTTTCGGAGGATACTTCTGCAGTTGAAACAACGGCTGTGGTGCAGGATTCATATTATGAAGAGGCACATGAAGATGAAGCCGGGCTTCCTGAAGAAGATAATGCAGCTGAAGAAAAAGATGAAAACCCTGAGAATGTCGATAATGATAAAAAGGAAGAGAATGATGCTCCCGAAAAGCTCGATGTTGTGTCGGTCAATGAATTTCTGAGTATTTTTTCAGGGCTGTATTTCAGTGAAAAATATGATTTTTTGCAGGATAAATTCAATGATTACGAACTGCTGAAATTTGCTTATCTTTATGCAGAAAAATATGAAAAATCAAAGGGGATTGTCACAGGATACGCAGATGCTGAAAATGGTATGCATAACGGCATAAAGGCATCAGAAGCTAAACGGATTATCAATGACTTTTTCGGTGTCGATATTGCGCTTGAATCTGCTTATACTGAAAATTCCTATCAGTATTTCATGTATCGTGACGGGTATTTTTATACACCTGCGGCAGACGGAATCAGCCACATGAATGTAACTGTTGCGGACACGGTGATGCAGAGTGCAGACAGAATTTCCGTTACATTCACAATTTATTCTGAAGGTGTCACAAGTGACATGACGGCAGCTCAGGCAAAGAAGAACGGGACTGTGTATGCAAGCGGAAATGCAGAGCTTCTTGATACAGGAAATGGATTCATACTCACTGCATATTCTGTTGATTTTTAAGTTATCAGATACTTTTGTTTAAGTTATCTAATTATTCATGTAAATAAATTTGCAATAAATCCATAAATTTGTTGGTATTGACGGACAAAAAAACAGAAAAAGGACTTGATTTCAGGCTTGTTTTATGGTATCATACATGTGTTCTTGTACTTTGGATTCACAAGACATAATACTTAAAATTGCGGTTTCGTTGATTTCCGTGGTTATCACGGTCCCTGACCGCGTGAATTTTCAAGGAGGAAAATAACATGAGCAAAAACATTAAGACACTTGTATGCTGCATCCTTGCACTTGTTTTCGTTGCCGGTACAGTAGTTGCTGTTTTCGCTGACAATGCTTCTCTTGGTTTCATGACAGAGGAAGTTTCATCAGAAGACGTAACTGTTGAAGATGTAACTGCTGAAGATACAACTGGTTCAGAAGATGCATCAGAAGCAACAACAACATACCTTATGGGTGACGTAGACCTTAACGGTAAGGTTGAAGCTGCTGACGCTCGTCTTGCACTTCGTGTTGCTGCACAGCTTGAAACACTTGATGATGTTCAGCTTGTTCTTGCAGACGTAAATGCTGACAACAAGATCATCGCTGCAGACGCAAGAGCAATTCTCAGAGTTTCTGCAAATCTTGATCCTGCATTCGGCACAGTTGAGCTTTAATTCTTGATTAACAAAAAACGGGACAGGTTTTCCTGTCCTTTTTTTGTTTTATTCTGAATTTGTTTTATTCTGAATATAAATTTAACAAAAAAATAAATAAGTATATATAATTATTGTTGCATTTTGGTGAAAAGCATGATATAATATGCATATTGTAATATCACTGTGACAGGAGTTGTTATTTTTGGCTGACAATAATGCAACACAGTCCACAGACCTCAATACCGGTTATGTCTACGAAAACCGAAGATATGTCGGAAGAAAGGAAACTGTCGGATTTGTTCTCTGGGACGCAGCCCAGAGCTTTAACATCAATATGTATTCCGGTCGTTTTATTACCAATATCGTTCAGGTTGACCTGTCGCTTCAGATGATTGAACAGGCAATCAACGGTGTATGGGATATTGTAAACGATATTTTTATGGGTGCTCTTGTTGATAAGACACGTACACGTTGGGGTAAGTTCAGACCTTATCTGCTTGCTCTTGCCGTTCCCGGACTTATCGGTACCTGTCTTTATTGGTTGATGCCCCTTATTTTTACAGGCAGAACATCAATGGATATGACAAAGTTTATATTCTATGTTCTTCTTGCTTTCGTTCGTGAGGGTATCGGTACATTCCAGAATATTGCCCGTAACGGATTGCTGTCGACCATAACGCCGCATCCTGTTGACCGAACGAGGTTGATTACTCTGGCAAACTTTGCTTCCGGTACATTCGGTGAAAAGCTTCCTGAACAGATAACAACCATTATCCTTGATATTATCGATAACAGTGTCGGTAAGGCATCGAAGAGCACTCTTTACCTTACAACATTCGTAGGTATGGGCGTTTTTACAACAATCGTTTCCAGCGGTATGTCGTTCTGGTTCTTCTCAAATTCAAGAGAACGAATTATGCAGTCCGTTGAATCACCCAGTATTATGCAGGGTATGAAGTCAATCATAAACAATAAGCCAATGCTGCTGCTGACACTCTGTGACTTCCTGTCCAGCTTCGGTATCGGCGGAAGTAAGAGTGACTACTACATAGACGTTCTTCACCTTGCATCAATGACAATGATTACAGGTATTGCTGCAGCCCCCATAAGCCCTGTTTCCTATGCTTATGTTCCCTGGCTGCGCAGACATTTCTCAAGTAAGCTTCTTTATATCTCTACAAGATATATCTCCAACTTCCTGAGTATCTTCGTATTCGGTATCGGATGTGTCGGTATGAACTGGAAGACCAAGAAGGGCGGTATTTACCAGAGCACAATCGGTATGCTTATCGTCATGAGTATCTATGAGATTATCTGGACACTCTTCTACGGCACACGTTCTGTTATCGGTACAGAAATGTTCAACGAATCAATGGACTACTGTGAATGGAAGAACGGTTACAGAACTGAAGCGATGACCGCTGTTGCAAGAGATATTGCCACAAAGGTTTCAGCAAAGTTCTCAGGACTTATCAGTACAGCTCTGAAAAAACTCGTTAAATACGATCAGGCAGCATACGTTGCAGGCAGAGAGCAGACAGACAGTGTTAAATTCTACATGTTTGCTATGTTCACAATCGTTCCTGCAATTACCGGTGCATTCGGTGTTATTCCCATGCTGTTCTATGATCTTGACGGTAAGAAGAAAGAGATCATGTATGCAGAGCTTCTTGAAAGACGTGCAAGACTTCAGAAGGCTGCAGACTCAGGCGATGTTGCTGTTCTTGAATCAGAAAGCAAGAAGCAGCGTCAGAATGTTGATAAATAATAATAAAAAGGACAACTTTCAAAGTTGTCCTTTTTTTGTGTGAAAAAAATTATAAATCAACAGGCACTTTTATAACAGCTTTTCTGACTGTTTTCTGACCGCCTGCACAGACGCAGGGCATATGTGCATCTTCAGGATAAAGAATAATAAAATCACCGTTGCTCAGTACATTGTCGATGCATTCGTTGTTGATTTCAAAAAGCTCTGTGTCGCCATCACCGAAAGGTGTCAGACAATTGTATCTGTGCATCACATCAATATGCTCTGATGCGATAATTTCGCAGCCGTCGATGATAATCTGTATATCAATATACTTTTTGTGTGCTTCAAAGCAGCAATCCTTACGCAGCTTTGTTTCGTAAGTCATAACATTTGCAAAAATTTTGTCAGTAAGGTCGTATCTTCCGTCTTCAACCTTTTCGTTCTGAAGTCTGAGGCAGAATTCGAATGCTTCTTCTGACAGATTTCTTACTTTCTCGTATTTGTTATTCATAATATCACCTTATCAGATAATTGATTTGCCTTCCCATTCCTTGGCAGGAGAAACTTCAAGAAGCTTTGCAACAGTAACTGCTATATCCTTGATGGAAAGCCCGCTTACTTCCTTGCCTTCTTCAAATGCGGGACCGCAGCAGACGATGGGTATTGTCATATCTTCAGGCATATCTGAGCCGTGAGAACGGTCATGACCGCCGTGGTCTGCAATAAGAATGATGTTATAGTCCGGATCAATGCTGTTCTGAAGATTTTCAACACAGCTGAGAGCCTTGCTGACACTCTTCATGTACTGCTCACTCATCCAGCCGCAGTCGTGACCGCCGACTTCATCTGTTTCGCCAAGATAAAGGAACATAAAATCGGGAGCTTCTTCGTTGATGTATTCGATAGCAGCCTTTGTGATTTTTGTGTCAGTATCTGACTGCTTGTGCTGATTGAAGCACATTGCAGTGTGAAGATGATCAGGACGGCTGAGATCACGAAGCTCTTCCCATGTGTAGAAAAATGCGCATTTCTTGTCGAATTTGTCAAGTCTGTCGAAAAGACCTTCAATGGGACGTACCTGAGGTGCGTATGTGTTTGAAAGTATTCCGTGACGCTGAGGATCAACGCTGTGGAATAATGACATGTGACAGGGAAGTGTGACAGAAGGAAGCACAGTCTGTGCCGTAAGTGAATATGTTGATTTTGCGACGATTTTTTCAGCAAACGGATTGCCGCACTGCATCATTCCGTCAGGTCGCATACCATCAACAAGTACAAGAATAACTTTTTGTGACATGGGAATTACTCCTTTTTTTTGTATTAATTCAGTTAAATAATATTACAGCATATAGAAAAAGTCAACTGATAATAAAAAATAAATGATTTATTTGAGCGCTCAAATAAAAATGTTGCAAAACAGGTGAATTTGTGATACAATGACTATGTTTGAGTATATATTATGAAAGGATGTCACTATGGAAATTGCACAGCAGCTCTATAAGGACTTCACTGATGAGCAGAAAGCAAAACTTCATGAGATTCAGGGCATCGAGCTTAAGATTCTCCGTGAAGTAGACAGAATATGCGAAAAATACGGACTTCATTATTCACTCAGCGGCGGTACGCTTTTAGGCGCAATCCGTCACAAGGATTTCATACCCTGGGATGATGATATTGATATCGACCTTAAGAGAGATGACTTCAATAAGCTTTTAAGTGTTCTTCCCGATGAACTCGGTGATGAATTTGAGTTTATAAATTACAATGAATTCGGTGAGTATTTCTGCGATTTCATTCCCAGAATTTACTACAGAAACAGCAAGGCTGTAAATTCATTCAGCACAGACGGAGGCAAGAATAACTTTGCCAACGACACGAGAATGAACAGAATTTTCATTGAGCTTTATTGTCTTCACGATACAGAAGCTTCAAAGGTAAAGAGTCAGATTTTCAAGGTCAAGGCTATTTACGGTATGGCTATGGGTCACAGACTTATTCCCACAGACAGCTCAAATTACTCCTTTGTTCAGAAAATGCAGGTGCTTGCACTTTCAACATTCGGTAAAATGCTTCCCATGAAGAAGATTTATGAGATGTACGAAAAGTGTGTAAATGAGGTCGCAACAGGAAACGGCGATATGTTCTTCAAGCCCAGCGTACCTCTTCCCGTACAGCACAGAAACGTATTCCCCAAGGACTTTTTTGCAGATTACACAAGAGTTCCTATCAGGGACGACATGGCAATGGCACCCAAGGAGTATATAAAGGTTCTCGAATACCTTTACACAAACTGGCAGGATCTTCCTAAGGAAAAGGACAGAC
>JAFYUD010000100.1 GCA_017549665.1 Clostridia bacterium | reverse complement strand
TGAATGGTATAAAAAGGAAGCTGAAAAAAATCAGAATCCTGCAATGATGTTCATGCATATACCCTTCAAGGAGCTTGAGCATTTCGTTGAAACAGATGGCAACGGAAAAGTTCTCGGTCTGAGAAACGGTGCTGTCGGCGATGTAGGCGAGCATGTATGCCCTCTTCCCGAGGATAACGGCTTCTATGAGGCTGTCAGAAGCAACGGTAACACAAAGATGATCGTATCAGGTCACGACCATACAAACTGTTTTACAGGCAACAGAGACGGTATAGAGTTTGTTGCTACTCCCACTTCATCATTCAGATGCTACGGTGACCATACAAGAGGTGTCAGAGTTTTTGACATCTACGAGCATAATCCTGAAAATATATATACATACACCCTCACAATGTCTGACCTTATGGGCGACGGACTTGTGACAAAAATCAGATATTTCTGGGATGCAGACGAAATGGAAAAGAAAAAGTTTGCAGTGCTTGGTGCAGCTGCTCTTACAGGCGTTGCTGCAATTGCCGGAGGAATAATAAAAAAATGGAAATCAAAATAAAAAATCCGCTTTCAGAAAGCTGGTATGCTGATCCTGAAGCAAGATTTTATCAGGGGAAATACCATATTTATGTCACCCGTTCAGCTCCTTATGAGCAGCAGCTCAACCATGACTGCTTTATCTCGGAAGATCTTGAAAACTGGGTAATCAAGAAAGATATAATCGATATTGAGTCTTTCCCCTGGGTGCATAAGGCTGTATGGGCGCCTACAATCATAGAAAAAGACGGAAAATATTACTATATATTTGCATCTAACGACATTCAGAATGATCAGGAAACAGGCGGACTTGAAATCGGCGTTTCAGACTCCCCAGAAGGCCCATTCAGAAGCTATCTGGGCAAATCGCTTATTGACAGATTCATAAACGGTGCACAGCCTATTGATGCACATCTTTTTAAGGATGACGACGGCACTGTTTACCTTTATTACGGCGGATGGAAGCACTGCAATGTTGCGATCATGAACGATGCAATGGACGGCTTCGTCCCCTTCCCTGACGGTGAAATTTTCAAAGAAATCACTCCTGCGGACTACGTTGAAGGTCCCTGCATGATGAAAAAAGACGGAATGTATTATTTCATGTGGTCATGCGGCGCATGGGGTGACGGGTCATACCGTGTCGATTATTCTGTCTCGGATTCACCCGTCGGTCCTTTTGTATCAAACGGCACGATGCTTGAAAAAGACGGTGACAGATACGAGGGCACCGGTCACAACGGCTTTATTCAGATTGACGGAACAAATGAATTCTTATGCGCATACCACCGCAGAAGAGTTGACACAAAAGACAGAGATGCAAGATTTCTCTGCATAGATAAAATCGAATTTGACGGAGAAAGGATACTGCCGGTAAAGCTTACCGACGAGTGTGTGCTTTTCTGATGAAACTCTTTAAAGACAGATATTTTTACAAGTCATTCTTTTCAATGGCAAGCGTGATCATTCTGCAGAATCTGCTTATTTACAGCGTAAATCTTGCAGATAATATTATGATCGGAAATTACAGTGAAACTGCAATGAACGGTGTTTCACTTGCAAATCAGATTCAGTTTCTGCTGCAGATGTTTGCTATGGGTGCTGCCAACGGATTGAGTGTTTTGGCTTCCCAGTACTGGGGCAAGAAAGAAACAGATCCCATAAAAAAAATCTTTTCCTCAGCCTGCATATTCGGTCTGGGGATGAGCCTTTTGCTGGCAGTTTTCGTAATTACAATGCCGGACACTGCACTGGGACTACTGACAGATAAGCAGGATGCAATTGCGGAAGGCTCAAAGTATATCGTTATTATGGGCTTCACATACTGCATTTACACCCTTACGAATATGTTTCTTGCCATGCTCAGAAGTGTTGAAACTGTCAAAATCGGCTTTGCTGTAACAGCTGTATCCCTTACAGTGAATATTTCTCTCAACTACTGTCTTATTTTCGGCAAGCTGGGCTTTCCCGAGCTTGGTGTCAGGGGTGCTGCATACGCTACCCTTACGGCAAGAGTGGTTGAGCTGATTATAGTTGCAGTGTACGTATTCAGATTTGATAAAAAAATCAGATTCAGATTCAGAGACTTTTTTGTTATTGAAAAAGCTTATCTCCGTGACTATGTAAAAGCAGGATTACCACTTATCGGATCTGCTACCTCATGGGGAATTGCAATGGCAGTGCAGACAGCAATCATAGGAAGACTTGATTCTGCTGCTGTACTGGGAGCCAATAATATTGCGACAACTATTCATCAGGTCGTAAGCGTATTTTACGGTTCAACATCAAACTCTGCATCTGTTATCATCGGCAAAACCGTAGGTGAGCATGATTATGACAGAGTAAAAATATACGCAAAGCGGCTTCAGATTATTTTCCTGATAACAGGTCTGATATCGGGAGCTATAATGTTCCTCCTTTGCGATTCAGTGGTTTCAATGTATGACATTGCACCTGATACAGCACAGCTTGCGAAAATATTTATTTATATTCTTTCTGTCACAATCATCGGTTCAAACTATGAAGCGCCTGCGCTGTGCGGAATTGTATCCGGCGGCGGTGACACGAAATTCGTTCTTTATAACGATCTGATTTTTATGTGGGGCATCGTGCTTCCGTTATCTGCTCTTTCAGCATTTGTGTTCAACTTCCCTATCCCCGTAACATTCTTCCTGCTGAAATCAGACCAGATTTTAAAATGCTTCGTGGCTGTTTTCAAAGTCAACAGATTCCGTTGGATAAAAGAACTGACCAGAAGCTGATAATACTGACAAAAAATAGTTTTTCTTCACTGCTTTAAAGTGTTGACATATTGAAGAAAAAGTATTATAATATGCCGTAAACGAACAGAATACGGCAGAAAAAAGTATATCTTCTGCAACTTGAAAGGTACGAAAATAAATATGAATATAGGAATTGTAGGTCTGGGTCTTATCGGCGGTTCAATGGCAAAGGCTCTTAAAACTTACACAGATAATACAGTATTCGGCTGGAACAGAACAGAAGCTGTCACTGACGAAGCTGTTTCAATAAACGCATTGGACGGTAAACTGAATGAAACGACTATTCCCCATTGTCAGCTTATAATCATTTCACTTTATCCCGAAGCAACGATTGAATACATCAGAAAAAATGCACATCTTATCAGCAAGGATGCCGTTGTTATAGACTGCGGCGGTGTAAAACGACTTATCTGTGATGCAATCGACCCTATTGCCCGTGAATACGGATTTACATTCATCGGTGCGCATCCCATGGCAGGTCTTCATATGTCAGGCTTTGCTTATGCAACAGCTGATCTTTTTCAGAACGCATCACTTGTCCTTTGTCCTGATGATGACATTCCTGCTGAAAAGGTGGATATGCTCAGAAGCGTGTTTACAAAAACGGGCTTTACAAATATTCAGATTGCAACTCCCGAAGAGCACGACAGAATCATTGCCTACACTTCACAGCTGTGTCACGTTGTTTCTAATGCATACGTAAAAAACAACGCAGCAACACTTCACAAGGGCTTTTCTGCAGGCTCATACCGTGACCTTACACGAGTTGCAAAGCTGAATGAAGGCATGTGGACAGAGCTGTTTTTTGAAAACGAAGATTATCTTATAGAAGAGCTTGACGAATTTATAGAAAATCTTACAAAATACCGTGATGCACTCGCAGAAAGAAACAGAGATAATATGCATCAGCTTCTTAAAGAAGGCAGAGAAAGAAAAGAAGCAATTGACGGTCTTAT
>JAFYUD010000099.1 GCA_017549665.1 Clostridia bacterium | reverse complement strand
CGGTGCTTCGTTTCTTCACCAATTTCCCCGTAGGTATGAGCACTGTGCTTCTCGTTTCGATTATTGCCGATGTCACTGACACTGTGGAAATGGAAAAAGGAGACCGTCTCGAAGCAACAGTTTATTCTTTCAAGGGACTTCTTTTCAAGGTATCTGCCGCAGTTTTCAATGTTGTTGTGCTTCAGGTTATCGATTTTCTCGGCTACAATGCAGAGAAAATGGAAATTATTACAGAAAATGTAACAAAGCCTCTTATTGCTTCAACAATGCAGGCAAATATAATCGACGGCGTCAATTATACGACTCTTCTCAACGGTATTTTCTTTATGCTGACTGCTATGGGTGCAATCGGACTCATTCTTCAGGCTATTCCCATGATTTTCTTTAAGTTTGATGAGGATGAAATGGACGCAAAGCTTCAGCAGTACAGAAAAGAAAAGGAAAATCAGGCTGAATCAGTAGCTTCAGAGGTGTAAAAATGGGTAGATTCAGACTTGGTCTGTGCAGTGTTACATTCAGAAAAAAGAGTGCTGCGCAGGTAATCGCAATCGCAAAAAAAGCAGGAATAGAATATATTGAATGGGGCGGAGATATCCACGTTACAAATATTGAGGAAGCCCGGCTGGTGAAATCAGTATGCGATAATGAGGGTATAAAAATCAGCTCATACGGAAGCTATTTCAACTGTATTGATTATGATGAGAAAAAGTGGACTGAAATCTGCGAAATCGCAAAGAGGATGGATGCTTCTTCTGTCAGAGTGTGGCTGGGAAGAAAAAACAGCGAAGTGACAAGTGATGCTGAGTATCAGCGGCTTGCTGAAAATACAGGGAAAATGTGTGATATCGCAAAGAAATACGGTCTTCTCGTGTGCCCCGAATGTCACGACAATACATTCAATAACAACACTGATGCATTTCTGAAAATTGCCGCTGAAATGAAAAAGGATAATTTTAAGACATATTTTCAGTCAAGGTATTTCCGTATGGAGTACGACCTTGACAGAATAGACAGAACTTTTGACTATATAAAGGATGTTCATGTTTCTTACCGTGACCTGAAAAGGGAGCAGCGCTTCAGAAAAAAGGACAGAAATTATCTTGATACGCTGCTGAAAAAGCTTGAAGGAAAGAATTTTGACGGCATTGTCATGGTTGAATTCGTTTCCCGTGACAGTGAAGCTGTATTTATGAGAGACACGGCAAAACTTAAAGGTTATTGAGGTTGATATTATGAAAATAGCATTGCTGGGTGCAAGCAAGGAGAGATTCAATCTTGTTTTTTCTTCTGATGTTATGGAGAAGCTGAGGCAATACGGTGAAGTGTCGGCTGAGCTTATAAACAAAACGAATATTGAAAAGCATAAGGATTTTCTTGCTGATTGCACCGTGGCGTTTTCTACATGGGGAATGCCCTGCTTCAGTGAGGATGAAATACGGAAATATATGCCCTCTCTTGAAATTCTCTTTTATGCGGCAGGCTCTGTTCAGGCGTTTGCAAGACCGTTCCTTGACTGCGGTGTGCGTGTTTTCAGTGCATTTGCGGCAAATGCCGTTCCCGTTGCTGAATATACAGTGTCTCAGATTGTGCTTGCGGCAAAGGGATTTTATCAGGGTGCAAAAAGATACAGACTTGCCTTCCCCTCGGCTGTTGTTCACACAAAAAGGAGCGAGGGTCTCTTTGATATAAAGGTCGGACTTGCAGGGCTCGGCTGTATCGGCTCAATGGTTGCCGAAAGACTTAAGGCTTACGACGTTCAGGTGCTTGCCTTTGACCCCTTCTGCAGTGCGGAAAAGGCTGAAAAGCTCGGGGTTACGCTTGTTGACCTTGAAACGCTTTTCAGGGAGTGCCACATTGTCAGCAATCATCTTGCAAATAAAAAAGAGCTGAAAAATGTGTTTACGGGCAAGCATTTCAGGCTTATGCCCAAGTATTCAACATTTATAAATACGGGCAGAGGTGATCAGGTCAGCGAATGGGCGCTTGCGAAAAATCTGATTCTTCATCCTTCAAGAACAGCAGTGCTTGACGTGCTGAAAAAGGAATATCTGCCTTATATAAATCCCTTGTTCTGGTGTCCCAATGCCATAATCACGCCCCATATTGCAGGCAGTATGGGTAATGAGACTCACAGAATGGCTTATTATATGATTGAGCAGCTTGATAACTGTATTTCAGGCAGGGAAACTCAGTACGAAGTGACGAAAGAAATGCTTTCAACAATGGCATAGGAGTGAATGATATGAATTTTAAAAAAGCTCTTGAAATGTACACGGCGGAGCCTACGAGAGAAAAGCTTTACGAAGCGGCTCAGCTTCTTCTTGATGAAATGACTGCAAAGGAAAAAATCCGTCTTCTTCAGGGACACGCAATGGGCGTTACTGTAAAAAATCTTTTTAAAACAGGCAGAGTTTATAACGCTGAGGCTTATCCTGCAGGCGGCTGTAAGAGACTTGGAATTCCTCCCGTTATGTTTACTGACGGACCGAGAGGTATTGTTATGGGCAAATGCACATGCTTTCCCGTTTCAATGCTCAGAGGTGCAGCTTTTGATGACGAGCTTGAATACCGTATAGGTGAAGTGCTTGCAAAGGAGGCATCTGCTCTTGATGCAAACCTTTTTGCAGGTGTATGTATAAATCTTCTCAGAAATCCCATGTGGGGCAGAGCGCAGGAAACTTACGGTGAGGATCCGTATCTTCTCGGCAGAATGGGTGTTGCGCTGACAAGAGCGATGCAGGATAACGGCATTATTGCCTGTCCGAAGCATTATGCGCTCAACAGTATCGAGGATCTTCGTTTCAGTGTCAATGCTATTGCTGATGACAGGACACTGCATGAAGTATATCTGCCTCATTTCAAGAAATGTATTGATGCCGGTGCAATGTCAATCATGGGTGCATACAACAAGGTCAACGGCACTTATGCCTGCGAAAACAAAAAGCTGCTTACTGATATTCTTCACGACAAGTGGGGCTTTGACGGCTTTTCTCTTTCAGACTTCTTCTACGGTATTTACGACGGTGCAAGAAGCCTCAAGGCAGGTATGGATGTGGAAATGCCTTATCTTTTCCGTTACGCAACTCTCGGTCTGAGTCTTAAAAAGGATGATATTTCGGAAAATGATATTGATACTGCGGCGGCAAGAGTGCTCAGAGCACTTATTGCAACGCAGCCGAAATACAAAAAGCAGGACAAGTCCGTTATTCTTTCAAAGGAGCATACTGCTCTTGCAAGAGAAGCGGCAACAAAGGGAATTGTGCTTCTTAAAAATGAGAAGAATGTTCTTCCCGTTAAAGAAAACAAAAAAATCGCAGTCGTGGGCAGATATGCCGATAAGCGCAACACGGGTGACCACGGAAGCAGTAATGTTTTCAGTCCCTATGCAATTACTCCTTACGAGGGTATGAAGAAGCGTTTCGGCAGTGAAAATGTTTCCGTTTACAACGGTGCTGACTGTAATGAGGCAGTGAATGCGGCTCAGAATTGCGAATATATCGTTGTCTGTGTGGGCAGTGACTGGCTTCAGGAGGGCGAATTCCTCGTAAATCTCGGCAACGTGAAGAAAAAGCCCAAGGGCTCGGGCGGTGACAGAGCTGACCTGAGAATTCCCGAAGAGGATGTGAAGCTCATCAGGGCGCTTTCAGCTCTCGGAAAGAAGCTTGTTGTAAATATCATGGGCGGAAGTGCTTATGTTATCAAGGACTGGATTGACTGTGCAGATGCAGTTGTAATGTCATTTTACAGCGGTCTTGAGGGCGGAAATGCTCTTGCTGATATTCTCAGCGGTGATGTGACTCCCGGCGGAAAGCTGCCCTTTACAATTGCTGAAAGGGAAGAGGATTATCCCTCATTCCTGCATATCGGTGCTGAGAATAAGGATATAGTTTACGGTTATTATCACGGTTACACACTCTTTGACAGAAAGGGTATAAGTGCTCATTTCCCCTTCGGCTTCGGTCTTTCTTACACTGAATTTGAGCTTGGGGATGTTTCATGCTCAAAGGATGAAAAAGTGATTAAGGTGTCAGGCTGTCTTACAAACAAGGGTGAAAAAGACGGTGATGAGGTTATTCAGATTTACGTAGGCAGTGAAAACAAGGACAAGGACAGACCCGTAAAGGTGCTTAAAGGCTTCAGACGAGTAAGCACACACAAGGGTGAAGCTGTCAGCTTCAGTGCTGATGTTGAAATTGATGACATCAGATTCTACTGTCCCGAAACGGGAGAGTGGGAGCTTGACGAAAAATATTCGGTTTATATCGGCTGTAACAGCAGAGACATAACAAAGATAGCAGAAATAACATTTTAAGAGGTGTGCAGATGAAAAAAAGTCCCTATTCGCCTGATGAATTCATGTCAGGACTTTACGGCAGGCTCAAGGCTGACCCTTACAAGGACGCTGACAGTTATGAGGATGCTGTGCGCATCGGAAATAATATAAAAGAAAATGCAAAAGAGCTTTTCTCACTTGAAAAGCTCAATGAATTAAGATGCAAGCCGTCACTTGTGCAGACGGGAAAGACGCTCGATTATCCTGAATATTCTTTAAAAAAATATTCGCTGGAAATCTGTCAGGGACTTAAAAGTCTTGTTTATATTCTTGAGCCGAAGAATCCGAAGGGGAAAACGAATGGTGTTGTTGCGCTCTGCGGTCACGGCTACGGCGTAAGGCAGATTCTCAATATTTCAAAAAAGGGAAACAAGAAGCGCTTCAATTATTTTGATAATTATCAGAAGAATTTTGCTGCGGAGCTTGCAAAAAGAGGATGCACGGTAATTGCCCCCGAGCTTTTCGGCTTCGGTGAGGCAAGGCTTTCCCATGATTTATGGAAGCCGTTTTACATAAGCTCCTGCGACGAGCTTTCTCATCATCTTCTGCCCTACGGTCTTACAACTGCATCGTTGAGAGTTTTTCAGGCTCTTGTGTGCGCTGAGGTTTTAAGGGGTATGGAAAGTGTTGACTCTGACAAGGTTTCCGTAATGGGAATTTCGGGAGGCGGTCTGACGGCGCTTTATGCTTCGGTGCTTGACGGGAGTATATATAAAACCGTTGTCTGCGGATATGTGAATACATTTAAGGACAGCATCATGTCAATTTGTAAGCGCTTTTGAAAAATATT
>JAFYUD010000098.1 GCA_017549665.1 Clostridia bacterium | reverse complement strand
GTATCAGGGAGTATGCTGCCGTATTTTCACCGGATACTGAAGCTTTTACAGTGTATGAAGAAACAACAGCACAGCCAGGTAAAACCATAGGCGGAGGCGCTGATATAGAATTTACTTCTCTTGATGCTCTTGAAGGTATATGCTTTGACAGATATATTTTTGATATGCCTTACTGTACGCCTCTTGATGATTATCGTGTAACATCACCTTTCGGTTACAGAATAAGTCCCGTTTCGGGAAATGCAGGTATACATACAGGAATTGACATGGCGGCAGATTATGCATCTCCCATATATGCGTTTGCTGACGGGACGGTAGCTGATGCTTCATATGATAACAGCTACGGATACTATGTGAAGCTTTTACATGAAGATAATTTTGTAACTATTTATGCTCATTGCTCTGAGCTTTGCGTTTCGGCAGGGGATAAAGTCCGGATGGGTGATACGATTTCACTCGTCGGCTCGACAGGTGATTCTACGGGAAATCATTTGCATTTTGAAATGAGAAAAGATAACATCCGTGTAGACCCTGCATATTTATTGTTTAATGATGAAGCTTAAAGCCGGTAAAATAAGTATAGGTCTTGAATTTCCGTTTTTTGCTCTTGCGGCATATTTTCTTTCAGGTGACATGCGTAAGAATTTCATGCTTGCAGTGTTGTTTTCTTTGCTGCATGAAACAGGACATGTAGTCAGTATCGCATTGTCAGGAGGACGGATAATGGAAATAAGTACTGACTTTTCAGGGATAAGAATCAATAAATATAATTCGGGAATGTCCTATAAAGCCGAGTGTATAACAGCACTTGCAGGTCCTTTTGTGAATCTGATTTTTGTTGTGCTGTTCAGCTTTATGAAAAATATCAATGCAGACATAAGTCTGGCTTATGATATAAATCTCGGTCTGCTTCTTATCAATCTTCTTCCTGTCACAACACTTGACGGTGGCAGATTCCTGAGCAATCTTCTGTTTATGGCTCTTGATTATGAAGCAGTCAGGCATATTCTTATAGTAATTGAACTTATTGTTGCTGCTATTCTTATTATCACGCTTGTGATGACACTGATATTAAATATTGTGAATACATCTTTTGTGTTTTTTGTGCTGATGCTTGAATTTATGATAGTTTCGGGTGTTCTCAAGTCTTGATTTTTTTATTATTTGATTGTATAATAAATTGATTATATTATTGGGATGTGCTCCGATGAAGAGAGAAGTTGAAAAAATACTCGGTCTTGTTCAGAAGCCTGCAAGATATACAGGCGGAGAACTCAACGAGGTAATTAAAGATAAAGACAGTGTTGATCTCAGATATGCATTCTGTTTTCCTGATATGTATGAGATCGGTATGTCCAACCTCGGAATGAAGATTCTTTATTCCGTAATAAATGCCAGAGATGATGCGTGGTGTGAACGTGTGTTTGCGCCTGATGTAGATATGGAAAATATAATGAGGGAGCGTAATATCCCTCTTTTTGCTCTTGAAAGCGGAGATTACATCAAGGATTTTGATGCAATCGGTTTTTCACTTTCATACGAGCTGAGCTATACTAACGTTCTTAATATGCTTGACCTTGCAGGACTTCCCGTGCTTGCAAAGGACAGAACGGAGCTTACTCCTGTTGTTATGGCAGGCGGTGCATGTGCATGCAATCCCGAGCCTCTTGCTGATTTTGTGGATTTCTTCCAGCTCGGTGACGGTGAAGAGATGATGAATGATGTTCTTGATGTTCTTGCAGAGTGTAAAAAGAACGGTGAGAGCAAGCAGGAATATCTTAAGAAGATTTCAAAAATTCAGGGTATTTATGTGCCTTCACTTTATAACGTTGAATATAACGAAGACGGTACTGTAAAAGCAGTAACACCTGAGGGGGATGCACCTGCAACAGTCTCAAAGAGAATTGTCAGTGATATGGACAAGGTTTTTTATCCTGATAATTTTGTTGTGCCTTTTATTGATATTGTTCACGACAGAACCGTTACTGAGATTTTCAGAGGTTGTACAAGAGGATGCCGTTTCTGTCAGGCATGCTTCCTTAACAGACCTATAAGAGAGAAGTCTCCTGAGGTTATCAATGAAGATTGTAAGAAGATATGTGAAGCAACAGGCTACGATGAGATTTCACTCTGCTCACTTTCAAGCAGTGACTACTCAAAGCTTCCTGAGCTTCTTACTCAGCTTCTCAGCTGGGCAACTGATGATAAAATCAATATTGCACTTCCTTCACTGCGTGTTGATAATTTCCCGCAGGAGCTTGTGGAGAAGCTCAATGAAGTACGCCGCAGTGGTCTGACATTTGCTCCCGAAGCCGGTACACAGCGTCTTCGTGATGTTATCAATAAGAATGTAACAGAAGATGAGCTTATGGAAACCTCACGTAAGGCATTCTCAGGTGGCTGGACAGCTGTAAAGCTTTATTTCATGCTTGGTCTTCCCACAGAAACAATGGAAGATGTTGAGGGGATTGCAAATCTTGCACAGAAGGTTGTTGAAACATTCTATCGTAATCCTGACAAGCCTTACGGCAAGGGTGTAAATGTAAGCGTCAGTGCATCTTCATTTGTTCCCAAGCCCTTCACTCCTTTCCAGTGGGAGGCTCAGGATACTCCCGAAATGCTCAGGGCAAAGCAGGAGCATCTTACTGAATCTGTAAAGACAAAGAAGATTACTCTTAAATTCCACAAAATCCCCATCAGCTTCCTTGAAGGCGTCTTTGCACGTGGTGACAGAAGACTTGGTGAGGTTATTTACAAAGCATGGCTGAAGGGCTGTAAGTTTGATTCATGGGATGATCAGTTTAAATTTGACACATGGATGGAAACCTTTGAAGAGTGCGGAATCGATCCTGCATTCTATGCTTCAAGAAATCGTGAATTCACAGAGGTTCTTCCCTGGGATCATCTTGATTACGGTATCCGCCGTGAATATCTTGTAAATGAAAATAAGAAAGCACACGAAGCTGTTACAACTCCTCAGTGCAGAGAGAAATGTTCAGCCTGCGGTGCGGCAAAAATAAACGGAGGTAAATGCGATGCAATGTGTAAGAATCTGGTTCAGTAAAACCGGCAGAGTAAAGTATGTTTCACATCTCGATATTATGCGTTGCATGACAAGAGCTGTCAGACGTGCGCATATTCCTCTCTGGTATACCGAGGGCTTCAATCCTCATCCGTATCTTAATTTCCTTCAGCCTCTTCCGCTTGGTGTTGAAGGTATGAATGAGCCTCTTGATATCCGTATTGAGGGGGATATTTCAAATAAGGAAATTATGGATAATCTCAATAATGTTCTGCCGGTGGGAATCACTGTTACAAGAGTGACTCAGCCCTTTATGAAGCAGACTGATATTGCTTTTGCCGAATATGAGATTTATTTTGAAAAAGAAGATAATATTCTTGACAATCTCAGCAAAGCAATGGAGTCAGGGGAGCTTGTCTGTGAAAAGATGGGTAAGGTCAACGGCAGAAAGAAAATCAAGCAGGTGAATGTTTCGGAAAATGTTAAGAAGTATTCACTT
>JAFYUD010000097.1 GCA_017549665.1 Clostridia bacterium | reverse complement strand
GTCAACCTATATAAATCTTTTAAAAGGCTAATTTCTTTTTTAT
The DNA here is from genome assembly GCA_017549665.1 of Clostridia bacterium. The sequence continues at coordinate 6,308 of JAFYUD010000097.1, read as the reverse complement.
ATCCATCAATTTCGTTAGGGGTTTCAAGTAAAAATGGAATATCTTTAAGATTAGGGTGGTTAATTAAGTTTTCAAACGCCTTTAAGCCAAGATAACCTTCACCTATTTTTTGGTGCCTATCTTTGTGGCTTGAAAACGGATTCATACTATCATTTATATGTATGGCTTTAAGCCTGTTTAAACCAACGATTTTATCAAATTCATTTAAAACGCCATCTAAATCGTTTACTATATCGTACCCTGCATCAAACACGTGGCAAGTATCTAAACAAACGCCTAACTTTTCGTTTAATTCCGTTTTATCAATAATGCGCTTTAATTCTTCAAATTTTGAACCAACTTCACTGCCCTTGCCTGACATAGTTTCAAGCAGCACGGTGGTGGTCATTTCAGGAAACATGACACGATTAAGCACATCAGCAATAAGCTCAATTCCCTTTTCTGTCCCCTGACCTACATGGCTTCCGGGATGGAAATTATAATAATTCCCCGGAACATATTCCATTCTTTCAAGGTCATCCCTGAATGTTTCAAATGCGAATGTACGGATTCTGTCTTCTGCTGCACAGGCATTGAGAGTATACGGTGCGTGAGCAACTATTTTACCGAATTCATGCTCCTTCGCAAACTCAAGATACGCCTTTACATCATTTTCGTCTATTGCCTTTGCAGCGCCGCCTCTGGGATTACGTGTAAAAAACTGAAATGTATTTGCGCCGATTGCGTGAGCCTGCTTTCCCATTGCAAGAAAGCCCTTTGACGCAGATAAATGACAACCGATATATAACATAATTATTTCTCCTTTAATGCTCTGAATGAGTTGAGAACAGCAAGCACCATTACGCCTACGTCACCAAAAACTGCAACGCCGATACCCACGATATCAAGGGAACAAAGCACGAGAATTATAAGCTTCACCGCAATTGAAAACACGATATTTTCCCTTGCTATATTCATGGTTTTGCGTGCCGTCTTCAAAGCAGTGACAATCTTTGACGGCTCATCATTCATGATAACAACATCTGCCGCTTCGATTGCAGCATCTGAACCTAAAGCACCCATTGCGATACCCACATCTGCTCTTGCAAGGACGGGAGCATCATTGATTCCGTCACCCACATAAACTGTTTTCCCTTTTGCGTCAGCCATGATTTCCTCAAGCTTTTCCACTTTTTCATGGGGTAACAATTCACTGTAAAATGCGTCAATTCCTGTTTTTTCTGCCGTTTCTTCAGCATTCTTTTTATTGTCACCTGTAAGCATGAATGTGCGTACAATTCCGTTGTTTTTAAGCTCAGACACAAGGAATGATGCATCCTCTTTTATCTCATCAGATATAATTATACTGCCTTTGAAGGAATTGTCAACAGCAATATAAACCACTGTACCCGATTTTTCACAGATATATTCAATCCCGTTTTTCTCCATTAATTTTGCATTACCTGCAAGGACAGTTTTACCGTCAATCACAGCCGAAACACCATAGCCCGAAAGCTCCGAAGCCTCTGTGATACGACTGACATCAATATCCTGACCGTATGCGTTTCTCAGCGCTTTTGCAACGGGATGCGATGATACATTTTCACAGTATGCCGCCCATTCAAGCAATTCATTTTCATTGCAGCCAACAACATTTATCCGATTCACTGCAAACACGCCTTTTGTCAGAGTGCCGGTTTTATCAAATACTGCCGAATCTGCTTTTGAAAGTAATTCAAGGAAATTGCCGCCTTTGATAAGTATACCCTGCTTTGCCGCACCGCCGATTCCGCCGAAAAAGCTAAGTGGTACCGAAATAACAAGAGCACACGGACATGACACAACAAGAAATGACAATGCTCTGTAAATATAATCCTGAAATGCTGCCCCCTCAATAAAAAGTGGCGGTAACACAGCAAGAAGAAGCGCTGCAACAAGCACTGCAGGGGTATAATATTTTGCAAATTTAGTGATGAATTTTTCTGACGTTGACTTGCGTGCAGATGCAGTTTCCACAAGGTCAAGAATACGGCTGACGGTTGAATCTTCAAAAGTCTTTGTGACTCTGATTGTCAGTACACCGTTTCCGTTTATACAGCCGCTGAGAATTTCATCATTTTCCGTCACCTGACGGGGTACCGATTCGCCCGTCAGAGCGCTTGTGTCAACGTATGAGCTTCCGCTTACGACAATGCCGTCAAGAGGCACCCTTTCGCCTGCCGCTACGGAAATAATATCACCTATGCTCACTTCATCGGGGTCAACACGCTCTGTTTTCCCGTCCCTTACAAGATTTGCGTAATCGGGACAGATGCTCATGACTTCCTTTATGGACTTTCTCGATTTTTTAACAGCGTAGTCCTCAAACAGCTCACCTACACGGTAAAATATCACAACGAATACAGCTTCCGTATATTCACCGATGATAAAAGCACCCACGGCGGCAATGACCATAAGGGTATTTTCATTGAAAACATTTCCCTTGAAAATACCTCTGAATGCACTTCTGACAACCACAAAGCCACTGACCGCAAAAGCCGCAATATAGAGAATAAGACTTACGATGCTGAGATTTTCAGGCAGTAAAATCGCAGCAACAAGAAGTACTGCGCCGATAATTATTTCAATAAGCTTCTTTTTCACTCAGACCGCCTCAGATATATTCAATCTTTACATCAGGCTCGATTTTATGAACGATTTTTTCAACACCTGACAGAACAGCATCAAGCTTTGCTTCGTCCAGATCAAGAATCATTTTCTCTGTAAGGAAATTTACTGTTACGGAATTCACACCGTCAAGCTTTGAAGTCTTTTCCTCAATTTTTGCCGCACAGTTCGCACAGCACAAATCAATAAGCTTAATCTTTTTAATCATATCTGTTTACCTCACTTTTATTCTTTTATATGTGCTATACCCATTTCAATAATGAGTCTTACATGGTCATCTTCAAGAGAATAATATACATTCTTACCATCACGCCTTGACTTTACAAGATGTGCCTCCTTCAATACTTTAAGCTGATGAGAAATAGCCGAAATTGTCATATCAAGAAGCTCGGAAAGGTCGCAGACACACATTTCTCCGCTGTCAAGGGCAGCAAGAATACGCATTCGTGTGCTGTCACTGATAACCTTGAAAAAGTCAGACAATGCATAAAGCACTTCCGTATCTTCCATAACTTCCCTGACATGATTTACCACTTCACTGTGTACATACTCACATTCACACACTTCACTGTGCTGATGCAAATCCATAATATTACCTCCTTTGAACAGTTGAACAACCGTTCAAATGTATTATACTTGAACAATCATTCAAATGTCAAGAGTTTTCCTATATTTATTGATAATTCTTTTCAACTGTGATAGAATGATAAACGGAGTTGATTTAATGAAAGTTTCACAGATACCCTATAAAAGATATACAATTGAGGAAGGCCGTCAGCAGTTTGAGCTTTTCCGCAATGCAGCAAAAAATGCAACAAACGGTGACGAGCTGATAAATGCGAGAGAATACGCCATAACGATGATGAAGGATTACAGCACTGCAGCATCTCTTGCAAACTGCCGTTTCACTCTCAATACTGCCGATGAATTCTATCAGGCTGAGATGGATTATTACGACAACAACGGGCCTCTTTTCTCTGAGCTTTTCACAGAATATGCAGACATCATGCTTTCCTCTCCTTACAGAGAAGAAGCTGAAAAGAAGATGAATCCTCAGATTTTCAGAAAGCTTGACTATCAGAAAAAGTCTTTTGACCCGTGCATTACGGCTGAATCTCAGCAGGAAAATACGGTTGTGACGGAGTATTCACAATTCATGTCGGGTCTTACATTTGAATTTGACGGGAAGGAAATGCCGCTTTCTGTTTTAAGAGGTTATTTTGAAAACGAAGACAGAGAAATAAGAAAAGCTGCGGTTGAAGCTCTGGGTAACGGAATGAAGAAGCATGCAGAAACTTTTGACGACATTTTCGACCGTCTCGTTAAAATCCGTGACGCTATGGCAAAGAAAATGGGTTACGAAAACTTCGTAGAAATGGGCTACTACCGTATGGGAAGAACGGATTACACTCCGGAAATGATAAAAACCTTCCGTGAAAATGTCAAAAAGTATCTTGTCCCCTGCATTTCTGAGCTTAAAAAGAGCATCGCAAAAGAACTCGGTTATGACAAAGTGATGTTTTACGATAATTCAATCTATTTTTCAGGCCCCGTCCCCAAGCCTGACAGCGACGCTGAGCTTATATTCAGAAAGGCTCAGGAAATGTACGACGATATGTCTCCCGACACGGGCAGATTCATGAAGGAAATGATTGAAAACGAGGCGTTTGACGTATTTGCAAGACCCAACAAATGGGGCGGCGGCTACTGTACCAGCTTTGCAAACTACAAACAGCCGTTTATCCTTGCAAACTTCAACGGCACAACAGGTGATATAGACGTTATCACTCACGAATTCGGTCACGCATTTGCCGCTGACAATGTTTTCAGATACGGTGACGAGGAGCTTGACGTTGGCGGAATGGAAACTGCAGAGTGCCATTCAATGAGTATGGAATTTCTCTGTTGGAAATACATGGACAAATTCTTCGGTGACGATGCAGACAGATACAGAAAGAAGCATCTTCTCGATGCGCTCAGCTTCATTCCTTACGGTGTTATCGTTGACGAATTCCAGCATATTATTTATGAGCATCCCGAATATACACCCGAAGAGAGAAAGCAGGCATATCTTCAGCTTGAAAAGGAGTACAGACCTTATCTCTGCATGGACGGTATCCCCTACATTGAAGAAGGCACACGCTGGCAGTATCAGATGCACATCTACGAAAGTCCATTCTACTACATCGACTACTGTCTTGCACAGACTGTTGCTCTCGGCTTCCTTGTAAAATCAAGAGAAAATTACGACGATGCACTGAAGACTTACATTGAGCTCAACCGCAAGGGCGGCACTCAGCCTTTCGGTCAGCTTGTTGAAGAAGCAGGTATTGCATCACCCTTTGAAGACGGTGCACTCGAAAAGCTTGCTGAAAATGTAATGAAAATTGCATCTGAATTGTAATACAACAATCTAAGGAGAGAAACTCATGAAAAAGAAAATCGAACTTGATACAGGTAAAAAGGTTTTACCGCTTATTCTTATGGTAATCGGTCTCGGACTGATGCTTGCCACATGGATTCTCAGACTTAATATAGTTGCAGTTGTTTCTGTTGCATACTGCTGCATCATTTCTGCAGTTATCGTATTGAGTCTTATCATCAAAAACAAGGTTTATGCACCTATGATTTTCGGCTATGCTGCGGCATCTCTCGGCATAGTTGTATATTACGTGATATGGGGCGCAGATGCGGGCTTCGGAGCATTCACATCGGGTCTTGCAAGCTTTGCAAGTACTGAGCATCCGTTGCTTACAGGTGAAGGTAATTTCTTCACACGACTTCTCGGCAATCTCATTCTCGTGCTCCCCTCTGCACTGTCACTGTGGGGTCTTTTCTTCGTTGCAAAGAAAGATTTCTGCAAGGATTGTGCAAAAAAAACACTTTCAGCCGTTATGAGTATTCTCCTTGTGGGCACAAGCGTATTTTATGTACTTACAATGAATCTTCGTTCAAAGCCCAACACAGAAAGGCTCTGGGATGGTCAGGACGACTATCTCAAGGGTGTTGACAAGAATACATCCGGCAACAATCCCAACGTGCTTTTCATTATGATGGATGACCTTGGTTACGGTGACGTTTCACTCAACGGTGCAATCTATGACACACCCAACATCGATTCAATCGGTAAAAACGGTCTTAATCTCACAAATTTCTATTCTGCATATTCAGTATGCTCACCTGCACGTTTTGCAGCACTTACAGGCAGATACCCCTACCGTGGCTATGCTGACAATGTTATCTACCCCACAGTTGATACACTTTCACCCTTTGCATCAACAAGAATTTTCAATTCAATTGAAATGGGCAACAACGCTGACGGTATGCTTGGGGATGAAATCACATTTGCAGAAACATTCAAGGCAGCAGGATACGCAACAGGTGCATTCGGCAAATGGCATCTTGGTGATTACGGTGAATATCTGCCCACAAATCAGGGCTTTGACTATTTCTACGGAAGCCACCATGTAAATGATATGACTCCCTTCTATCATGTTACCGAGGAAAACGGTGAGTGGGAAATTGTCCACGGCACTGACGAGCTTACGGATCAGAGCATGGCTACAAAGTGGATTCACGATGAAATCACTGAATGGATTACTGAAAAAGCTCAGGCAGACGAGCCTTTCCTTGCATATTATGCTTCACCCTGGCCTCACGGC
>JAFYUD010000096.1 GCA_017549665.1 Clostridia bacterium | reverse complement strand
GACAATGCAAGAACTCCCGTTCAGTGGTCAGCAGAAAAGAATGCAGGCTTCACAACAGCTGAAAAGCCCTGGTTCCACATCAACCCCAACTACACTGAAATCAACGTTGAGGCTGCTGAAAAGGATCCCGACTCAATCCTCCACTATTACCGTAAGCTTATAAAATTCCGTAAGGAAAATGATATAGTAAAATACGGTCAGTATGTTGAGCATTATCACGACAGAGATGATCTCTACGTTTACTCAAAGCATTATAAGAATCAGCGTATGCTCGTAGTTCTTTCATTCTCTGACAGAAAGATGATGTTCAAGGCTCCCGAGGGCTTCGATATCACAGATGCAGATATTGCAATGTGCAACTACAATGACCCCAAGAACAACGGCAACGGATGCATTCTCAATCCTTACGAAGCAAGAGTATATATGCTCAGATAAGGAGTTTTAAAGATGTCTATTATAAAAACTCAGGCATTTTTCAGATCAACTGACGGTAAAAACATGAGCCGTGTCCTTATCTGGAAGGATGACGAAACCGAGCCTTCAGGAATTCTGCAGATTGCCCACGGTCTTACAGACCACATCGGCAGATACGACAGATTCGCACGCTTCATGGCTTCAAACGGATACATAGTCTGCGGCAATGACCACATCGGTCACGGTCTTACAGCACCATCTCAGGCAGAGCTTGGCAACTTCGGTGAGCCTGACTCGGATATCAGAATGATTGACGATATGCACACTCTGCAGAACATCATGTCAAGAAAGTATCCCGGACTTCCACATTATCTGCTCGGTCACAGCCTCGGCTCACTTCTTTCACGAATTTACGCATCACTTTTCGGTGACGAGCTTTCAGGACTTATCCTCTGCGGCACGATTCACGTAAGCGGCAGGCTTTCACTTCTTCAGGAGTACGTTTTACCCTTCGGTGAAATGATAGGCAGAGACACTTATTCCTCAACCGGCAGTGAGCTTCTCGGAAAAATCACGGCAAAGTATTTCAAGGAAGAGGACGAAAACGCATGGCTTTCCGTCAGCAAGGAAAATCGTAACGAAGCCGATTGCGACCCCTATTTCGACTTCCCCATCACAAACGGAAGCGCAATGATAGTCGCAAAAATCCTTCTGAGAGCTTCATCCGATGAATGCTTCGCAATGATTCCCTCTTACCTTCCCGTTTTCCTGATTTCAGGCGGCAAGGACCCTGTCGGAATGTTCGGAAGAGGCGTACTCAGCGTCTGCACAAAGCTTGAAGAAAACGGCAATGAGCCGGAAATGAAGCTTTACCCCGGACTCAGACACGAAATTCTCAATGAGGACGATTATCAGAACATTTATGACGATATCCTCAATTGGATAAACAGTACAGATTCAGCACAAGGAGACTATATATGAGAAAGAACTCACTTCACTTCGGTGAATTCAGACAGTATGACAAGAAATTCATCACTGCAGAAAACGGCATTGACTGCGGCAGCGTTTCATCAGTTGCTTTCGACGGTGAAACACTTTACATCACACAGCCTGACGGCGTTTACGAATACGCTGACGGCAACGTAAAGAGAACAAACATCTCTGCTTCAAAGCTCTTTACAAGAGACGGTAAGCTCTACGGCGCTTCCGGCAACAATCTTGTTGAAATCAAAAAGGGTAAGCAGAAGAAAATCGCTGAATTTGATGCACCCGTAACAGACGTTTCAGTTGCACTTGACGGCTCATTCTGGGTTATCACAGAAGCAGCTCTTTACCTTAAGAAGGACGCTGAATTTGAAAAAATCATCAATCTTCCCGAAGGCACAGGCTGTCTCGCAGCTCTTGACAACAAGTCAAAATACGGTGAAACAGTTTATATCGGCTCAACAGTTGAAGGTCTCATGTCAATGAAGGGTAAGCGCCGTCACTGGGCAGAGCTTATTCCCGAAATGACTCCCGTTCTTTCAAGAAGCATCAACTGTATCGCTCTTGACGGTCTCGGACATCTCTGGGTAGGCTCAGACGAAGGTCTGAACATCTACGACGGCAGAAATTACTGGTTCAACGGCAATGATTTCTATTCAGTACCCGACGGCTCCTTCAACGATATGTTCTTCACTAAGGACGGCAAGAAATACTTTGCTACAAACACAGGTATCGTAACACT
>JAFYUD010000095.1 GCA_017549665.1 Clostridia bacterium | reverse complement strand
TACCTTGATAATTCTTGAGCCGCCGCCGAAAAGACAATATCCGACCGTTACAGCAATCACAAGACCGATAATCCAGGGTGTTACCTCAGGATTATAGAATTTATAAGCTGAAAATGTTGACTGCAGATTGTATGAAGCGAGCATATTGAAGCCGATTCCGTATGTCACAACAAGACAGACAGAGAAAATAATTGCAAGCGGTCTGCAGCGGAGGGCCGCTTCAATATAATATGCAGGTCCGCCGTAGCTGTTGCCGTCAGCATCCTTTTTCTTATAAATCTGAGCCAGTGTGCTTTCTATAAATGCAGATGCTGAACCGACAATGGCAATAATCCACATCCAGAATACTGACCCGAAGCCACCGAGACAAAGTGCGGTTGAAACACCGATAATATTTCCCGTACCGACTCGTGAAGCAGTGGACACCATCAGCGCCTGAAAGGATGATACACCTTTTTTATCACCCGGTTTTTCTGAAACAACACGTATCTGCTCCTTAAGATGTCTGAACTGAACGAATTTCGTTCTTAATGTAAAGAATAATCCGCCGGCCACAAGAATAATTATAAGAATGTAGCTGTAAAGCGCATCATTTATATTTGCTATAATATTTTCAAACATGTTTTTCCTCTTTCATCGTTAAAAATTCCACAGGTGATTATATAAAAATTGAATACGTTTGTCAAGACAAAAAAAGAGGACTGATAACCAGTCCTCTCCATTGTTTCAGTTATTACTTAAGGTCGATTGTGAGATCGTACTCAGCACCGTAGTACTTACCGTTTGAAAGATCTCTTGCTCTGAAGATAACCTGATCTTCATAAACTTCCATTGTTGCACCCTGACCGAAGCCTTCGATACCGTCCTGGCTGTTCTTGCCGAGACCGGGAAGATTTACAGAAACGATATTATCGTTGTCACCGAGAATTTCGTATGTATACTGACCGAAGCCTGTATGCATGTGACCTGTAAGAAGGAATACGTTTTCGTACTTGTTAAGAACTGCGTAAATAGCATCGCTGTCCTTACCTACAGTACCTGCAGTCTTGTTATTGCCGTTACCCCATGTAAGAGGAAGACCGTGTGTGTTCTTGAGAACCTGATGAAGGATAACAAATACGGGCTTGCCGTCTGCTGTAGCTTCACTCATTTCTGCATCAAGCCAGTTACGCTGTGCTTCACCGATGTTTGCTTCTTCCATCTCGCTTGTATCTGAACCGAGAACGATGAACTTATAGCCGTTGAGTTCATATGAGTAGTAAAGCTCGCCTGCGGGATCAACTACTGTGAAATTGTTCTGAAGGCCATAGAATCTGTCCTTGATTTCGTCCATTGAACGAAGTCTGATATCGTGGTTACCTGTTGCAAGGATAAGAGTGTCATCGAATGCATTGTTTACAAGGATTTCACCGATCTTGTCCCACTCCATAGCAAGGCAGTTTTCTGTAACGTCACCGACGATTACAAGACCGTCCATGTCTGTCTCTGCATTCTGATAATCCTGCATTGCAAGATCGAAATATACATAGTTCTTGTTGAAAGCGTTGAGCTGAGTATCACCAACAACTTCAACCATAAGCTGTACATTTTCTGCATCAGCAGCTTTGATAAGATCATCTGTTGCGGGAGCAGTTGCAAGTGAACCTGCACTGATCATCATTGAAACGATAACAGCAACAATCTTTGAGATTGCGCCTGCGATTGCACTGAACGCACCGTCCAGTAAAGTCATAATTGCCATTTTTTATCACCTTTCGTGTATATATTAGCCTGTGTTCTGCACTCAGGCAAATTTACATAATTAATTATTTGAACTCGTCGATCTTTGATGAAACTCGGAGAATTCTTCTTGCATCAGCAGCAACAACCTTCTTGTTACCGTCAACGTCAGCTGCAAGAATCTGTGTTTCTGTAAGAGTTTCAAGTGTAGCAGCAGCACGAAGAACAAGTCTTGCGTCAGCAGCTGTAACCTTACCGTCAGAGTTTACATCACCGAATGCAATATATGTGTATGATACTGAGCCTGATGTGTGGCTGACAGTACAGCCTGTTGTGATAAGCTTATCGTCTGCAAGAGGAGCACCGAGCTTGTCTGTCACAACCCATCCGTCACCTGCAATCATTGCCTTGAAATCAGCATACTTGATCTGCGCAGTCTTTGATACGATAATATCAGTGTTATTATCAACAGTCATTTTGCTGTCTTCAACAAATGTGATTTCCTTTACGTTGACGTCACCGCAGCGTGAGCATACGCCCTTATCATCATAATCATGACCGAGAGACTCAACATTATCGCCTCTGTATGCAGCTTCACAAGCTGAACATGTATACATTGTATAACCGGAATTTGTACAATCAGGAGCAACTACCTGAGCCACATAACTGTGCTCACCGCCCTTGAGAGTCTCTGTATATGTATCACCGCATGAACATACGTATTTAACATATCCGTCTTTTGTACAGTCAGCAGGAACAGTTTCTGCAACTGTATGTGTATGTGCAAGCTTTGCGATTTCAGCACCCTTTTCAACTGTCGCACCGCAATCTGTACAGACCTTATCACCTGTATAGCCTGCTACAGCACATGTTGCTTCGGCTGCATTCTTTATCTCGGTGTTTCCTGTATGATTTGCACCGTTTACTGCAACTTCCTCAACCTTTTCCTTTGAACAGATTGAGCATACATAAGTCTTTGAGCCTTTGCTTACACAAGTAGGAGCAACAGCCTTTGAAGTATCCTCTGTGTATGCATGAAGATCAAGACTCTTTTTGACTGCTGATACATTATATCTTGCATTGTCGAGCATAAGTACCTTTGAAGAGAAATTGAAATCTGCTGTATCAGCATCTTCATTTGCTTTAAAAGTAATCTTTGCGATTTCGTAAGTGATTGTCTGTGTGCCCGCAACGAAAGGAATTGCATCAGCAGCCACAACAGCTACGGAAACCTTACCGTTTCCGTTATATACAACTGCAGTTTCAACAGCACCTGTCATATCGCCGCATGAAAAATCTGTTGATACGGGCACAGCACCGTTATTATATGTAAGCTCAAAGTTTGCAGCGTTAAGACCTGCAGCATTGTTGAGCTTAAGAGTAACAACTACCTGCTTGTTTGCAATGTCGAGTACCGCATCAGCTGTAAGTGAAGGAGCCTTGAGAGTATAAGCTGCAGAATAGCTCTTTGCATATCTGTAAGCTGCATCACCGTAAGCACATGTAAACTTAAGACCTGATACACCTGCAAATGCATTTGCACCGACACTTGTTACTGTATAAGGAAGGGAAACAGACGCAAACTTTGTATTCTTGAATGCGTAGTCACCGATTGTCTTAAGATTGTTGCTGAGAGTCACACCTGAAAGTGAGGAACAGCCCTCAAATGCAGACTTGCCGATTGAAGTAACAGAAGAAAGAGCCGAAACACTGCTGAGTGCAGAGCAGTTCTTGAATGCGCCTTCACCGACAGATGTTACAGATGCAGGAATTGAAACGGAAGTAACGCTTCCGAAGCCGGAAAAAGTATTGTTTCCGATGCTTGTGATTCCGCTGCTGATAACAATTTTCTTTGTCTTATTCATCAGCTTACCGACAGCAAGAGCATTATACTTTGTGAATACTTCCGGAGTTGAACCGTGATTGGTCATACTGCCTGAGCCGGTAATAGTAAGAGTATTATTTCCCGTATCGTACTTCCACTTCATGTTTCCGACACTTCCGCTTGTAGTCAGAGCAGAAGCCTCGATGTTGAAAATACTGTCAATATCTGCAACGGGTACGTATGCGACTGCCATAAGAACAACAAGACAAACTGCAATAAATCTCTTGAAATGTTTTGTCATGCTGACATTCCTCCCCTTATAAAACTATCATAACATTTATATAATAAGATATTTTGTAATAAAAGTCAACAATTATTTAAGCTGTTTTCTTCTCCTGCTTCCTTTTCGGAGATGTTATCAGCCCCCACAATTTGCCTGTGTACTTTTCAAACAGCCACGCAAGCGGCACAGTAATTGCAAGTGAAGCAAAGAAAAACAGATATTTATTGTAAGAAGCCAGTCCTACTTCCTTGAGTACAATCATAGGAATTCGCTGAAGAATATACAGACCGAAAAGATTTTTTCCGCACCACATAAGAACCTTGTTATGCACGGAAACTCTCATTGTCAGCACCAATACAAACAGCATGAAGAAAACTATATACATTTCATAAAGCTCAAAATCTTCTTTTCTGCGTTCAGCAAAATAATTCATTCCCGCATATGTTCCCACAAGGAAAAGCAGATATACAACAGTATGGCAATTGATTATGCGTTCAATTTTATCATGCAAAAGTGAATACCATGTTCCGAATACATAACAGATCATGGTATCATACCAGTGCTTCGGCTGCCAGTCATTGAATCTGAACAGGTGTATATAAACACAGCAAAGAACAGTAACGAGAACTGCTGAAATAAAATTGCACACAGCGGGAGAAAGCTTCTTTGAAAAAAGATTTCCGGTTTCAAACGAGATAAATGTTATAAGATATGCCATAACAACCGCAAAAATATACCAGTTGCTGTTGCCTAATGTCTCCCATCCTGTAATTGAAAGCAATATACGCCCGATTGGGAATGTGCGTCCGAATGCAAGCCACATGATAATAAAAAGAATCAATGCAAATGCAACTCTGAAATATGTACCTAAAATTCTTGTCAATGGGATTTTATGGATATAAGAAGCGCCCTTCTTCTTTACAGATTCCGTGACACCGTAGCCGGAGTAGAAAAGGAACATTGTTACCATACACTGTCCCACAGTCCTTAATGCATCCATGTACATCTGATCACCGACCGATGTAAACGTCACATAGCTGTTGAAATGACTGAAGAACACGACAATTATAAAAAATCCCTTGACTGACATGGTTTTATCCACAGACATATAGTCTGTCATATATTTTGCGCCTTCTGCCGGTCTGAATTTTACTCCGATAAGACAAACAACAACAAATGCTGCAAAAATAAGAATCATCATAATCTGCCGCCTCTTCGGATAAAGCCTTCGATATGATTTTTCTTGAATTCATCAGT
>JAFYUD010000094.1 GCA_017549665.1 Clostridia bacterium | reverse complement strand
TTTGCAAAGGTATTCCTCAAGGCAGGAGAAAGCAAGCTCGTTACAGTAAAGCTTGACAAGCGTGCATTTGCATATTACCACGTAAACGAAAAGGATTTCGTATGCGACGACGGCAAATACATCATCATGGCAGGTGCATCCGTTGCTGATATCAGACTTGACACCGAAATCAGCCTCAACGGCTTCGGCACACACGAAAATCCCTACAGCGATGAAGTAAATATGCTTTATAACAACGCAGAGGTTGCAAATCTCAGCCGCAGTGAATTCTGCAAGCTTCTCGGCAGAGAGCTTAAGGTTGAAAAGCCCGGCAAGCCCTACACATGGGACAGCTGCTTCGGTGACACAACCGGCACAAAATACGGTGACATTATCAACTCCGTCATTGATTTCATCTGCCCGAAGATGACCACAAGCATCAGCTCATCAGACATGGTATATTACGGTGCAATCGAAACACCTATCCGTACTCTCGTTTCTCTTTCAAACGGTGTGATTACAGAGGGTCTGGGCAATGCACTTGTTGATATGATGAATGAAAAACCCGGCTCAATCGCAAAGGTCGCAGGCAACGGAATTCTGACAGGCATCAACGCAATCAAGAGAAGTAAATAAATACAAAAACAAAGGCATCTTTCAAACGAAAGGTGCCTGTTTGTTTATTATTCACCGTCAATCTCAAATTCGTATTCACGGATTACAACCTTTCCGTCCGCAGAGCCATACACCAAAGTTGCATAGTAAAAGCCTTTGACGGAAATCTCAAAGATCTGTTCAAATTCATCATCCGATATATTTTTTACAGATTCTTCAACATGCGGAGGATAAAGACTTGTCAGCTCCCTGATATACCAGCAGTATTCTCCGTTTCCTTTCAGCGGTCCTAAAGTCACCGCTTTACCGGCATCAGTCACAACCCGTATTCTGGACACATTAGTATCAATCGAAGCGGCAAGCTGAAGAACGCTTCTTGCATCTGCTGCTGTGATTTCACCGTCAACAATCATATCTGCCATTGTTCTCTGATATTCAGTCAGATTCTCAAGAGATGCCGCAGCCCTGAGCACGATTCTCGCATCACTTGCTGTGATTTTCCCGTCCTTATTCACATCACCCTTGTTCAGCAGATATTCACACAGGTCATATCCATCAGGCAATAACGAATTTCTGACTAATCCCGTATGATAAGAATGATTTTCCGCAAAGCTCTGCACTGAAAAGGTAACAGTCAGAAATGACATACACAAAATAAAAATCAAAATCTTTTTCATCAACAGAACTCCTTCCGATATCTTTCAATATAATAAACACATCTGACGGGCAAAAAGGTTACAAAATACAATAAAAAATCCGTGATACACATTCAGGTGCTTCACGGACATTTTTGATGTGATTTTTACTGTGCGAGTGCTCTTTCAAGCCAGATAGATGCGATATCCATTGCCTGATAAAGTCCCTGCTTGTCACTTTTCTTGACAATTTTATCCCTGGGTCTGACATCGGGGTCTGTATTAAGAAGCATAACTGAAACTCTGTTAGCAACGTCGAGCTCGCCGACCTTTTTAGTAGAATTTATCTGCATCATAATTACAAACGGATCAGACATGTTACCATAATAAAGGGTCTTGCCGCAGCGGACAAGGGGTCTGCCCTTATATGTCAGGAACTTTGTTCCCTTCTTTTCTGCCATTTAAATTCATCCTTCCTTACTGTCATTCACGCCGAGGTATTCCTTGATGAGTGACTGAAGAAGCTCATAACGGTCAATCTTCATGATTGTGCTTCTTGCATTGTTGTAGGTTGTGATGTAAGCAGGATCCTCAGAAATAAGATATCCGACAATCTGACTTACGGGATTATAGCCCTTTTCATCAAGAGCATTGTAAACCTGAGCAAGCATAGCCTTAAGCTCTGAATCCCTGTCACCCTGTAATTTAAACTGAATTGTTTTATCTGTCATAAAGGTCACCTCTTCCGATAATGCCGCACCATACGGCACTGATAATACATTATGTATTATACATCATCAGTTCAAAAATTACAACACAATTTTGAATATTTTTATTTTATTTAAGTTTCAGATGTGCTACAATATAACAAATATCTGCAATTTTTTGCCGGGAGGAATCTCAATGCACGTACTAACTGCTGAAAATATGAAAATTACAGAGCAGGCTGCCAACAATGACGGTCTGTCCTACTATACCATGATGGAGCGTGCAGGCAACGGCTGCGGTGATATCATTGCCGGATGCGATACAGCTTCAAAAGTCACTATTCTCTGCGGCAAGGGTAAAAACGGCGGCGACGGACTTGTAATCGCACAGAGATTGTGGCAGAAAGGCTTCAGAAAGATTTTTGTCATCCTTATACACGGAGAAATCACTGATTCACTGTGCCTTGAAATGTACGGCAATATGGTAAAATACCCCGTTGTGGTCACTGATATGACAAAAGAAAAGGATACTGCCCTTTTCCACATTGAGACTGCAGATGTGATTATTGACTCAATTTTCGGCATCGGCTTCAAGGGAAGTCTTGACGGCGAAGCCCTTGATTCCGTAAGAAAAGCAAACGAAAACAAAAATGCATACAAATTTGCAATTGATATCCCCTCGGGACTCACTGCTGACGGTGTATATGACGGTCAGGAATATTTCCGTACAGACGAAACACTGTCAATGATAACATTCAAGCCTGTACATGTAATCAAGCCGACTGCCTGTATGTGCGGCAAAACAACTGTTATCGATATAGGAATAGGAAAAGAATACTCAGCACCTTATGCTGAAAAATACGAAGTGCTTACAAGAAATGAAGCGCTTGAAAGCATAAAAACACGCTCATTCAATGCTCATAAAGGCACTTTCGGCAACTGTCTGACAATCTGCGGCAGCAGAAATATGACAGGCTGCGTTTACCTCTGTAATCAGGCGACAGTTGAAGCAGGTGCAGGAATAGTATATGCCGCTTTCCCGGACTGCATTTACTCTGCAGTGACACCGAAAATCAACGAGCCTGTGCTTCTTCCCCTTGAAAGCAACAACGACGGAAGAATTTCAAAGAATGCATGCAAAGAGATTTACAAAAAAATGCAGAAAGCATCTGTTATTGCCGTCGGCTGTGGTCTCGGCACGGACAATGACACAAAGCAGGTGGTTGAGTTTGTTATTTCAAACGCTGTCTGCCCCGTGGTTCTTGATGC
>JAFYUD010000093.1 GCA_017549665.1 Clostridia bacterium | reverse complement strand
CTCCGAAAGGAATGCGACGATACATAAAAATTTATCAAACTATATACAAAACTCTATTTTAAGCAAAAAAATTGAGTATTCACAGGTCAAATCCCTTATGAATACTCAATATGGTGCGAGAGACGGGACTTGAACCCGTACGGGATTACCACACGCCCCTCAAACGTGCGCGTCTGCCGATTCCGCCACTCTCGCATTCCGTTTGGAACGTTTTGAATTATATCAAAACAAAACGCATTTGTCAATACCTTTTTTTAAAAAATCTGAAATTTTTTTAACTTTTTTTAAACGGGCGCAAATGGGAGTGTTTTTCTCTTGTAATATCGGACATTCTGATATATAATGTATATATATTTAATATAAGGTGGTCAATTATGAAAAAACTTATTTCATTGCTTTTATGTGCAATAATGCTTCTTATCCCTATGACAATTTCTGTTCAGGGTGCTGAGGGTGAAAAATTCCCTATGATGGGTGACATCAATCTTGACGGTAAAATAACTGCCTCTGATGCAAGAAAGGTGCTCAGAATGTCTGCAACCCTTGAAAGCTCTGCAGGTCTCAGCTTTCTTAATTATGATGCTGACGGTAACGGAAAGCTTTCCGCTGCTGATGCACGTCTTCTTCTTCGCAAGTCTGCAGGTCTCGGTGAGCTGACATACGGCTTCGATGCAAACGGCGTACCAAATTCAATCAGAGCTATCAAAAGCGAAAACTATGTTATGAGTGTTGCGTTTGATGATATGTCCTTCACTGTTGTAAAAAAAGGTGCTGATTCCCGTATTCTCGGTGCGGATATCGGTGGTGAGCTTGCTCAGATGGGTATGGAAGACTGCGGCGTTATGTACTGTGACAACAAGCTTTATATGACTTACAAGAATAAGGGTAATGATATCGCAATGTATATTCCTGCTGAGCTTTATGACACAATGGGAATTTCTGTTGATGATATCAAAAATCTTGCAGACAGCATTTCAATGTTCATTCCCGATGAGCTTGGCACACCTGAAAGGGTAGAGGAAAACGGCAAGGTTTCATACGTTTACAGCGCAGGTGAAGAAAATGCCATGAGCAGAATCGTGACTGATGCTTACGGTGTGATTACTGCAATTGAAAACTATGACGAAAACGGAAATAAGATCGATACTGTTTTTATTTCTTCAATCAATGCACAGGTGAATGCTTCTTACTTCGATCTGAGTCAGTTCGAGCTTATATAATGTGCACAAAAGGATGGCTGATGTCATCCTTTTTTTATTTTTCTCTTGCAATTTACGGAATATTTTGTTAAAATAGCACTATATCAGAAAGAGGTGTTTTATATGATTAAAAAAATTATCACTGTTCTTCTGGCATGTCTTATGGTTATGACTGCAGTTCCCGTTTTTGCATCAGCTCAGGCTGACGCAGGTCTTCGTTTTGATGACAACGGCGAATTCCAGATTATGATTTTTGCTGACAGCCAGGATGATGAAGAGCTTGAAGCATCAACAACTCAGCTTATGAAGGAAGGTATTGCAAAGTACCAGCCTGACCTTGTTGTTTTCCTTGGTGACAACACTGTTGCAAGCGGTTACGACAATCAGTATGCTGCTATCGAAGCTATCCTTGCTCCCTGTCTTGAAGCAAATGTTCCCTTCGCACTCGTTTTCGGTAACCACGACCAGGAAAACGGCGTTGACAAGGAAGACCTTCTTGCTATCTATCAGGAAGTAGGCGGAGATCTCTGCCTTACATGGGATGCTGCTGATCTTTACGGCTGCGGTAACTCAAACCTTGTTATCATGGGTTCAGACAATGCAGCTCCTGCATTCAACCTCTGGTTCATCGACTCAGGTTCATCTCTCCGTAACGGTGACGAATGGCTCGGTTATGATTACGTAAGAGAAGATCAGATTGCATGGTACGAAAGCACAGCAGCCCAGCTTAAGGAGCTTAACGGCGGTGAGGTTGTTCCCTCAATCCTTTTCCAGCACATCATCGTTCCTGAAGTTTACGAAGCAATGTTCTCAGAAACAATCATTCCTATTAAGGAATTTACTTACAAGGGCGAAAATTATCTTCCCATCCCCTCATTCTCAAAGCACACAGGCGTTGTGTTTGAGCCTTCATGCCCCTCATATTACTCAGCAGGTCAGTTCGATTCACTCGTAGCTACAGGTGACGTTCTTGCAACTATCCACGGTCACGACCACATCAATGACTTCACAGTAAATTATCAGGGTATTGATATCGTAACAGTTCCTTCAGTAGGCTGTAACTCATACTCAAACGACCTTACAAGAGGTGTAGGTCTTATCACTCTTAACGAGGATGACCTTACAACATACAGCTACGAAACAGTTTATATGTTCGACATGGCTCTTGAAGAGGGCTCAGAACTTACAAAGGTCGACGGCGGCATGAGCAAGTTCACAGCTACTTTCATGAGATTCTTCAGAGGTCTTCTTAACAAGATCCACGAAGTTTTCTACAAGCTTCCTTTCTGAGGATTACCACTTGAATAATTTTAAAGACCGTGCTATACTTAGCATGGTCTTTTCTTTATGTAAAAGACGGGGAGGAAAAAGATGAAACGAAATCCTGTTTATTCAGTAATAGCATTTGTGCTGGCAGCGGTTATTCTGCTGACGGCTCAGATTGTCATGCCTGACAGGGTTGCATCCGTACCTGAGGATGAAGCAGTGGGACTTGAGGGGAATTACTCAGACACACTTTATCTGTCTACTGACATAAAAGAAGAGGAATCCACAGATATAGTATATTCTGACAATGATTACGAAAGCTCTGACAAGCTGCCCGGTGACGATACAAGCATCAAGCCCGATGATGTGCTTCCCGATATTGACAATTCGGGTGATGTGGATTTTGATGTAAATGAAGAAAAAGAAGGCGTAAAGATTATTCCCGTCAAAATCAATAACAGTATAAGGGATTCTCTTGCTTCTCTGATTTCAGAAAATGTATATACTTTTACGATTGATGAAAGAGGCGTAATCATTTACGGCTTCAATCATACCATGTCCGAATCAAAGGACTGCATGTGGTATATTTCGCTTTATGAAGAATATTCTCCCGACGGCACAGGCAAAACAACTGCTTTCCGTGAAATTGAAAGAGTTTCTTATTCATCCGTGGGTTCGGCTTGTAAATCACCTGCAGTGGGTGTTTCCCCCGGTAATTACAGAGTTGTTGTCAGATGTATCTCAGGCTTTACTGCGGATAAATATGATATAGCAATCGGTTTTGCCGCAACTTCCGGTTATGAGATGGAGCCTAACAACTCCGTAACACGTTACACACAGATGTCTCTCGATGTTACGATGAACGGAAGTGCGTCAACTTATGCAAATGACGAAAGCGACGTTGACTGGTATATGTTCCGGATAACCGAAAAGGGTTATGCTGTTCTTTATTTTGAGCATGAGGCTGACGAAGCAGGGCAGTCAAATGCCGTTTCAAGTGTGGCATGGCGTATCCGTATCACTGATATGGAAGGCAAGGAATATTATTATATGACATCGGGAATGGATGCCGCATCGCTCAACTCCGGTATCATGGGCCTTTCACCGGGATTCTATTTTGTAACGGTATATTCCCATGTATACAGCGGTGTCACTTATGCGCTGAATGTTTCATTCACAAAGGATTCTGCAATCGAAACAGAGTTCAATGATTCAACCGAAGCTGCAACTCCCGTTTCTGTCAATACAGAAATTGTAGGCTCACTTACTGCAAGAAATGACAAGTCCGACCGTGACTATTATGCATTCGAAATGGAAAATGACGGCTTTGTCGTGCTTGATTTCATACATGAAGCTCTTGCTGAGGAGCAGGACGGCTGGCATATAACCGTCATGGATGAAAACGGCAATATTGCTTACTCCTCCGTTTCTCGCTGGAATGATGCAATCCATCATTCACCCAATATCGGTCTTACGGCAGGTAAGTATTATATTCTTATTGATTCTGATAATATTTATCATAACAGCATAGTTTACAGGCTGATTCTTCTTTCGGTACAGGACGGCTCATGGGAAACAGAGCCTAACAATATACCGTCTGCGGCAGATACGCTTGCATTCGGCAAGGCTGTAAACGGTGCGCTTATTGCAACAGGTGTTGATTACGATAAGGACTACTTCAGCGTGCGTACTGAAGCTGCAGGAACACTTCAGGTCAGCTTCAACCACATCCGCAGGGATGATGCAGACAAGGAAGGCTGGGTAATTTCCGTTATCGACTCTCAGGGTAACATAATCGCACAGCAGACATCTGATTGGAACAGTGAAGAAATCGTATTCACTGCAAATGTTGAGGCAGGCACATATTTCATTCTTGTTGAAACAGGTCTGTTCTTCAACAGTGACAGATATATTCTTACGGCATTGTTCGGATAAAATACAATCATACGTTTAAAGGAGATAAATTTTATGAAGCATTATTCATCCGTTATAATCGGACACATCACAATGGACAGAAACGTTGACCATCTCAATAATGAAATCAGAAGCCCCGGCGGTGCAGTTATTTTCTCATCTGCATCTGCAAATGCGCTCGGTCACAATGTTCTTGCCCTTACAAAGGTTGCTCTTGCTGACCAGGAAAGACTTTCTGCTTTCACTGTGCCCAAGGAAAACATTCTCTGCCTTGATTGCCCCAGTTCATCAAATATGTATAATCAGTATTTCACTCCCGACAAGGAGAGAAGAAAGTGCGTATGTACATCAGTAGGCACTCCCTTTGAGGCTGAGGATATTCCTGACGATATTTCTGCTGATATTTTCCATTTTGCAGGTCTTGTTTACGGTGACTTCACAAACGATCTTATCAAGTCAATGTCAAAGAGAGGTAAGGTTGCTGTTGATGTGCAGACATGCCTTCGTCATGTTGATACAGAAAACGGCGGCACAATGTACTTTGAAGACTGGAAAGATAAGATGGAAATGCTTCCTTATATCGATTTCCTCAAGACTGACGCTGCAGAGGCTGAAATCATGACAGGTCTTGAAGACAGATACGAGGCTGCAAAGCTTCTTCATTCATGGGGTGCAAAGGAAGTTGTCATCACTCACAACACAGAGGTAATTGCCTTTGACGGTGAGAATTTTGCATCATGCCCTATAAAGGCAAGAAATTTAAGCGGCAGAACAGGCCGTGGCGATACAACCTTCGCAGCATACATCAACGAAAGACTTACAAATTCAATGGAGCGTTCTCTCCTTTATGCAACTGCAACAGTTTCTCTTAAAATGGAAACTCCCGGACCCTTCAAGGGCACAAAGGAAGATGTTGAAAATTACATCAGAGAATTCTATCCCGAATCAGCAGACCTTATCTGATGAAAAAGGATTCACGACTTGCTTACCTGAGCGGATTTTTCCGCTCAGTTGTTTTTCCTGACAGATGCTGCTTCTGCGGCAGGACTGTGCCGCACACCACAGAGCTTTGCAGAAGGTGTTCCCGTGATGAAAAGCTGATTGAACAGCCCGTCTGTGCTTCCTGCGGAAGAAGTAAAAAGGACTGCGAATGTAACGGCAGAGCCAATTTTTATCAGGGAATCACTGCGCCTTATAACTACACGGGAAATGTAAAACGGGGTATTACCCGATGGAAATACTATTCGGCGTTTCATTCGGTTTCATTTTTCGCAAAGCGTGTGAAGGAGTGCGTCGGAAGGGATTTTGACGTACAGAAAATCGATGTTATAACATTCGTGCCGCAGACTCAGGATGAATCTGCACACAGACAGTTCAATCAGGGACAGGCTCTTGCTGAAGAAACCGGCCGGCAGATGAATATTCCCGTTGAGCCTCTTCTTGTGAAGGTCTGTGAAACCTCACGACAGCACAGACTTCCGTTTGCTCTTAAAAGCGGAAATGTTTTCGGTGCTTTTGACTGCAGCAACGCAGATATTGAAGGCAGAACGATTCTGCTTATTGACGATATAAAAACCAGCGCAAGCACACTCAACGAATGCGCAAAAATGCTTCATCTGGCAGGTGCGGCGGCAGTTTACTGCGCTGTTATTGCTATTTCATAATCAGGGATTTTTAAGTGTTTCCTGTCCGATTTTCCGTATCGTGACATCAGATGAAATATCATAAGTGAATGAAGGCAGCGCATTTTCCCAATCGGAAGAAAGAGAAGTGTAAACGTCGGGAAAGGTAAGCTCCAGATATTTGCCGAAACGGAAAATATCGCACTTTTCCTCCTTCAGCTGTCTTTCAAGCACCTGTCTGACACCTGAAGAAATATGATTTTCCGCAACTTCACGCAGTGAATCAATATCCCTGCGTGCGATACTGCCGAAATCTGATGTGCCGTATTCCACAAGGTCAAGACTGCATTTTATTTTTACAGAAAAATGAGGCTGTCCGTCTGTGATGCTCACACTGATATCCGTGTCGGATTTTATGATATCGAGTCCTGCATTTTTCCCGTTGAGGCTGATATTTATTGTTCCCTGACTGACATCATCCGTAATAATTCTGAACATCACCGTCTCTTCGGAGGACAGGTGATTTTTTTTGTCCTTTTCTGTTATAACGCAGGTGCCTGTTACCCTGACGGTGTCACTGTTTCTGTTTCTGTCCTTGTCGATTTCAAGAAGCGGAAGTGTCGGGGCAGTGGTTTTTTCACTTCTGAGATTGACCAGATTATATAGCTGAGTGCTTTTTGTAAGGGAGTTTTCGTCACTGCGATCAATGGATTCTTCTATGATTTTTGCAGGAATTTCACCGTCTGACTGAATTTCAAGAATATCAGAAGCCTTTCCCGTTGCGGCGGCAACATATACATCAGGTCTTGCCGTGTATTCACGCACAAGATAATCAAGCGCCGCAGCGACTGAGCTTTTGTCAATCTGCGAGCCGAGCACGATTACTCTGTTCTGTGAATAAAGGGGATTTCTGCCCGTATTTTCGCAAAGAGAACCGAGTGCAGAGGCAACTGACCTGCCCCTGACCGTGAAATTTGTGACAGGTGTGGAAGTGCCTTCCGATTGCCCGTTGCCTGCGGCGGCTGTTGACAACGCCTGTACGGTGATGATATATTCATCCGTCCGGGTGTCGAAATCAATGCCGATTCCTTCGATGATAAGTCGGTTTCTGATTTCGGTGTCGTCTGAAATGCAGGATGAAAAGGTGATGATAACAAGGAGAAGAAGTATGAATTTAAGCTTTTTCATGTTTTTTCTCCTTTGATTTTTCTGCGAAAATTATAATCAGCGGAATTACAATTGCCGTGGCTGTGAAAAAAATGGTCATAAGAGGGATTCTGATAAGCTGAGCAAAGCTTACGATGCTCAGTGAAATTACCATCATTCCTGCAAAAACCACAGCAGCCGAAAGGGTGATATAAAGCTTCGGTCTGCTTTTGTCTGTAAGGGAAGACAGAAGAATGTTGCACACGAAGAAGGTCAGTGCAAGCTTCAGTGCAGAGCATATCATCCATATACATGAGATGATTGCATCCATTCTTTCAATGAAGCCCAGCTTTGCGATGACGGACAGAGAATACATATTGAAAAGCTGATTTTCCCCGAAGCCGCCAAGTACGCCCGATATCATCACTTCTGTCAGTATTATGATTGCTGATATAACTCCTGTCCAGATGAAAAGATGCTTTGATCTGTGTCTTTTTACAAACGGAATCATCAGCGGAATCACTGCCACCTCATTTGTCCTTGATGCTGAGTAAACGGCGCCGTCGAGAATGCCCTTTGCTTCATTTTTGTAAATTGCTGACAGATTGAGAATGTCGAAATCATCTGCAAGTGACAGAAAGACAAATCCGAATGCAAACAGCACCGGCACGAGGAAAATCACACTTGCTCTGCCCAATGCTTCAATGCCCCGTAATGCACAGAATACAGCGGCAACGAGCAGAATCGCAACGAAAAACTGCACATTGGTTTCGGGAAACATCACAGAGCCTAAAAGCAGCTCGAATCTTGATGCTGTGGTGATTCCTTTGTAGATAAAAAACATAAGGTAAATGACGCACAGAAGCTTGCTGAATGACGGCGAAATGCATTCTGCTCTTGTAAGGATTGAAGTGCCGTTGTCTTTTTTCAGAAGCAATGCGGCAGGTATCACCGAGATAAAAAGTATTGCGCTCATGATTACAACCGAAAGGATTTCAGCTGAGGTTGAAAGGACATCCCTGATTCCTGAAATATAAGTTACAAGTGAAAAAATGCGTGAGAGAAAAAGGATTGTATAAAACTGAAAGGCTGTGATTTCAGCTTTTGTCTGCATCGGTATTACTTCCTTTCAGATCCTGAATTTTTATAAAGCGTCTGCCTACAGATTTCCACCCTGCGAAAAGCACGCTGTCACGCACGGCGTATGCATCAAAGGGTGACAGCGGAGATGTTACGGGGATTCCGAAGGAATTGTGTGAGCAGATGTCGACTGTCATAAGTGCAAAGCCTGTCATTATACCGAAAAGTCCCGTTATTCCGCCCGTGATGATGAATATCATCCTGAGAAAAGATGTGGGCTGATGCAGATTTGATGTAACGGCCGAGCAGATTGCAGTGATTGCAACGATAATGAGCATAGGTGCGCTGATAAGACCGGCAGAAACTGCCGCATCACCGATTACAAGTGCGCCCACTATGCTGACTGCATGACCGATTG
The DNA here is from genome assembly GCA_017549665.1 of Clostridia bacterium. The sequence continues at coordinate 21,996 of JAFYUD010000093.1, read as the reverse complement.
TTTTCGGCATTCTCAGTCCTGCCTCCCTGACGATTTCGTATATAAAATGAATGACAAGTGACTCAACCACCAGAGGAAAGGGCGTATTCTCAAGTGAGGACACAATGTCGTAGATTATTGCGGAGGGGAAAATTTCCTGATGAAATGTGCCTACGGCAACGTAAGTGCCGGGAAGAAAAACTGCAAGGAAGAAGCACAGGATTTTAAGTATCCGTGATATGGTTGCATAGTAAGGACGGCTGAGATAGTCGTCAAGTGAATGGAAATTTTCAATAAAAAGATGAGGCACTATAAGGGCATAGGGCGTGCCGTCAACTATGATTCCCACTCTGCCCTCGGCAATTTTTGCGGCAAAGACATCAGGTCTTTCCGTTGTACCCGTGGTGGAAAAAAGTGACGGCTGTTTTTCCTCAAGAAACGGTCTTATTGCGCCTGCACCGGACACAATGTCGAGCCTTATTGCTTCAAGTTTTTCTTTGATATTTTTTACGATTACGGGGTCTGCACGCCCGGCGTGATAACACATGCACACTGCCGTGCGGCTCGTTTCACCTACCGTGACCGTTTCAAAGCGCACATAGGGATTCTTAAGTCTTCGTCTGACAAGTGTGACATTGTCCTTGTACATATCCCCGAAGCCTTCGTGTGAGCCGTTTTCCTGAGTTTCCGATTCTGGGGAGCCGATGGACTTTTTCGGATATCCCTGCACGCTGAAGCTTCGGCATTCCGTCACACCGTCAATAAAAAACAGCAGACATCCCGAAATAAGCATATCAACGGCAGACTGCATTGTTGTAAGCTTTTTGCTGTCACACTCGGTCACACGGTGGGAAACGATATATTCAGACAGAATTTCAGGCTCGGTGCAGGAAAAATCCGTGTTCAGCACAGGCTGAATGACAGCCTCCGATGCAAGAAGATTATTATACATTCCGTCGAGAAGCACGAATGCGATTTTCACACCGTTTATATCACTTTGTTTTATAACAAGGTCAAAGCTTTCACCGAACATTTCACGAAGAGAATTTATATTTTCGTCAAGAGAAAGCCGTATCCCGTCGGGAATTTCTTCAGAAGGCTGATTTTTTACAGGCTGAGAAACGGTTTTTTCTGATTTTTTTATAAAGCTGAAAAAATTTTTCATAAAATTCACCCTTGTTGGTATTCCCGTGAAGTACAAGAATATTCTTCATCTCAGGGGGAATAATGACAAGGGTGATTTTATGTATGTTACTGTTGCAAGAACTCTGATTCTCTATATTCTTCTTATCGTTATAATGCGTGTTATGGGCAAACGGCAGATAGGTCAGCTGCAGCCGGGGGAGCTTGTTATTACAATGCTCATTTCCGAGGTGGCGGCAATTCCCATGCAGGATAATGATATTCCAATGATAAACTCAATCGTAGCTGTGCTTCTTCTGGCTGCGTCTGAGATTGTCATGTCGGCAGTTGCAATGAAAAGCATCAGATTCCGTTCACTCATTCAGGGAAATTCAATTATCATTATCAGAAACGGTGTCCTTGACCAGAAGCAGATGAAACGGCTGCGTTACACCGTCGATGACCTGCTTGAAGCACTCAGGGAAAAGGACGTTTTCAGCATCAGTGATGTGCAGTATGCCGTTGCTGAAACTGACGGGTCTCTGAGCGTACTGCTCAAGCCCGAAAAACGCAATGTAACGGTAGGTGACACCTGTCTTCAGGGTGAAAAATCCTCCATTCAGTGTGTTGTTATATGTGACGGCAGAATTATAAAGTCAGGTATGCACGACTGCGGCATGACGGAAAACGCACTAAGGCAGATTCTTGCGGAAAAAAATCTCAGCGCCCATGACATTCTGCTGCTGACTTCTGACCCTGAGGGGAATACGGATATTATAAAAAAGGAGTCTGACTGATGAAAAGGCTGATTATCGCAGTTTCGATAATTATTGTTTCTCTGGGATTTTCCGTGTGGGAAAATATGGCGGTTGATAATATTCTCAGTCAGCTTCATTCTGTGCTTGAGGAGGATGCCGCAGAAGCATTTGAATTGTGGCAGGAAACAAAGGATTTTCTGGGAATGTTTCTGGGAAATGAAGATATTGACGCCCTTGACGTGGAAATGTTTTCGCTGAAAAAGGAAGTTGACAGCAAGAACGACGAGGGAATTTCCGAAAGCAGAGGCGTGATAACGGGATATATAGAAAATATCAGGCAGACAGAAAGGCTCAGTTTCGGAAATGTCTTTTGAAATCCGGTTGATTTACGCAGATTTGTGTGATAGAATAAGACCGTATTACTTAATGTTTCCGAGGAGTGTTATTTATGAGTGAAAAAATCATTAAGGTCGGCGTTGTAGGTCTCGGAAGAGGTACAGCCATTGCAAGATGTCTCAAGGGCGTAAAGAATGCAAAGCTTATTGCCTGCTGCGACCACAATCCCAAAATTCTCAAGTCAGGCTACGAGGAGCTTTCCGAGGTTCTTGAAGATAAGGATATTATTCAGTTCAGCGATTACGACGAGATGCTTAAGACTGATATCGATGCTGTTATCGTTGCAACCGAGGCTGTTTATCACGTGCCTATCGTTACAAAGGCTATGGAAGCAGGTAAGCATGTTCTCAGTGAAATTCCTGCCGTAAATTCTCTTGAAGAGGCAAAGCAGCTCAAGGAGCTTGTCAATTCTCATCCCGAGCTTACATATATGGCAGCTGAAAACTGCTGCTACTGGGCATTTGTGCAGACATGGAGAAAGATGCACAAGGACGGTCTTCTCGGTGAGATAGCTTACGCAGAGGCTGAGTATCTCCATGCTCTTGATCCCAATGAATTCGCACCCGATTACTATCCCGAGGGTCACTGGAGAACCTATCAGCCTGCGATTCATTATCTTACTCACGAGCTGGGCCCCCTTCTCTACGTTATGGACGACAAATGTGTCAGCGTAACCTGCATGGAGGCTGATGTTCATTACGACCCCTACACACCTGAAAGAAAAGAAACGGGCGTTGCTCTCTTCAAGACTGCAAAGGGCGCAGTTATCAGACTTCTCGTTTCATTCGGCGCATACACAAGCTACGACCACAATTACAGAGTGTGCGGCACGAGAGGTACTCTTGAAACAGACCGCAGAACAGTTGTTGACAACGCACATACACTTGCAAGTCTTCACAGCGTTCCCGGTACATTCTCAGCAAATTCAAAGATTGATATTCCCGTCACAACAGCATATGACGGTGAGGACAACAGCGGCCACGGCGGTGCCGACGGAAAAATGGTCAAGGATTTCATTTCCTGCATCGCAGAGGGCAGAAAGCCTGACCTTGACGTTGATTTTGCAATCCAGATGTCAATCCCCGGCATCCTTGCACACAAGTCAGCAGAAATGGGCGGTATGCCTGTGGAGATTCCGCAGTTCTGAGAATAAATTTACAATGTACAGTGTACAATTTACAATTAAAAAAAGCTCCCTTTTTATTTTAAAGGGGGGCTTTATTAATTGGTAAATTTCTGTTAATTGCTTTGTAGTGGTAATGCGAAAGCATTGTAAAATTCAGTATTCCTTCTGTCTGAATTTATTGAAATTATAAGTTGTTCCTACGGGCGTTTGATAAACGCCCCTACGGGTACGCTGTCAGTTAACAAAAACAACAGCCTCCCTCCACGAGGGAGCCTTGTTTATCTGTAATTTCCAATTGTTTTCTGTAGGGGCGATGATTCATCGCCCGCCTTGCAGTGTTACAAATAAAACAGGTAAGGGCGCAGCCCTTCTGCAATTGCTAATTGCTCATTATGCATTACTAATTAAAAAACAGTCACATCCGTGACTGTTTTTTTTGCATTATCTGTCATATTCGTATGCTTTTCTTACGGAAATGTTATGTATTGCGTTGAGAGCTTTTCTGAAAAATCTGACGAATTTATAGTAGCCTTCGCTTCTTGCGTCCTCGCAATTAAGGATTTCGGAGCCGTCCTCAAGTGCCATGTCAAACATGTACATTGTCTTGTATTCAAAATCTGTCAGGTCGTTTTCGTCAAGAGTGATAAGTCCCACGCCTCGTGAAATTGCGTCGGAATATGCCTGACCGCCCACTGTGGGAATGTTCACGATGTGAACGCCCTTGTAATTGGTTGTGAAATCGTTTACATGGTCGTGGCCGTGGAAGGTTGCGATGACTCCTGTTTCCACACATGCGTCAAACTGACCCACGGAGTTGAATGAGGGACTGCAGGGCTCAAGGATAACGCCCGTATGTCTTGAAAAGAATGGAACGGGGAAGTATGAAACGCCGTTCATTGTGTAGTCCTTGCCGATGTTGAAGGGCAGCTTCGGGTAGAGAATTTCATACACTTCGGGCATGATGATATGCTGGAAAAGCATTGAGGGGACGTATTCACCGCCGTTTTCAGCCTTAAGCTTTTCGGCAGTTGACCTCATCCAGCTGACCTGATCCTCGTGAACGTAGTCGTAGCCGCCCACTTCCTTATCGGGGTTTGATGAGCCTGAATCGATAAACCACAGATTGAAGGCAGTTTTCTTTCCGTCGGATGATTTTACGGTAAGATTTGAGTTGCCGAAGCCATAGGTGTCGGGAGCTGCATCGGTTGTAAGACAAAGGTCTCCGCCTGCATTCTTGTAATATGAGTAAAGCTCTTCCTTTTCACCGAATTCGGGGTCGTGATTGCCGTAAACGAAGGCAAAGGGTACGCCTGCGGCAACAGTTGGTGCAACAATTTCCTTTATAGTGTCTTCCATTCCGGCTCCGATGGTGTTGTCACCGAGATAGACAACAAGGTCAGGCTTTGCTTTTTCAAGAGCTTCGGTCATAAGAGTGATGGTAGTTTCCTTGACAGGTGCGTCGTCCTGAATATCTGCGAAAACCATTATCTGAAATTTTCCGTCACTGCCGAATTTAAGTGCGGCTGCATCTTCTGCTGATGCAAACATTGAAAATGCTGTCATAAGCATCATAACAGAAAGGCTGAAGCAGATAAATCTCCTGAAAATTTTCATAAAAACACCTCTGAAATTTTGTTTTGCAACTCAATTCTACCAAAGCAGACAGATAAATGCAATATGTCTTTTTCTTAAAATAAAAAATTAAATTTTCCTGTTTACAATTGAAAAGATTTATACTATAATATATGAGTTAAAGTATAATTATTTGTCGGAGGATACTATTTTGGAGAAAAACGAAGTTTTTGTTTCACCTGCTGAGCTGGAAAAACAGGGGAAATTTATATCTTTTGTGAATACTGTGTTGTCCTCCCGTTATGAGTCTTCACCCAAGGCGTATGTTCATACATACGGCTGTCAGGGTAACGTTTCGGACTCTGAAAGAATCAAGGGTCAGCTCAGGGAAATGGGCTACACCTTCACCGACACGCCCGAGGATGCAGACCTTGTACTTTTCAATACCTGTGCAGTCCGTGAGCATGCAGAGGACAGAGTTTTCGGTAATGTAGGCGCACTCAAGCCCATAAAAGAGAAGAAAAAGGACTTGATAATCGTGCTGTGCGGCTGTATGATGCAGCAGAAGCACGTTTCTGAAAGAATAAAAAAGAGCTATCCTTATGTAAATCTCGTTTTCGGCACATTTGCGATTCACAAGCTGCCCGAAATGCTCTACACCGTGCTTTCAAGAGGTAAGAGAGTTTTCGAAACCGAGCCTCACGAGGGCAATATTGCCGAAGGTCTTCCCACAGAGCGTGACAGAGGGGCAAAGGCATGGCTTCCTATCATGTACGGCTGTAACAACTTCTGTTCATACTGTATCGTGCCTTACGTCAGAGGCAGAGAGAGAAGCAGACGCCCCGAGGATATTTTAGCCGAGGCAAGAGAGCTTGTGGCTTCAGGTGCAAAGGACATCACGCTTCTCGGACAGAATGTTAATTCCTACGGTAAAAATCCCGATTGCGGTGTGAATTTCGCTTCACTTATCCGTCAGATAAACGATATCGAGGGTGATTTCATCATCCGTTTTATGACGTCTCATCCCAAGGACTGCACTTACGAGCTGCTTGACGCAATGGCTGAGTGCAGGAAGGTTGCACACCATCTTCATCTGCCCGTCCAGTCGGGAAGCAACAGAGTCCTTAAGGAAATGAACAGAAAATACACCCGTGAGCAGTATCTTGATCTTATCGCTTACGCAAAGAAAAAGATGCCTGACCTTTCAATCACCAGTGACATAATCGTCGGCTTCCCCGGTGAAACTTATGAGGAATTGCTCGAAACAATCAGTCTTATAAAGGAAGTTGAATACACTTCACTTTTCACATTCATATATTCAAAGCGTGTGGGTACAAAGGCGGCTGAAATGACTGATCCCGTGCCTTACAGTGAAAAATCAAAATGGTTCCGTGAGCTTTGCGATGCTCAGGAGGAGATTGCCGCAAGACGAACCGCCTCAATGGTGGGCAAGGTTTACAGAGTGCTTGTTGAGCCGAACGATAAAGAGGGCTGGCTCACAGGCAGAACAGAGGGTAATATTTCAATCGATTTCGAGGGCGATGCTTCACTTATCGGTGAGTTTGCCGATATCGAGGTAACCGAAGCGAAAACGTGGATTCTGTACGGAAGAATCAAGGGTAATTAACAATTTACAATGTACAATGTACAATTGTTTTCAACCAAAATCGACCCTGTAGGGGCGTTATCCCAACGCCCGATTTGTCGAAGACAAATAACGGCGTGAGCCGTTCCGATGAACAGTTAATAATTTTAAAGGAGAAATATAAAAATGACAGTAATTGAAGCAACAAGAGAACTCGGTAAAGCAATTCAGGCTGATGAGCGTTACACAAAGCTCATGGCAGCTAAGGATGCAAACGATAAGGACGATGCACTCAACGCTCTTATCGGCAAGCTCAATCTTATCCAGATGTCTTATCAGCACGAGGCTCAGGGTGAAGCAAACGAAGAGAAGATGGCTGAGTATGACAAGGAATTCCGTGAGGTTTATGCCGAGGTTATGACAAACGAAAACATGAAGGCATACGAGACTGCAAGACAGGACGTTGATGACATGATGAACTACGTTATGCAGATTCTTTCACTCTGCGTAAACGGTGAAGACCCTGCAACATGCGAGCCTGCTCCCGCAAGCGAATGCTCAGGCAGCTGCTCAACCTGCGGCGGATGCGGCTAAGAACAATTAACAATGTACAATGTACAATGTACAATTGTTTTCAACTAAAATCGACCTTGTAGGGGCGTTATCCCGACGCCCGATTTGTCGAAGACAAATAACGGCGTGAGCCGTTCATTGCAATCAAAATGTACAATGTACAATTATTCCACACGAGAAAGGATAAATCAGAATGGCAGAATTTACTCCCATGATGAAGCAATACTTTAAAATTAAAGAGAATTATAAAGACGCCATTCTGTTTTATCGTCTCGGCGACTTTTATGAGATGTTTTTTGACGATGCAAGGATTGCATCCCGTGAGCTTGAGCTTGTGCTTACAGGCAGGGACTGCGGTCAGGAGGAAAGAGCACCCATGTGCGGAATTCCTTTCCATGCGGCAGACGGCTACATCGCAAGGCTCGTTTCAAAGGGCTACAAGGTTGCCGTATGCGAGCAGACAGAAGACCCCTCTGCGGCTAAGGGTATCGTCACAAGAGATGTCATAAGAGTCCACACTCCCGGTACTGTTATCGAAAGCAGTATGCTTGATGAGGGTAAGAATAATTACCTTGCATGTCTTTTCGCAGGAAAAGCGGAAAGCGGAGTGTGTTTTGCAGACGTTTCCACGGGTGAAATTCATGCGGCTATGTTTTCAGGCAGGGATGCTGAGGACAAAATCATAAATGAGGTCGCCCGTTTTATGCCCACTGAGGTGCTTGTCAATGATTTTGTGGCACAGATGGGCAAATTGAGAGAATATCTCACAAGACGTATAACTGTTTTTGCCCAGACACTTTCTGACGGTGATTTTGAGTATGATCACTGTAAGGAAACTGTTGAAAAGCATTTCGGCAAGGAGCTTTCAGAGCTTTCACTTGATGACAAGAATGCTGCAGTTTCCGCACTTGGTGCAACTCTTGACTACCTTGAAAATGTGCAGAAGCAGAATGTTGTCAACCTCACTCAGGTTGATGTTTACAACAATGAAAAATTCATGAATCTTGATGCAGCTGCAAGAATCAATCTTGAGCTTTGCGAAACTCAGCGCAGAAGAGAGAAAAAGGGCTCACTTCTCTGGGTGCTTGACCGCACAAAGACTCCCATGGGAAAACGTCTTATAAGAGCATGGATCGAGCAGCCTCTTGTAAGCGTACCTGCTGTTATTTCAAGACAGAATGCCGTTTCGGAGCTTTTTGAGAACACTGCACTTCGTGACGATGTGATGCAGCTTCTTTCAAATGTCAATGACATTGAACGAATCCTTACAAGAGTTGTTTACGGCTCGGCAAATGCAAAGGAACTGCGTTCTCTTTCCCAGACTGTCGCAAATATCCCTGCAATAAAAGCATTGCTTGACTCAGGAAAGTCAAAGCTTCTGAGTGAAATTTACTCACAGCTTGACCCTCTTGATGATATCTGTAAGCTGATTGATGATGCAATATGCGAGGATCCGCCCTTCTCTGTCCGTGAGGGCGATATGATTAAAAAAGGCTTCAATCAGGAGCTTGATTCACTGCATGAAATCGTAACGGACGGAAAATCATATTTTGCTAAGATTGAAGAGAGGGAGCAGGAGAAGACAGGCATCAAAAAGCTGAAAATCGGCTATAACCGTGTGTTCGGATACTATATCGAGGTGCTTAATTCTTACAAGGAGCTTGTTCCCGATACATATATAAGAAAGCAGACTCTTGCAAACTGTGAGAGATATATCACTCAGGAGCTTAAGGAGCTTGAATCAACAGTTCTCGGCGCTAAGGAGAGAATTGTCAGACTTGAGTATGAGATTTTCACACGCATCCGTAACAAGGTTGCAGAGGCTCAGTTCAGACTCAAGCGCACTGCCGAGGCTCTTGCGCAGATTGACGTTCTCTGCTCATTTGCAAAGGTTGCCGTGGAGAACGGCTACGAGCGTCCCGATGTGGATAATTCCGATGTTATTGACATCCGTGACGGCAGACATTCCGTTGTTGAAAAATTCCTTGAGGGTGCGCCTTTTGTACCCAATGATACACTTCTTGACTGCGAGGATAACAGAACTGCGATTATCACCGGCCCCAACATGGCAGGTAAGTCAACATATATGCGTCAGGTTGCAATTATCGTACTCATGGCGCAGATAGGCTCATTTGTCCCTGCAAGAAGTGCAAGAATCGGCATGGTTGACTCAATTTTTACCCGTGTAGGCGCATCTGACGACCTTGCGGCAGGTCAGTCAACATTCATGCTTGAAATGAGTGAGGTGGCTTCAATTATCAGAAATGCCACACAGAAGAGCCTTATCATTCTTGACGAAATCGGCAGAGGTACTTCCACTTATGACGGTATGAGCATTGCAAGGGCAGTGCTTGAATACGTTACAGATAAAAAGAAAATGGGCGCAAAGACACTTTTCGCAACTCATTACCATGAGCTGACAGAGCTTGAGGACACAATGAACGGTGTGAAAAATTACAATACCTCTGTCAAAAAGCGTGGTGACGACATCACCTTCTTAAGACGTATCGTAAGAGGCGGTGCAGACGGCAGCTACGGTATTGAGGTTGCAAAGCTTGCAGGTATTCCTCAGAGTGTGGTTACAAGAGCAAGGGCAATCCTTAAGGACCTTGAGGAAAACGGTGTGCCTGCACCCGTTGTCAGCGTTGTACACGAAGAGCCGGATGACCAGATTTCATTTGAATCAGGCATGAATTCAGAGATTATCGAAGAGCTGAAAATGCTTGATGTCAATACACTTACACCTATCGAAGCCCTGACGAAGCTTTACGAGCTGAAGAAAAAAATTCAGTAATGAACGGCTGATGCCGTATTTGTCTTCGACAAATCGGGCGATGAATCATCGTCCCTACAGGGTTGCCGTTGGTTAAAAATAATTGTACATTGTAAATTGTACATTGTTAATTGCAAAGGAGGTTTTTCCATGGCAAAAATCAATATATTACCGAAGCATCTTGCAGAGCTGATTGCTGCGGGTGAGGTCGTGGAGAGACCGTCCTCCGTAGTCAAGGAGCTTATGGAAAACTCCATTGACGCAGGTGCTACAAAAATCACCGTTGAAATCAAAAACGGCGGTGTTCGTTATATCAGAATTACCGATAACGGCTGCGGTATCGACAGGGAAGATATCCGTGCAGCTTTCATCAGCCATGCAACAAGTAAAATCAGGGTGCAGGAAGACCTTGATGCCATTTTCACTCTCGGCTTCCGTGGTGAGGCGCTGGCTTCCGTTGCGGCTGTTTCCCATGTGGAGATGCTGACAAAGACATGTGATGAAAGCATCGGTACAAGATACCTTATTTCAGGCGGTGCGGAAGAAAGTATCGATGATGCAGGCTGCCCCGACGGCACGACCATCATGATCCGTGATCTTTTCTACAACACCCCTGCCAGAATGAAATTCCTGAAAAAAGACATGACCGAGGGCAATTATGTTTCTGATGTTGTGTCAAAAATCGCTCTTTCTCACCCCGAAGTGAGTGTTACACTTATAAAAGACAACAGACGTACTCTTTTCACACCCGGTGACGGCAGACTTCTGACAGTTATTTCCGAGGTTTTCGGCAAGGAATTTGCATCAGGTCTTATTGAAGCTGACAGCTGTACAGACGGTGTGAAGGTCAGAGGCTATATTTCAAAGCCTGTCCACGGCAGAGCAAACCGTTCAATGCAGCATTGCTTCGTGAACAACAGATATGTAAAATTGCCTGTTGCTTCGTCTGCGCTTGATAATGCATATAAGAATCAGATTATGGTGGGTAAATATCCTGCCTGCGTACTGTTTCTGGAGATTGCTCCCGGCAGTGTTGACGTAAATGTGCATCCTGCAAAGACTCAGGTGCGTTTTGCATCTGAAAAGCCCGTGTATGATGCGATTTACTTTGCATCTGTCACAGCGCTTCAGCAGAAGGATACACCCGTGCAGGTTTCAGCTCAGGTAAAACGCAATGATGCTGTTTTCCGTCCGAAGACAGAGATAAAGCAGGTGGAAATGCCTGCTGAGAAAATCAGCCTTTCAATTGACACTGCAAAGGCAGAGAAAAAGCCTGAGCCGCCTTCCGTTTCAGAGATATACAAGGGTGTAAAGCCCGAATTCAGACCTTCTCAGAGAATCATGAGTGAGCCGAAAAAGCCGTTTTTCATGATTGATGATGAGGATGATGACGATATAGTGCTCAATAATCCGTCAAAGACTGTGATTCCTGAGCCTGTTGAAGAAATAAAGGCTGAAAAGGTTGAACCCGTGCCTGAGGTCGTTGAGATAAAAGAGCCTGAAGTGATTCCTCAGCCGGAAGAAAAACCGCAGAAAGCTGTGGAAGTCAGGGTTATAGGTGAGGTTTTCAGGACTTATATTCTCGTTGAGCATGATAATCAGCTTCTTTTTATAGATAAACATGCAGCCCATGAAAGAATTATTTTCAATGAGCTGAAAAAACGTGACAGACAGATTTATTCACAGCTTCTTATGATTCCCGTAACGGTCACACTTTCCGCAAGGGATTACGGTGCCGTTATAAACAATCTTGATGTTTTTGAAAAGTCAGGCTATCTGGTGGAGGATTTCGGTGACGGCACTGTCCGTGTCCGTGAATGTCCCACAGAATTGTCAGGTGAGGATGTAGCATCGGTCATTCAGGAAATGGCGGACAAGCTGGCAGGAAATGCTGCTGACCCTGAGCCTGAAAAGCTTGAATGGCTTTATCATTCAACTGCATGCCGTGCGGCTGTCAAGGCGGGAGACAATATTACCCTTCCTGAAATGGAAAAGCTTGCAAAGCAGGTGCTGACAGACGACGATGTGCGTTATTGTCCTCACGGCAGACCCGTCATGTTTACAATGAGTGAATATGAAATCAAAAAGCTTTTCGGGAGAAACGGCTGATGGATAAGATTAAGGTTATTGCTGTTGTAGGCCCTACCGCTTCGGGCAAAACGGGACTTGCAATCGAGCTTGCGAAGGAATTCGGCGGTGAGGTCGTTTCAGCCGATTCCATGCAGATATACAAGGGAATGGATATTGCCACTGCAAAGCCTGCTGCAGATGAAATGCAGGGCATCACCCATCATCTTATTGATTTTGTTGACCCGTCGGAAACATACAGCGTTGCTCAGTATGTGGAGGATGCGAAAAAGTGCATTGCCGACATTGCTTCAAGGGGTAAAATCCCCGTAATCGCAGGCGGCACGGGACTTTATGTTGATTCACTTCTTAACGGAATTGATTTCGGTGAAGTGCCTGACAATCAGGAAATGCGCATGAAACTCAATGAAAGAATGGAAAATGAGGGCAGTGCGGCACTTCTTGAGGAGCTTCGGGGGATTGATCCCGAAACTGCATCACAGCTTCACGAAAACAATAAGGGAAGAATCATCCGTGCGCTGGAGGTGTACTATCTGACAGGTGAGACAATTTCTCAGCAGAAGATAAAGTCAAGACTTCAGGGCAGTGATTACGATGCATTATATATATGTATTGAATATAACGACCGTCAGAAGCTTTATGACCGCATTGAGATGCGTGTTGATATGATGGTTGATGTAGGACTTCTCACAGAGGCGGAGAATTATGTTTTCCTGCCTGAGGAGACTACTGCAAAGCAGGCTATCGGCTACAAGGAGCTGAAGCCGTGGTACAGAAATGAATGTACACTTGAGGAGTGTCTTGATAATCTCAAAAAGGAGACCAGACACTACGCAAAACGGCAGCTGACATGGTTCAGACGGAATGAAACGAGATTTTCCGTTCATCCCGACACTGAGGACTTTGTTGCTGCGGCAAAGGCGAAAGTCAGAGAATTTCTCAAAGGGTGAGTTTTATGAAAGGAAATGAAAAGGGTGCGGCAAAAAAGCTGACCAAGGGTCAGATTATCGGTATTGCAGTTGTTGCTGTTATCGTGCTTATATATGTCTGCTGTCAGGTATATATTTCGGTAAACAGAAACAACATCACCACAGAGGTTGCCATCGCTGCTTCTGAAAAGAAGACTCTGAATGTTGACATGCTTATAGTCAGGGATGAGAAGATAATTACCGCATCGGGAAGCAATATTGTTTCCGCTGTGGGTGACAGTACCCGTGTGGGCGTGAATGATACTGTTGCTTATTCATTTTCGGACAGTGTTTCTGCAGGTAATATCCTTCGTATGAGGGAGATAACCGAGGAGCTTGATTATTACAGTGCTCTGTTGAATCAGTCAGTTTCAATTTCAGGTGATACCACAGCGCATGACAACAGAATCATGAAGGATCTTTTCGATTTTTCAGCAATGGTGGATTCGGGTGATTTTGCAGTGCTCCGCAAGTCGGAAGCAGAGCTTCGTGATGCTATCACATCAAAGCAGACTGCAACGGGTATAAGACTTGAACTGTCTGACATCATAACAGAGCTTGAAAATGAATATGCCGCATTAAAATCACAGACAGGTAAGTACAATGAAATCAAATCAGGCGGTACGGGATACTATATCTCAGGTGTTGACGGATATGAAAATATTCTTGATTATGACAATGTTGATTCCTGGAAAATCGAGGATGTGGAAGCAGCTTTTTCTGCTGAGCCTGCAGATGTGTCTGCAAATCAGATAGGCAGACTCGTTCACGGATACTACTGGTATCTTGCGTGTATAGTTGATACAAATCAGATCAATACACTCCGTGAGGGCCGTCGCAGAACGATCAGCTTCCCCGATTCATCGGTAGGTGATATCTCGGCAACTGTCAGAATGATAAGGTCTGATGTTTCAACGGGCAGGTCTCTTCTTGTCTTTGAATGTAACACTATGAATGAAGACCTTTCAACACTGAGAAATGAACGTGCAGTTATCATTCTCGAGGAAATCAGCGGCTACAGAGTTGATAACAGGGCAATACGCTCTGATGAAAACAACGAAGTGGGTGTGTATGTTGTAAAGGGCAGCGTAATGCGCTTCAAGAAGCTTGAAATTGCCTACACAGGCGACGAATACAGCATCGTCACAACTCCCTTCCTGAGAAATGACGATGAAAAAATGCAGAAAGTCAGCAAGTCTGATTACATCGGTGTTTTCGATGAATACATCGTTGACGGTCAGGATCTTTATGACGGCAAAATCATAAATTAAGGCGGTGAAAAATATGGATCCTAAATTTATTGATATTGAAGAGAATATAAAGCATATCCGTGAAAGGATTGCTCAGGCTGCGGTTAAAAGCGGCAGGAAAGAGAAGGATGTCCGCTTTATGGCGGTTACAAAAACAGTTGATCCCGTTTACATAAATCATGCAATTGCGCAGGGAATTGACCTTATCGGTGAAAACAAGGTGCAGGAGTTTTTAGGCAAGAAGGACAGCCTTAATCTTGAAAATACCGAAAAGCATCTTATCGGCCATCTGCAGTCAAACAAGGTAAGAAAAATCATTACCGAGGTTGACATGATTCAGTCCGTTGACTCTGTTTCTCTTGCAAAGGAGATTGAGCGTCAGGCTGAGAAGAACAACATGACTGCAAATGTGCTTATTGAAATCAATGTAGGCGGCGAAGAGTCAAAAACGGGCATGGACAAGTCATTGTTTATGGAAAGTTTTGCCGAGATTGCCGAAATGCGGCATATTGCAATCAAAGGTCTTATGACCATTCCTCCCATCTGCGAAAATAACGGGGAATTGAGAAAATTTTTTGACGAAATGTACCGTCTGTTTATTGACATTGGAAGCAAAAAAAGTGATAATGTAAGTATGGACATTCTGTCTATGGGAATGTCGGGCGATTTTGAGGACGCTATTCTTTCAGGCTCCAACCTTGTAAGAGTCGGCTCGTCAATTTTCGGCCCAAGAATATACAGGTAATAATACGTTATAATATATATTGAGAGGATTGTTTAATATGGGAATCTGGGAAAAATTCAAAAATTACATGGACGCTCCTGAACCTGATTACGATGAGGATGAGGAGATGGAGGATGAGTACGAGGAGGATGAAGCTCCCGTAATCAGAAAAAAGGAAGCTGCTGAGAAGAAGACTTCTTATTCTTCTTACAGAGCACCTAAGGATGACTACAATCTGGCATCTTTTGAAAGACCCTCTGCTTCACAGAGCAGAACTACTTTCAGAACCTCTGCTGCAGGTCATTCAAGCAAGGTTGTGGATATCCACACCACTGCAAAGCTTCAGGTTGTTCTTACAAAGCCTGAAAAATTCTCTGACGCAAGAGAAATTGCTGACAATCTCAATGAGAAGAGAACCATCGTTCTTAATCTTGAGTCCACCAATAAGGAAGAGGCACTCCGACTTCTTGACTTCCTCAGCGGTGTTGCTTATGCAAATGACGGCGAAATCAAAAAGATCGCAAAAAGCACATTCATCATCACTCCTTATAACGTTGACGTTATGGGTGATCTGCTCTACGAGCTTGAGAGCAATGGCGTTTTCTTTGTTTAATAATAGAATGAGAACGGAAGGTAATTTAGTATGACCGGTGCAGATATCAGAAAACATAATCTGAAAGTCCTTGAGGACGGAAATTACGAAGGAGCCGAAGTGGATGCGTTTGTCGAATCCACTGCAAAGGCTTTTGATGAGCTTTTCAATGAAAACAAGGAGATTGTAAGAAGACTTACTATCTTTGCTAAGAAAATCGACGAGTATAAGAAGACTGAAAGCTACATGACCGAAACTCTTCTTACTGCTCAGAAAACTGCGGCTCAGACTATTGCAGGTGCAGAGTCTGTTGTTGCAAAGATGATTGAAGCTGCCAAGAATGAAGGCAAGAAAATTGTCAACGAGGCAAGAGAGCGCTCAAATCAGGTTTACGTTGACAGAGATGCTATCCTTGAGGAAGCAAAGAAGCAGGCTCAGGAAATCATCGACGAGGCAACACAGAAGGCTCAGGCTGTTATGGATGCTGCCGATGAGGAAGCAAAGACAGTTGTTGACGAGGCTAAGCTTGATATTCAGAAAACAGTTGACGAAATAAACGGCAGTGCAGAAACTGTCATCAACGATGCTACTCAGACTGCTGAGGAAATCGTAAATGAGGCTGCACGTAAGGCTCAGTCTGTTTCAGACGGTATTATTGCTGATGCTGAAAAGGCAAAGTCAGATGCTGAAGCTCTCAAGTCAGAAGCTTTCGATATGAAGAAGGAAGCTGTCATGTATTCAGAGGTGACTATTGCAAAGGCAGAGCAGGATGCAGCCGCAATTACCGCTGAAGCAAGACAAAAGGCAGAGGAAATTGTAAACGAAGCAAAGCAGCAGGCTGCTGAAGCTTATGCAGATTCAGTTGCACAGGCTGAGACAGCTGTAAACGAAGCAAAGGCTACTGCTGCAACCACAATAAATGAAGCAAATGCTGCTGCAGAAGCTACTGTAAACCAGGCTAATGAAGAAGCTGCTGCTACTCTCAGCAAGGCAAATGCAGAAGCTGTTGCAACTGTAAACAATGCAAATGCTCAGGCTGAAGTAACTGTCAGAAACGCAAATGCTCAGGCTGAAGCTACAATTGCAAATGCTGAAAAAATCAAGGCAGAAACAGATGCTTATGTACATAGTATTGTTGCAAAGTCAAAGGTTGCAGCAACGGGCATTCTTCTTAAGGCTCAGGCTGACGTAAACAGACTCAACGACGAGCTTAACGAGAGAATGACAGCAGTAAACGAAGCTATCACATCTGCTGTTGAGCGTTACACAAGTGTAAAGACAATTGCTGACGATGCATACGCAAAGCTTACATCTCAGTTCCACAAGATGAGCTCAGTTATCACTGAAATCCCCGTAAACGAGGAGCTTGGTGACATCGCTCTTCTTGAAGCTGACGAGGCTGTTTTCGCTTCTGACAGCGAATCTCTTGAAGCTGCAGTTGCAAGTGAAAATCTTGAGGATATTCTTCTTTGTTTCGGTATTGATTCCGCAGAAATGCTTAAGTCAACTGAGGAAATCATGGCTAAGGGTGTAGAAATCACTGAGCCTGTAATGCCCGAAGAAGAGGTTGCAGTAATTGAAGAAGCTGTAACCGAAGAGGTAGCAGAAGAAGTTGCTGAAATAATTGTTGAAATTCCCGAAGAAGCTGCTGAAGAAACAGCAGAGGAAATCGCTGAAGAAGTGATAGAAGAAGCTGCTGAAGAAGTAATCGAAGAGGTTGCTGAAGAGGCTGCTGAAGAGGCTGTTGAAGAGGCTGCTGAAGAAATTGCTGAAGAAATCGCAGAAGAAGTGGTTGAAGAGGTTGCCGAAGAAGTAATCGAAGAGATTGCTGAAGAGACAGCAGAAGAAACCGAAGAAATTGCTCAGGAAGTAACTGAAGAAGCAGCTGAAGAAGAAATCGTTATTGAAGAGGAAGAGGCTGAAACTGCTGTACAGGCAGAGGATGACGTTGATGAATTCATTGAAGAAGAATTCGAATTCGATTTTGAATTTTCTGATGACGAAGAAGTTGCAGAAGAGACAGCTGAGGAAGCTGCAGAAGAGACAGCAGAAGAAGCTGCTGAAGAGGCACAGAATGATGACATGGACGATATTTTCGATGATGTCTGGGACGAGCTTTTTGAGAAGGAAGACGATGTAAAGGTCTTTGTTCCCGAAGTGCCCGAAGCAAGTGAAAGCCAGATTGCGGCTGACGATGCTTTCATTGATGATGATTTTGAAGACTTCACAATTGAAGCTCAGGAGCCTGCAGAAGATTTTGAAATAGATTTCAGCATGTTTGAGGTTGATGAAGGCAAGAAGCAGGAAAGAGAAAATGCCAGAAGAGACCGCAGAAACAAGAAAAAGAGAAGAAGATGAAAAATTCTCGGAAATTCATAGTTTTTGCTGTTGAAATAGTCATTTCGGCAGCGCTGGTGGGTCTTGATCAGTGGATAAAGGTGCTTGCTGTTGATAATCTCATGGGTAAAGAGGGTATTGTTCTTATAAAGAATTTTATCGCTCTTTCCTATGCGGAAAATACAGGTGCGGCATTCAGTGCTTTTTCGGACTCAACAATGCTTCTGTCCGTATTCACTCTTCTCATGCTTATCGGCGTGGCGGTTTATATGTTTTTTGCCGATGGCAGAATCAAAAATATCTGCACAGTCTGTATTTTCGCAGGCGGAGCAGGTAATCTTATCGACCGTTTCGCACAGGGCTATGTGGTTGACTATATAAAGACACTTTTTATTGATTTCCCCGTGTTCAATTTCGCAGATATTCTTGTTGTCTGCGGTACATTCGGACTGTGCGGAATTCTTATTTATGAGATTATAAAGGAAGAAAAGCTCAAGAAGCAGGAGAAGGCAGATGGAAATTCTTGAACTTGCCGTAAATGACGGCGGCGGAAGACTCGACAAGTTTTTAAGCGACAATTCCGACCTTTCCAGAAGCGTCTGCGCAAAGCTTATTGAGGAAGGCAAGGTTACGGTAAACGGAAAAACGGCTACAAAAAGTGTCAAGGTGAAAAACGGTGACACTATTACGGCTGAGATTCCCGAGCCGGAAAACCTTGACGTGCTTCCCGAAAATATCCCACTTGAGATCGTTTATGAGGACAGCGATCTGCTTGTGGTAAACAAGCCGAAGGATATGGTTGTGCATCCTGCACCGGGGAATTATACGGGCACTCTTGTAAATGCGCTGATGTACCACTGCGGTGACAGCCTTTCGGGTATAAACGGTGTTATCCGTCCCGGAATCGTCCACAGAATTGACAAGGATACAAGCGGACTTCTGATAGTTGCGAAGAATGACACTGCGCACACCTCACTTGCAGCGCAGATTCAGGCGCACAGCTTCAGACGTGAGTATGAGGCTGTTGTTGTGGGTAATTTCAGGGAGGACAGCGGTACAATCGACCGTCCCTTGGGAAGAAGTCCTCAGGACAGAAAAAAACAGGCAATCAACGGTCTGAATCCGAGAAATGCCGTGACACATTATCAGGTCATTGAGCGTTTCAGAGGCTTCTGCCACTGCAGATTCATCCTTGAAACAGGCAGGACGCATCAGATACGAGTCCATGCGGCTTCAATGGGACATCCCGTTGCAGGTGATACCGTTTACGGTGACGCAAAGCATACATACGGACTGAAAGGTCAGTGCCTTCACGCAAGGGTTATCGGCTTTATCCACCCGAAAACAGGGGAGTATATGGAATTCACATCCGATTTGCCGGAGTATTTCACCGATTTCCTGAAAAAGATGGAAGAACAATAAATGTTTTTTACACCAAGGCTCCCTCGGGGAGGGAGGCTGTTGTTGGTATCAGATTGTCGGATAAAAACACAATTCGTGATTCAGTTTGTTCAGGCAGGCGATGAATCATCGCCCCTGCTGTATACACAACGGATTTTTTTGTATTGTTCAGGTATGATTTTATGAAACTGAAAAAAATTATTCTTCCTGCTGCCGTATCGCTTATGACTGCCGCAATGACAGTTGCAGCTGTGTCTGATATGGCGCTGAAAACAACTGAATATACATTAAAGGCAGACACCTGCGCATCTTTTAAAATTGCAGTTTTGTCTGACCTTCATTTTGCATGGTACGGCAAGGATTACAGTGTGCTTCTTGACAAGGTCAGGGCAACTGAGCCTGACGTTATTTTCCTTGTGGGTGATTTTTACGATTACCACGCAGGGCAGAGCAATGCAGAGAAAATCAACGCATTTCTCAGAAGCGTCAGTGAGATTGCCGACACGTACATAACCCCGGGAAATCACGACAAGCGTTATGACATTCTGACGGGTGAGAACTGTATGGAATATGCACGCAATTGCGGAGTTACTGTCCTTGACGGCTCTTACTGCGATATTGAGATAAAAGGGCAGAAGGTCCGTATCGGCGGAATGTTTGACCACAGCGTTTATCTCGAGGATTACGGTGACAAGTGGCACAAGTCAGAGGTCTACGCATTTCTCAGAGAGTTTGAGGATACTGATGCTGTAAAGCTTCTGCTTATGCACAGACCCAATACATTTATCTATACAGATGATGAGTGGGATATTGACGCAGTTTTCTGCGGACATGACCACGGCGGAATATGGCGTCTTCCCGTTGTGGGCGGTGTCTATGCGCCGGAGCAGGGATTCTTCCCTGAATATGACAAGGGTGAGTACGATTTCGGCAGAATGAAAATGTTTCTGTCGGCAGGTCTTGAGGGGTATTATATTGTCCCCCGACTTTTCAATCGTCCCGAAATCCTGTCAGTAACAGTTGAAAATTGATTGTACACACGTACATTTTAAATTTTATAGATTATCATAGGAGTGATAATATGGAAGCAACACTTAAAAAACAGCTTCTTCTCGATTGTGTAAATATCCGTAAGGGTATAATCGAGGGAACATTCAATGCAAAATCAGGTCATCCCGGCGGTTCACTTTCAATTGCAGAAATTCTTGCATATCTTTACAGAGTTGAACTCAATGTTGACCCTTCACAGCCCCGTAAGGCAGACAGAGACAGACTTGTACTTTCAAAGGGTCATGCTGCTCCTGCACTTTATGCGGAACTTGCAAACGCAGGTTATTTCCCCATGGAGGACATGAAGACACTCCGTAAGAGTGATTCACCTCTTCAGGGTCATCCCAATATGAATTATGTTCCCGGCGTTGACATGAGCACAGGCTCTCTCGGTCAGGGTATCTCTGCTGCAGTAGGTATGGCTCTCGGCTCAAAATTCGACGGTGATACATTCAGAACATACGCTATCCTCGGTGACGGTGAGCTTGGCGAGGGTCAGGTATGGGAGGCTGCTATGTTCGCTTCTGCAAAGAAGCTTGACAATCTCTGTGTTATTGTTGATAACAATAATCTTCAGATCGACGGCACAATTGAAGAAGTAAACTCACCTTATCCCATTGATGAGAAGTTTGCAGCATTCGGCTTCAATGTTATCTGTATCGACGGTAACGATATTGAGCAGGTTGCTTCTGCTTTTGCAAAGGCAAAGGAATGCAAGGGCAAGCCCACAGCAATTGTTGCAAAGACAACTAAGGGCAAGGGCGTTTCATTTATGGAAAATCAGGTTTCATGGCACGGTTCAGCTCCCAATGCTGAGCAGTACGCAATCGCAATGGCAGAGCTTGACAAGGCTCAGGCAGAACTGGAGGGTTAAACAATGGCAGACGTAATCAAAACAGCTACAAGAGATGCCTACGGTAAGGCTCTCGTTGAACTCGGTCAGAAGAATGACAAGGTTATCGTTTTTGATGCTGACCTTGCAGCTGCTACCAAGACAGGAATGTTCAAAAAGGAATTCCCCGAAAGATTTATCGACTGCGGTATCGCAGAAAGCAATATGATGGGTGTTGCTGCAGGTATGGCAACAGCAGGCTACACTGTTTTTGCTTCTTCCTTCGCAATGTTTGCTGCAGGCAGAGCATTCGAGCAGGTAAGAAATACTATCGGCTATCCCCACCTTAACGTAAAAATCGGTGCAACTCATGCAGGTATCTCTGTCGGTGAAGACGGTGCAAGCCATCAGTGCTGTGAGGATATTGCTCTTATGAGAACAATTCCCGGCATGACAATCATCAATCCTGCTGACGATATCGAAGCAAGACTTGCAGTTATGGCTGCTGCTGAAATTGACGGCCCCGTTTATATGCGATTCGGCAGACTTGCAGTGCCCAGAATCTTCGACGAAGACTACAAGTTTGAAATCGGTAAGGGCGTTTACCTTAAAGAAGGCACAGATGTTACAATCATCGCAACAGGTCTTATGGTTGAAAGAGCACTTCAGGCTGCTGAAATGCTTGCTGCTGAGGGTATCAGCGCTGCTGTTATCAATATGGCAACTATCAAGCCTCTTGACCGTGATATCATAATTGACGCAGCAAAGAAGACAGGCGCAATCGTAACTGCAGAAGAGCACAGCGTTATCGGCGGTCTCGGCAGTGCAGTTGCAGAGGTTATCTGCGAAACAACACCCGTGTCTGTTATG
>JAFYUD010000092.1 GCA_017549665.1 Clostridia bacterium | reverse complement strand
GAGGACCGGGATGGACGCACCGCTGGTGCATCGGTTGTCACGCCAGTGGCACGGCCGAGCAGCTATGTGCGGATTGGATAAACGCTGAAAGCATCTAAGCGTGAAGCCATCTCCAAGATTAGATTTCCCATAGCGTAAGCTAGTAAGACCCCTCATGGACTATGAGGTTGATAGGCTGCATGTGTAAGCGTGGTGACACGTTCAGCTAGGCAGTACTAATAGGTCGAGGGCTTGTCCTTTCTTCATTTGGTTCTAATACCACTTCCTTTGTTCAGTTTTGAGGGTGCATCCCTTATGAAAACCGTAGATTAAATCTACGGTTTTATTTTTTTTATAAAAAACTATTGACTCTCACCTTAACTTCAGGTTTATAATTCAGTATGTAAGGTACCTTAAAACGGAGGTGTTAAAATGAAGATTGGCGAATTTGCAAAATACTGCGGTACAAAAATTTCTGTTCTGCGTCATTATGACAGAGAAAAAATTCTGATTCCGGAGCGAATTGACACTTTTACGGGATACAGATATTATTCTCCCTTGCAGAAAACTATTTTTGACCGTATCAATGCTCTTAAAAACGCAGGCTTCACTTTACACGAAATCAGACGTATTATTTCTTTTTCAGCAAATGAGGAAGAAATAACTCAAATGTTTGCACGAAAAGCTGACGAGCTGAATAATGCAATCAGATTTCTTAAGGAGGCTGAATATATTATGTCAGAGTTAAATGTTATTTTTGAAAAAGATAAAGCAAAAATCAGGGTTATGCATTGTGATGACATTGAAAATCTTTGTCGACAGCTTGATTCTTATATTAAAAATGCAGATTGTCAGCGCATTTCTCAATTTTCAGTCAATGAAAATGAAATTTCATGCCGTGTTGTGAAACTTGGTGATGAAACTGAATCTGAAGACCCGATTATGCCTTTTATTGACGATAAACAAGTTATCGGAAAGTGGGAAGTTATCGGAAATTATGCTGTCCGTGAAGATTTTGATGAAGATCTGTTCAGTACAATGTCTTTCTACGGTGAGGATGTGAAGTATATTTATTTTTTGCCCAATGGAACGAAATATTGGTGTTTCTGTTGGACAAAAGGTTATTTTGTTGTTGATGGATACAGAATTAACCCCATTTATAACCCTTACGAACTCGTAAAAAAGGGTGATGAGACATTTATGCTGATAAAACTTCGTGAAAATGAGGCAATGCGGGGCGGTCAGCCGACAATTCTTGCGCTCAGACAGGTTGATAATCACGAATATACCCCCGAAATGATTGCAAAAAAGGATGATATTGACAAACCGTTTGTAAACGATGAAAGAATTGTCGGAAAATGGCGGGCACATTCTTTTCTTTGCAATAAATCTGAATTTCCTGAGGATGAAGAAGATATTGAAGACTTGTATTTCAAGGAAATTGAGTTTTTCCCGGGCGGTGAATGCAGATGCGTATATGAAGATGATGTATTTGAAGGTAATGAAAAGGTGTGCTGGACAAAGGATTATCTTCTCCGCAAATGGAATTGGTCTGCCTGTGAGTATGAAATAAGAACTCATAACAATAAAGAATATCTGATAATTGAGTGGAAAAGCGGTGATTATCGCTTCGGCGGCTTTGATACAAATTATTATGTGTTTGTAAGAGCGTAAAAATTTTGTACTTTTTTTCTTTTTTTATTAACCGTATTATATCTTTTTTCACTATATAAATGAAAATACCGGTGATTTCATTAAAAAGGGGGTGGAATATTGGAGAAAAAAGACTTGGATTTTAAGATTTCTTCTGCGGCAAAGTCACTTTTGTCATATTGTATTATGAGAACTTCCAGTAGATTTGATGCTGAAGATCTTGCTCACGATATTATTTTAGAAATGTATAAATCATCGGTAAATATCCGTAATGATGATGCATTTTACGGATTTATGTGGGCTGTTGCAGGAAATGTATATAAACAGTGGTGCAGAAAAAAACAGAATTTTAAAGTCTGTGATTATGATAATAATTATCTCTTTTATTCAGATATTCTTTATGAAGATGACACTCAATTGAATTTGCTGAGAAGAGAGTTATCTTTACTTTCTGAAAAATACAGAAAGGCTGTTATTTTGTATTATATTGAAAATAAATCATGTTCTCAGATCTCCGATATTCTCTCCGTGAGCGAAAGCATGGTTAAATATCTGCTTTTTAAATCACGAAAAATTCTGAAAGAAGGTATAACAATGGAAAGAACATACGGTGAACAGAGTTATAATCCGAAAGAATTGTCAATTCTTTATTGGGGAAACGGAAAGAAGACATACAACAGTACACTTGAAAAACGAATAGCACAGAATATCCTGTTTGCTTGTTATAATGACAAGCTCACAGCAGAGGAAATTAGTCTTGAATTGGGTGTTTCTTTGCCTTATATCGAGGATATTCTGAAAGAACTTACCGACTGTGATATTCTCAGACTTGAGGGCAGAAAGTATTATACAAATATTGTTATTTTTACAAGTGATTGTGCAATTGAAATCGTAAATAAGACTGCCGGCTACAGAGAAGAGATAGTCAAAGCATTGACTTCTGTTGCCGAAAATTCAGATAATCAGGCTTGGTTGAGTGTTTGTTGCGTATTGTATAAAGCTGTTTTTGAAAATCTGCAATCAAAGGTCGAAATTGATATTCCTGAAAATAAATTCGGCGAAAATTGTCTTATGTGGGCAGTTGAAAAAGAAGCAGACTCCGTGCGGAATAAAGGTTTTGACTTCGGTGTTTCAAATACAGAAAATGAAAATGGCGACAGAGTTCAGTTTTTTGATTTCTCAGTCAACGGAGAGATGGTTCATCACAACTTTTATACAAACCCAAACATTACAGATATATTTGTTGATATAGCAAAGGGTAAAACTGATTTTAAAAATGAGTTTGATAAGGTTATTGTTGCAGAACTTGTAAAAAAAGGATATGTGATTAATGATAGCTCAAAACTCAGTGTTAATGTTTCTGTTTTTACAAAGACAGAGTTTGACAGTTTTATAAACCCATTTGAGAAAACGGTTGAAATTGTTGAGAACAATGTACTGAATATAATGAATAAGGCTGCAAAGATAATCGGAAATTATATTCCCGTTCATCTTAAACCTCTTGCGGGGCAGATGGCATATTTCAGAATCTTTGAGGATGCTGTATCAATGACTGTTGCAAAACTTGTTGAAAACAGAGTTTTATTTCCCTATAACGGAACAGGAAAACTGCCAACCACATATGTAATGCTTAATGAATAATTTTGTGAAAGACGGTACTTTTGTGCCGTTTTTCTTTTTTATGATTGTTTTTATTGAACAACGGTGTTATAATTATTACAGAATTTACTCAGGTGGTGAATTTTGTGTATTATCACGCTTCGCAGGTCGGTGGTATTAAAGTTCTGGAGCCGAGAATATCAAACCACAATAT
The DNA here is from genome assembly GCA_017549665.1 of Clostridia bacterium. The sequence goes on along the minus strand of JAFYUD010000092.1, from coordinate 75,888 downwards.
GCCGCTTATATATTTTTCGTTAAAAAGGGAAAATGTTCTCGTTTATCTGAGTAATGCCGTTGAAAAATACTGTAAAGAAACAGGTTTTTCTCATATCGGAAAATGGCATAAATGGGCGAGTTACGGTTTTGATGCAGACGGAACATTGATAATAGACGAATATTATCCGAATGCACTTATTGAAACATACAAAGGTGTTTCGGGGTATATTTATTCGGCAGAAGATGTCCGTGTCAATGAAAGCAGTATCAACATAAGCAGTGCTGTCACCACATCATATCCCGTTACGGTAAAGGATGCCGAATTTATAGAGGATGCTTATGATGAAATCATCAGAGCCGCAGAAACAGGGCTTATAAAAATACGGCGATATGAAGAGCAGAGCGATAAAATGCTCAAATGGATTGAAAAAACAATCAAGGATGAATATAAAAATGCAGAAAATGAAGCTGATTACAGACATTTTTTAAAGGCTAAATTCAGCTTTCTGAATGATAATATATTAACGGAGAATAATTATGGTTAAACCTGACGGAAAGAAAAGGATTTCAAAAATTGATACATATTTAAATGTAGCGGAAACTTTTGCATACAGAAGCACTTGTCTTAAACGCAGATACGGTGCAGTCATTGTCAAGGATGATACTGTAATTTCAACAGGCTACAATGGTTCACCCCGTGGCTTTGAAAATTGCTGTGATGTGGGAGAATGCGAGCGTATCCGTCAGAATATGCATCAGGGCGAGGGATACGGAATGTGCAAGGCTGTTCACGCTGAGCAGAATGCACTTCTCAATTGTTCGAGAGAGCTTACAATGGGTGCAGATATTTATCTTGCAGGAGTAAGTAACGACAACTCCGTTTATCGCGCAAAACCGTGTCCTGTTTGTGCAAGACTTATTATTCAGGCTGGAATTAATAATGTCTATGTCCGTGTGGGTGAAAATGCAGATGAATATGAAGTTATTTCTGCAAAAGACCTTATCTGGCATTTGTAGGTGATTTGGTATGATTAACGTTATTGTTGACCGTCCTCTCGGCAGCAAGCATCCTGAATTTGATATGATATATCCTGTCAATTACGGCTATGTTGCAGGTGTTTTTGCAGGTGACGGTGAGGAGCAGGATGCTTATATACTCGGAGTAAATGAGCCTGTTGAAAAATTCTGCGGTAATTTGATTGCGATTGTTCATCGTTTTAATGATAATGAGGATAAATGGGTTGTTGCTCCCGATGGAATGAATTTTACACCTGATGAAATAAATAATATTCTTTATTTTCAGGAACAGTATTTTAAAAGTGAAATTTTAATGCAATAATAAAAGGAGAGATACTATGAAAAAAGCTTTACGTATAGTCGGTATTATTCTGGCAATTCTGATTGTTATTACTATGATTCCTGTGGGGTATTCTCTTGCAACCCGTGGGTGTATTCCGTCACACACCCGTAAAGAGCTCGGAATTTATATGCCGTATTTCTATGCGGATGATTATGAAATTAATGAATCTTTTACAGACAGCAGTGCATATTACTGTTTTGAACTCAACGAATCAGAAACAGAAAAAATAAAGGCAGACATTGAAAATAATTCTGCATGGCTTAAGTTTACGGGCGATAAAGATGAGTTTACTGAGATTTTTACATTCTTTGAAGAAGAAATGAGCGGTGTTGATGTGAATAACTGCTATGTGGCTGTTTATCTTTTCAGTTCTGAAGAATTTGTAAAACCAAAAGATGTACCTGACAGAGCTGTTAATATAGGATGTTCTGTTTTTGATGAAACAAACGGAAAATATTATTATTATGAAATGATATGGTAAATATGAAGACGGGTATTTTTTATCCGTCTTTTTAATTTATTGTATCATTTTGCAATAAAACATACTTTTTGTGCGTTAATATTATGAAAGGGGAACGGTTATGCTGAATATTTTTGTGACAGTTCAATCAGAAAACAGCATCAGGCGGCCGATTGATGACGGTCTGATTGAAAAAATTTCAACGGGCGACACGGATGCCTTCCGTGAGCTTTATGAAACTGCGTCAAAAAGTGTTTACGGCTTTGCTCTTTCAATATTAAAAAACAGTTGCGATGCAGAGGATGTTCTGCAGGAAACTTTCATCAGAGTATTCACATATGCTTCATCATATACGGCAAAAGGTAAACCAATGGCATGGATTCTTCGTATAACGAGGAATCTTGCTGTTGCAAAACTAAGAGAAAAATCAAAAAATGCTGAATATGATGACGGACAGTCCGAGAAAATTGATTTTTCAACGGTAACGAATATTGAAAAACGGCTTTTGCTTGAAAAAATTTTTGAAATTCTTACTGATGATGAAAAACAGATTGTCGTGCTTCATTGTGTTTCGGGACTTAAATACCGTGAAATATCTGATATTCTCAGTTGCCCGTTGAATACCGTGATTTCAAAATATCACCGTGCAATAAAAAAACTCAGAAACGGATTGGAGGAGTAAAAATGAGATATAAAAAAATAAAAGATGAAATATGCTCCGCTTTTGAAGAGATTGTACCGGAAAATACATTTGAAAAGATAATTGCAGAAATCCCTGTCCGTAAAGAAAGGTCAAGGATAAATATGGCAAAGAAAAAGAGTAATTTTAAATTTTTGTTACCCGTTGCGGCGTGTTTTATTGTGTGCTTCGGCATCTTCGGAGGAGTGTTATGGAATAATCAGGCTGCAGCATCTGTTATTACGATTGATGTTAACCCGTCAGTTGAAATAACTGCAAACAGAAATGACAAAGTGCTTGAAGTTACAGCTGTGAATGAGGATGCAGAAGTGATAATCGGAGAAAATGATTTCAGTAATGCTGAACTTAGTGACGTTGTTGATGAACTGATTTCTTCTATGGCAGACAGCGGTTATATGGATAATGAAAACAACGGTATTCTTGTTACAGTTCAGAATGATGACGATGAAAAAGCCACTGAATTGGGAAAAGAACTTGTTTCGGACATTGATAATGCACTCGAAAAAAATAATAAAAAAGCAGGAGTTATCAATCAGACCGTGACGGTATCGGAAGATATCAGAAAGTTTGCAAATGATAATTATATTTCATACGGCAAGGCAGTTTTTATAATGAATATTGCATCAAAGGACAGTTCAGTTGACCCTGTAAAACTTACAAAAATGAGTATTGCGGATATTCTTGAAATTGTTGCTGAAAAGAATATTGATATAAGTGAATTCTGCACCGTTAATTCAGATGCTGACTTGTGGGATTCGGTATATAATAAAATTCTCGGTATTCAGGATGATATTATCAAACAGAATGAAGATGTATCAAATGAAGTTCTGATAAGTAAAACCGATGCTCAGAATGCGGCACTCACTCATGCAAAACTTAATACATCTGATGTTGAAGGGCTTATTGTTGAGCTTTACAAAGAAAATGCAAGAAGTACTTATTATGTTGAGTTCAGTTATAACGGAACGCTGTATACGTATGAAATTGACTGTGAAACAGGCAATATAATTGCTTGCGGTACTGATTATTCTCCCGAGCCACAGATGGAAATTGAACAGCCTTTAATCGGGTAAAAAACGACGGTCTGACCGTCTCTTCTATCAATAGTTATTCGTTTTAATGCTGAATATTATTTTTCTGCTTCATACTTAATTTCTTAAATTGTATATTATAAAAATAAGTGCAAAAAATACCTCCGAGAAGAAATCGGAGGTGTTTTTATGCTTATTGTTAAGAATCTTTGTGTGGCTGCAAAAACAGTTAAAATTATTAAATGTCTTAATGTTTTAAAAGTGATTGTTGCAATATTTGCTTTTATAATGATTATAAAAAATACGCTTTGTGCAATCAGTGAATAGCAAGATGTTTTGCCGTTTCAATTGCCTTGTTTACAAGTTCATCGTCCCAGGCAGCCTGCTCAGCTTCAATTGCCATTTCAAGAGTGGGTTTTGTTCTGGGATGTTTAGGAGTAAAGACAGTGCAACAGTCTTCATAGGGCTCGATTGAAATATCAAATGTGTCAATTTTTCTTGAAATTTCAATAATTTCATTCTTATCCATACCTATGCAAGGTCTGAAAACGGGAAGCTCAGCTGCATCGTCCGTGCAACGGAGTGCCCACATAGTCTGTGATGCAACCTGCCCTACGCTTTCACCTGTGATGAGTGCTCCGCAGTCTTTTTCTTCTGCAATTTTTGAAGCAATTTTCATCATAATTCTTCTCATTGTGATGGTGAACATATCCTCGGGAGAGTTATCTCTTATAGCTTCCTGAATTTCGGTAAAATGAACTGTGTAAAGGTCAATTCTGCCGCAGTATCTTGCAACTTTTTTGAGAAGTTCGTGAACTTTCATTTCAGCTCTTTCTGATGTAAAGGGAGGTGATGCAAAGTGAACGGCTGTGAGTGAAAGGCCTCTTTTTGCCATCATCCACGCAGCAACAGGGCTGTCGATACCGCCTGAAATGAGCACACAGGCTTTTCCGCCGGTGCCTGTGGGCATACCGCCTGCACCTTTGAGCTGATTTCCGTGGATGAAAGCGTGATTATCTCTTACTTCAACGGTAACTTTTACATCAGGGTTGTGAACATCAACTTTGAGATGATGAAGATTTGAAAGAATATATCCGCCAACTTCTCTGCATATTTCAGGTGAGTTGTAGGGAAAATTCTTATCTGAACGCTTTGCTTCAACCTTGAAAGTTCTTGCAAATGAAAGTTCATCCCTTAAATATTCAAGAGCAGTTGTTTTTATAATCTCAATATCCTTTTCGCACTGTGCGGCACGTGAGATACCTACTACGCCGAAGATATGCTGAATGATGTCAACAGCTTTATCGAAATCAACATTCTCATCAACGGGAGCAATTACGCAGGTTGACTGTGAACGTGTGAATTTGAATTCACCTACCGAATGACGAAGACGCTGTCTTATGTTTTTCATAAGTATATCTTCAAATGTTCTTCTGTTAAGACCTTTGAGGGCAAGTTCGCCGTCCTTTAAAAGTATAATTTCCTTCATTTTTTACTTCTCCGATTTTATCTTCTTATTCTTTTTATAATGTCGTCGATTGCTTTTACGACATCGTCCATATCGTGTTTTGTTGTGTATCTTGAAAGACTGATTCTTACGGCAGAATCAATTCTTTTACCGTCAAGACCGATAGCTGTGAGCACTTCGCTTCTGTGTCCTTTTTTACATGCAGAACCTGCCGAAATATAGATTTCCTTTTCAGAAAGAGAATTCACTATGGTCTGCGAAGGTATACCGAGAACTGAAAGATTAATTATGTAGGGAAGTGCATCTGCAGGTGAATTGATGTGAACACCGCCGATTTTTGTCACTTCTTTCACAAAATAATCTCTGAGGTCTTTTTTATCTGAAAGTTCAGCTGTCAGATTCGGAAGAGCTTTTACGGCAGCAGCAAAACCGACTATTGCAGGTAGTGCTTCAGTACCTGAGAAAATGTTTTTCTCCTGACCTCCGCCTATAACATGAGGCTGAATTTTCACACCTTTTCTGATATAAAGTGCACCTGCACCCTTGGGACCGTGTATTTTATGTGAACTTACCGTAAGCAAATCAATGCCTGATTTTGCAGGGTTAAGAGGAATTTTTCCGAAGCCCTGAACTGCATCAACGTGAATAAGTGCCTGAGAAGAAGCTCTTTTAACGGCTGTTTTTATCTGATTTATCGGGTTGATTGAACCGATTTCGTTGTTTACTGCCATAATGCTTATGAGAATTGTCTTTTGATTTATTGCATCCATAAGCTCAATAGGGGAGAATGCACCGTTTATATCAGGTTTCAGACGGATTATTTCAAAGCCCTGTTCTTCGAGCCTTTTCATACACTCATTTACACTCGGATGCTCAAGTGAAGTTGTAATTATGCGGTTGCCTTTTCTTTTGTTTGCATTAACGGCACCAAAAATTGCGGTATTGTTTGCAGTCGTACCGCTTGTTGTGAAAAAGATTTCTTCTTTTGAACAGCTGAGTGCATCCGCAACAGTTTCTCTTGCTTTTTCAAGAGCTAAGGATGCTTCAACACCTTTTCTGTGAAGTGAAGAGGGATTGCCGTAGTTTTCGGTGAGCATCTTCATCATAGAATCTGCGGCTTCACGGCAGACTTTTGTGGTTGCACTGTTATCGAGATAAATTTCCAAGTTATCAACTCCTTGTAATGATTTTTTTTTGCAATCATTACATTGTATGTGAATAATAGTTAAATGTTAAAAATAACACGGCTCAAGTAAGTATTCAGGGTAATCGGAATAAAGATGTGAGAGGTCATTCTGATAAACGAGCTGTACATCTATATTGTATCTGCCTGTGCCTTCTTTGAAAAATACAATTTTTGTAACGCCTGTATTAAGAAAATGAGGGTCAAAAATCACTTTTTCAGGGTCAAGACCGAGAGCCGAATGAAAAAGAAACGTGTTGAATGCTGCATGTGCCACAACTGCAACTTTTGAACCTTTGTTATAATGGCTTTTTATGTATCCGAGCACTTTTTCTGCTCTTTCAAGCTGAGCTTTATCGCTCCAGCCTTTAGTGTAGCTGATTATTCTTCCGTTTTTATCAAATCCGTCTGCAAGTCTTATGTGAGGAAACATTTCTTCAGCTTCAGTAAATGAAAGACCTGAATATTCATCTTCCACACCGCCGACCTCAGAAAGAAGAGGATGGACAATGACATTTTTTGCACCCGTATCAGGCTGTCTTTTTATAATTTCTGTTGCAGTCTGCATTGCTCGTCTGAGTCCGCTTGCAAAAACTGCATCAAAGGGATAATTTCTGAATCTTTCTCCTAATTTTTCAGCCTGATGCTGACCTTTCGGAGTAAGGACGGGGTCGTGTATATCTGTAAAGCTCATTCCGTCCTGACTTTTTCCGAGATTTCCGAATGTCTGTCCGTGACGGATAATATATAATTCAAGTTCAATTATATTTGTTTCTGCTGACATATAATCACATCCTAAATATTTATTATAGCATATTAATACTGACATAGCAAGTGCAGACATAATGATTTTTGCCTGATGTGTGATTGAAAAAGCAAAAGAAATGTGATATAATTATTTCATTGATCCCTCGGAGGAATTTTTATGGATTTTAAAACAGCAGAAAGCAGAGCAAAAGAGTTGAGAGATACTCTCAATTATCATATTCACAAATATTATGTTGAAAACACAAACGAGATTTCCGACTATGATTATGATATGATGATGCGTGAGCTTCAGTCGATTGAGATGTTTTATCCCGAGCTTCTCACAGCCGATTCACCAACTCACAGAGTAGGCGGAAGTGCAGAGGGGCAGTTTGAAGAAGTGCGTCATGAAGTGCGTATGGAAAGCCTTCAGGATGCTTTTTCAGAAGATGAGCTCAGGGATTTTGACAGAAGAGTTAAAGAAACCTGTCCCGATGCAACTTATGTTGTTGAACCGAAGATTGACGGTCTTTCCGTATCACTCGAATACCGTGACGGTGTATTTACGATAGGCTCAACACGAGGTGACGGTGATGTGGGTGAAAATGTTACTGCGAACCTGAGAACAGTCCGTTCAATTCCTCTTAAACTGCAGAAAGAGCTGCCTCTTATTGAAGTGAGAGGTGAAGTCTATATGCCTCGTGAAACTTTTGCAAAGCTTGCAGCTGAACAGGATATGAACGGCGAAAAGCCATTTAAAAATCCCCGTAATGCGGCGGCAGGAAGCCTCCGACAGAAAAAGCCCGAAATTACTGCACAAAGACAGCTTGATATTTTCTGTTTCAATATTCAGAGAGTTGACGGAGAAGAAATAACATCCCACAAGCAGTCACTTGATTTTATAAAAGAGCTCGGCTTCAGAACTGTTCCGTTCTATACTCTTTTTGATAATATTGATGACGTTATCGGTGAAATCAGAAGAATAGGCTCAGTCAGGGATACTCTTCCGTTTGATATTGACGGTGCCGTTGTTAAAGTCAATGATTTTACTCACCGTGAAATGCTCGGAAGTACGGCAAAATTTCCCCGTTGGGCGGCAGCCTTCAAATATCCTCCCGAGGAAAAGGAAACAACACTTATTGATGTGGAAGTCAATGTTGGCAGAACAGGTGTGCTGACTCCCACAGGCGTTTTTGAGCCAGTAATTCTTGCAGGCACAACAGTCAGCCGTGCGACACTTCATAATGAGGATTTTATAAACGAAAAACAACTCGGCATAGGTGACAGATGCATAATAAGCAAGGCAGGGGATATCATTCCCGAAGTTGTACGTGTTGTGAAACACTGTGAAAACAGCACAATCTATAAATTGCCCGACACCTGTCCATCCTGCGGAAGTAAAACTGTCCGTGAAGACGGTGAAGCGGCTGTCAGATGTATTAATCCCGAATGTCCCGCACAGCTTCTGAGAAATCTTATTCATTTCTGTTCACGTGATGCGATGGATATTGAGGGAATGGGCGAGGCTGTCCTTGAAACATTCGTTGAAAAAGGGCTTGTAAAGACAACTCCCGATATCTTTACGCTCAACAGGGATGAAATTGCAGTTATTGACCGTATGGGTGAAAAGTCTGCAGATAATCTTATTGCTGCCGCCCAAAAGTCAAAGGAAAATGACCTTTACAGACTTGTTTATGCTCTGGGTATCCGTCATATCGGACAGAAGGCGGCAAAACTTCTCTGCGATAAATTCGGTGATATGGATTCAATAATGAATGCATCAATCGAAGAAATATCTTCGATTGACGGCTTCGGTGTGATAATGGCTGAGAGTGTTTTTGAATTTATGCAGAGGGAAGGCACTCACGATATTATTAATAAGCTCAGAGAACTCGGACTCAATATGAAGTCACTCCGTGAAGTCAAAGATAAACGTTTTGAGGGAATGACTTTTGTTCTTACGGGTACGCTTTCAACCTTCACAAGAAACGAAGCGAGTGCAATAATTGAAGAATTCGGCGGCAAAACAGCTTCTTCCGTTTCTAAAAAAACAACCTGCGTACTTGCAGGTGAAGATGCAGGCAGTAAACTCAGAAAAGCAAACGAACTCGGAATAAGGGTTATAAGCGAAGAAGAGTTTGCAGAAATGATAAAATAAACACAAAAGCGACGGACAACCGTCGCTTTTTTTAGTTATTCACTTTATCGTTGAATTTTATCTTTTCCCATTTTTGGATTATGCCGAGGGATGCGGCATATTCTTCAATTGATTTTTCATCATCAAAGATTATGTATTTTCCGGTTTCCGTATCGATGCAGGTATATTTTTCGGCATGGATTTCATCACGGAAGGGGAAAAAATTTTTCATAATCCGTTTGCCGAGAATAACAGATTCATCCACGGGAATTACAGGGTTTGGTTCTTCATCATATCTGCTTATATTAAAATGCTGGAATTTAAAGAACAAATATCTGTTTGTGTAAAAGTATTTATCAATCTGACCGGTGAAAAGTTCTTCACCGTTGTTTCTGATGAATGATACTTCACCTGAGTTTGTGGTAAGTGACCATCCGTTATTTTCAAAAAATGTCTGTTCAAGATGTCGTCCATGATACCACTTGCCGAGTCGGATATTTTTTTCGGTACAGTAATCATAGAGCTCTTTCATTGTGAGAAATGTCTGAATCGTTTCATTTTCTTTACAGAAAAGACGGTATTCATTTGTTTCATCATCTGCAACATGGTAAGCAATAAAACCTTTTTTATCAAAGGTAAATTTGTTTATTCTTCCTTTGTCATAACAGGCTTCTTTTCCCGATTGTATTCTGCAGATTGATGAGCGGCCTTCACCGTTGAATGTAACGGAATAATGGTCGAAAAGTACGTGGTCATAAACCGGTCCGTTTCTGTGGTAAACAACCGTACCATCGTTGTAGTAGTCGGTGCCGGTGTTGTCATCATGTTCAAGTACCCAGAAAACACCGTAAATTGCCAAAGGAGGAATCAGAAAAATAAGACTAAAAACAATTGCAATTGCGGTAAGTAAGCGATTTATTGCGTTTTTTTTATTCATAAAAATTACCCCTTTTTTCTGATAATAGCACTATTTTTCTGGCAAATCAACAGTTGTTACAAAACTGTAATCAATTGTAATTATACGCTGTTTTTCTTCTGCACCTTTTTCGGGGAAACGCCGTAAACTTCCTTGAATTTTTTTGAGAAGTAATTGCTGTCATCAAAACCGCAGTATTGGGCAATCTGTGTTATGTTTTTTTCTTTATCATTTTTAAGGAGCTGTTCTGCATACTGCAATCTGAGTGAATTGAGATATTTCGAAAATCCAAGCCCCGTTTCTTTTTTGAATATTCTTGAAAAGTGCTCGGAGCTTACCGAGAATTTTTTTGCAAGTGATGAAAGTGTGATGTCAGATGCAAAATTTTCCCTTATGAATGCAACTGCCTGAGCTATAACTTCGTTGCCGTTGTCAATTGCCTGACAGGAGTCGGCATTTCTTGCAAGAAGATAAAAAAGTGCGTGTGTATTACACGATATAATTTCATCGGAAAGATCGTCACCGAGTTTATATTCATTTTCAATTCTTGATGTGATTTTTCTGACTTTTTCGGTTATAAACGGATTTCTGTAAAGATAAGTGTTCTTTAAAATTCCTTCTGTTACAGATTCGGGAATATATTCCGTTGAGCAGTTTATGAGAATTCTCGAATGCTCAATATCATCATATTTTGTGTGGTGAATTATTCCTTCGGGAATAAGCACAATGTCACCTGCACGTACAAAATACACCTTGTTATCAATGATATAAGTGCATTTGCCCTCAAGCATAAAGTAAATTTCATAAAGCCCGTGATAATGCGGCCACGAAGTGCCTGTTTCAGTAACTCTTTTGCTTACACCGTGATGAAAATAAAAGTTTTCATCAGGGTCAAATCTGATAAATCCCATATTGCAACTCCTGTTTTTAATAAAAATATGATAACATCTGATATCAAAAAAGTCAAGAAATGCTGTTCTGTTTATCAAAATAATTAAGGAATTATGAAAAAACAGATGTTATTATATAATAGAGTTATTGTAAAGGAATTGATAAGTATGAAAAAGGCTATAAAAATAATTCTTTCGCTTCTGATTGTAGTGGCAGTCGGATTCGGAGCATTTATAGGAATAATGAGTTCAAAGGGAATCTCATATGATATAGCATCAGTTGAAAAGATGCAGAATGATATTGAAATTGTTTCGGAAACAGAAGACAGCGTTACGATAAAAAAGAAAAATGACGGTGACTTCAGAGTTCTTATGTTCACCGATACGCATCTTAAGGGTGACAAAAAGCTTGATAATATGACAGTTACTTTTCTTGTGAAGAATATTAAGGAGCAGGAGCCCGACCTTGTAATTTTAGGCGGTGACAATGTTACTTATGGTTTTAATAAAAAGAGAAATGTTCAGCTTGCAGAGCTTTTTGAAAATCTCGGGGTATATTGGGCAACGGTTCTCGGTAATCACGAAGGTGATGGTTTCCTTTCTTATGACAGAGAGTCCGTTATAAAGCTCTTTTCTTCTTATGAATATTGTTTTGTAAAGGAAGGAAAAACAGATGTTGACGGACACGGAAACTGTACAATAAACATTCTCAACAGCGACGGTACACTCAGAGAAGTTTTCTTCCTTATGGATACAGGCGATTATATGACCGATGAAAGCAAGGCAGAATACGGTGTAACCAATGAAGGCGATGTTTACGACGGTGTAAAGACATCTCAGGTCAACTGGTACAAGGAAAAACACGATGAAATAGAAGCTGAATACGGCAAATTCAGATCTGTTACTGTTGTTCATATTCCCGTATATCAGGCAGAAAAGGAGTATACTGAAGGAGACTTTCTTTACGGCGAAAAGAGAGAAGGCGTCTGCGAGTCGGGCTTTGATTCAGGACTTTTTGATGCTATGAAGGAAAAAGGCAGCGCACAGGCTGTTTACTTCGGTCACGACCACGTCAATAATTTCGGTGTTATGTGTGACGGTATTATTCTTTCTTATATTCAGCCATCTGGCTATGGTGCATATAATATGCAGACAAAGTTCGATTCTCCCGAAAACGAATGGATTCAGGGATGTACTGTTCTTGATATAAATGCAGACGGAACTTATACAGCAGAGAGAATTTTTAACCATAAATAAAATGAAAATATTACCTTTGATTTTTGCCGTTGTTTCGGCGCTGATGCCCGTTATAGCTCAGAAAACGGGACTTTCGTCAAAATACGGTTTTAAAATAAAAATGCTTTGTGCGTTTATGTATCTTATTACGGGTATTTTGTCAGCTGTTGTATTTCACAGAGTAACAGATTATACTGTTCTTCTACTCGGAGCTCTTGTTTCGGGTTTTTTCGGTGACTTTTTCTTAAGTTATAAAAATGACAGGTATTTTCCCGTGGGCGTAGGCTTTTTTGCACTCGGACATATAATTTACAGCATTACATTCCTTTTTATCGGAGAAATGAATGCGCTTGAATATATCATTCCCGTTATTGTTATGACTGTGATTATGTTTATTCCCGTAGTTTACATTATAAAAGTAAAGCTCAATCTCGGAAAAATGGAGCTCCCCATTCTGATATATGCGTTGCTTTTGCTTTTTTCGTTTGCCTGCGGTGTTGCCAAGGGGATTGTTGCAATAAAAAATGCAAACCTTTCTCAGGGACTTTGTATGATTTCTGCTTCGCTTCTTTTTGTTGTGTCGGATATACTTTTAGGTCTGAAATCAGGCGGAATGAAGCTTCCGAAGGAAATGCGTCATATGGTAACTTACACCTACTTTCCCGCGCAGACTCTTTTTGCACTGAGTATTTACTTCCAATAGGGTGATATTATGATAAATGAATTTTTACCCGTTATGCGTTTTGCCGTATGCAGTGATTCGCATATAGACGGTTCTGATTCAATCGGGCTCCGAAGATTAAAAAAGGCTGTTGACATTTCTTTATCTGTTGCAGATAATAATGAATTTTATAAAAAACTCGATGCTTTTCTTATTGCAGGCGATATCACCGACAAAGGCAGAAAAGAAGAATTTGATGCCTTCAAGGAAGTATATGATTACGCAACGGAAAAGGGTACTCAGATGCTTTGCGTCGTTGCAAAGGGGCACGATTCAATAACTATGGGCAAAAAGTCCCTTGCTTATTATACCTCACTTACAGATCAGCCGACAGATTTTCATACAATAATTAACGGTTATCATTTTATAGGGCTTTCAACCTGCAAACTTCCCGAAATTTATTATACACCGATGCAGAGAAAATGGCTTATAAAAGAAATTGAAACGGCTGTTTCAGACACTCCCGATAAGCCCGTTTTTCTGATGCATCACGAGCACGTGAAATATACTGTTTACGGAAGCGGTGAGGTTGACGGTTGGGGACACGATTTCTTCACTCCGATATTAAAAAAATACCCGAATGTGGTTGATTTTTCGGGACATTCGCATTATCCTTTAAATGATCCCCGTTCACTCTGGCAGAATGAATATACTGCTGTGGGCACAGGTTCACTCAAATATACGGAGCTGACGGTTGACGGGGAAAGAAAAATTCACCCCGAAAACAGAAGCGACTGTGCAAATTTCTGGATTACCGAAATTGACAAAGACAATAATCTGTATCTTACGGGCATTGACTGTGAGGCGGAAAAAGTCCTTTGTGAATATTATCTTAAAAATCCTGCCGATAAAAACAACAGAGAATATACAGAAGAAAAACAAAGGCTAAGAAGTAAGCCCCCCGTTTTTCCTGATAAAGCGGAAATTACATTCAAAGATGGTTATGCTGAATACCCGAAAGCAGCAAGCTCAGACGGTATGCCGGTTTTTATTTACAGAGTGTCTGTTTTTGATGAAAACGGCAGGGAAGTTGTAAAAGTCAAAATGCTCCCGTCGTATTATCTTGCCGAAACGGAAAACAGACTGAAAACAAACATCGGTCCTTTGCAAAAAGGTGAATATATAATTAAAATTAAGGCTGAAACGGCTTACGGTATTCAGTCTGAAGAAATAAGCAGAAAATTTGAAATATAAGGAGAAGTCAAAATGGGAAAATTAAAAGAAAAATTCCTAAAGTTCAGTAATAATCCTGACGTTGCCCTTAAGGAACAGGTCGGATATGTTTCCGGTGTTTTCGGTAACTGTATGGGACAGGATTCTGTCGGCACCTATACCGATCAGTTTATGTATGACTATATGGGACTTAATTCCGGTCAGGTTGTGTCAATGAAATCGGCAACAACTTTTGTGAACATTTTTATAGCCCCGATTATCGGTGCTATGCTTGACGGCAACCGTTCAAAAAAAGGTAATGCAAGAACATTTATGAGGGCATCGGCAATACCGTTTACTCTCGCATCAGTGCTTCTTTTTGTTGTACCTTCGTCATCAATAATATTCAATTTTATCTGGAGTTTCATTCTTTTTCTTACTTTCAATATCGCAGATACGTTCTTTGATGTTGCACTCTCAACACTTTCTGTCAGAATGACCCCAAATGCAAAATCAAGAAAGAATTTCTACACCGTGGCACAGGTTGCATCAACTCTCGGTTCAATGCTTCCCGGTGGTATGGTGCCAATCATCATTGATATGATGGATGGCGACTATAATTCAGAAAAATGGGCATTTTTCTCAGTTGCTCTGTTCTTCGGAATTCTCGGTCTTTTCTCAATGCTTGTCCCTTGTTTTACTCTTAAAGAGAGAAATCTTGTTCTTCCTCCCAAGGATAACAAAAAGGTTAAAATTGATTACAAGCTCATACTTCTCAACAGACCTCTTCTTCTCCTTTCGCTCAGCTCGTGTATTGAATCAGTCAGACAGGTGTGCTATAACTCTCTTCCTTTCTTCTATAAGCAGACACTCGGCAACTACGGAATGAAGACATACGTTGAAATTGCAAGTTCAGCACTTTCATACGGCGGACTTTTCTCCGTGCCATTTATCGGCAAAAAGCTTTCATCAAGAGATATTGTTGTTCTCGGTTATTTACATACGGCAATATGCTATATCCTTCTTTTTATCTGCGGTTACAAAAACCTCTGGATTGTAGGTATTCTTATTGCCCTCGGCGGACTGCCCAATGCAGGTACATCTGCTGCAAAACGAATTCTTCTTGCAGACTCAACAGACTATATGGAATGGAAGAGCTACAAAAAATACGGCATTGCACAGCGTAATGAAGGTATGATTTTTGCTTTCAGTACAATGGTTTCCAGAATTACAGCACTCTGGAAAGAGCTTCTTATCAACGGAGGTCTTGCACTTATCGGTTATCAGAGCGCACAGAATATCGGCGGTCAGATGGTTGAAGCTGTCCAGACTCCGGCAACACTCCACGGTATTTTCCTTCTTGTTGCAATCCCCGGAATTATCGGTAACCTTATTCCCGCAATTATTATGATGTTTGATAACTTCACGGGCAAACGCAAGGAAAAAATTATGGCTGAGCTTGAAGAAATTAGAGCTGAGGCTAAAGCAGCTCTTGAAGAATCCGAAACAATTTGAGTGGAAAGTAAAATATGGATAATACAAAAGAAAACGTAAAGAAAACGGCAATTTTAAAAATTGTCAGCAAAATCCTTATAACACTTTCAGTTATTGCATTTGTGATTTCAGGGTTATATTTTCTTGTTACACATCAGTGGCAGGATGAACCTGTAAATTACAGTGTGACGAACAAGTATATCACCCCTCTCGGTGAAACGATGGTATCAGCCCACCGCGCAGGTAAAAAACTTTTTCCTCAGGGTACAATGATGGCTTTCGAGGGATGTGTGAATTCCGAAGTTTTTGAAACCGATATTTTTGAATTTGATGTGCGTATAACAGCGGATGAAAAGCTGATTATTCTTCACGATGAAACTCTTGATGAACTGACAGATGCAGTTGAGTATTTCGGCAAAACGGAAAATTATGCTTCAGATTATACTTATGATGAAATTTATAATCTCAATTTCGGTGAGTTTTTCAAAAACAAGGACGGCGAAACACCTTATAAAGGACTCCGCGGTGATGATATACCCGATAATCTGAGAGTCGCAACCGTAACGGAAGCGCTGACTTATCTTGAAAACAATGGCAGATATTATTTCAGTATTGAAATCAAAGACGGCGGTGAACTCGGAATAAAGGCTGCCGATATTCTTTATGAAATTCTTTCAGAAATGAATATTATTGACCGAACGGTTGTCGCTTCCTTCAATAAAGAGGTGCTTGAGCATATTGATGAAAATTACCCCGACCTTGTCCGTATAGCTTACAATGTTGAAGTTTTCGGGCTGTATCTCGATTCTCTTTTTAATATCGACAGACCTGAGGGATATTATGATTTTGAGGTTCTTCAGGTTCCGCCCGATAAATATGTTGTGAATCTCGGCACCTCAAAGCTTGTAAATTATGCTCATAAAAACAATATCGCAGTTCAGTACTGGACAATCAATGATGCAGACAAAATGGCTTTTCTGCAGGATATAGGTGCAGATGCTATTATTACTGACAGTCCCGATGTCGGGTATGAGGTGCTTAAATCTCAGGATAAATGAGCTAAGGAGAAGGTTAAATGTTACCTAAAAAATGGGGACAGGGACAGCTTTTTGCGTTCTCAGCCCTTGACGGTGAATCACTTTTTACCGATGACCTGGCAGGTACTCTGTCGGGGGACAGAATCGGTGTTATGTTTGAAACCCTGACACGAAGAACACTTTATTCTGGTGATATCAATAAGGATTTATCACCTGAAATTACCTGTGTTGCATCAGATATTATTGAAGTCTGCACTAAAAGCGGAAGTTTCAGCATTATTTTTGCCGAAAGACATCTTGTTGTGGGTGAATATGTGCCCGAAGCAGGCGTTTTTGTAAGCATCAGCGGAGAATGTGATGTCGTAAGAATCGATAATATCGAAATTCACAATACCCGTGACGGTGAATATACTGCACTTTATAAAAAAGACGGCAGATTTGTATTCAGTTACGGCAAAAGTGAAACGGATGTTGTTGCATTGTGCAAAAAAGGTCTTACAGTTGACATTGCTGAACTGAAAGCAGAAAAACTGAAATTCTTTGAGAATAAAACAGATACTCATTATTCATCTCTTTATGCCAAATGTTTGAGCGTAATGAAAAGTCAGCTTTATTCTCCCGAGGGAAATATAAAAAGAATATGGTCAACGCCCGACCGTCTGCCTCACAGAAATATGTGGTTGTGGGATTCGGTTTTTCACGCAATCGGGCACAGACATCTTGATGCTGACAGGGCACAGAATCTTATTCTTGTTCTTTTTGACGTGCAGCGGGATGACGGTTTTATTCCCCATATGGCAAGACCTGATTATCAGTCACTTATAACTCAGCCGCCTGTTATCGGATGGGGTGCATGGTCTGTTTATGAAAAAAGCGGTGATAAAAAGTTTCTCGAAACAGTTTTTGAACATAATAAGGCATTTCTTCTGTGGTGTCAGAACAACAGACGCAAAACGGAAAAAGAGCTTTATTCGTGGCATACAAATCCTGAACATAACAACCGTTGTGATGAATCGGGAATGGATAATTCCCCCAGATTTGATACTCAGAGTGATCTTTTTGCAGTTGACCTTTCCTGTTATATGGCAAATGAAACACGTGTTATGAAGAAAATTGCCGAGGAGCTCGGTGATACACAGAATGCAGAATTTTTCAGCTTATGGCACGAAAAAATAAAAGCTGATATAAACAGTACGCTCTGGTGTGAATCAGACGGCTTCTATTATGACTTTGATATTCAGAATAACTGTTTTAACAAGGTGCAGTCTGTTGCATCATTTCTTCCTGTTTTTGCAGGAGTATGCGATGATGATAAATGCAGGCAGCTTGTAAAACATCTTGAAAATAATGAGGAATTCGGCACTGAATTTCCGATACCGAGCATATCGAAAAAAGACAAAACCTTCGGTTCGGATATGTGGAGAGGTCCTGTATGGATTAACTATAATTATATGATTTCAGAAGGTCTTGCTTTTTACGGTTATAATGATTTGTCACAAAAAATCAGAGCAAAAACGCTTGAAGTCATCAATGAATGGTATCAGCGCACGGGCACGGTTTATGAATTCTATGACAGCGAAAACAGAATTCCGCCTTACTGCTTCAACAGAAAAGGCGAAGTTTATGAGCCATATGATTTCAGAATAAAATATCAGTCAATAAGGGATTACGGCTGGAGCTGCACTCTTGCATTTGATATAATGAATGAAAACTGAATACAAAAACCGTTCTTTTTGATTGTCAAAAGGACGGTTTTATGTTATAATAAATCAAAATATTAAAAAAGGATAAATAAGTGTATGAAGTTTATACATCTTTCAGATCTTCATATCGGTAAACGTGTAAATGAGTTTTCTATGCTTGAAGATCAGAAATATATTCTCAGAGTTATTCTCTCTGTCATTGATGATGAAAAACCCGATGCAGTTCTTGTAGCAGGTGATGTTTATGATAAATCTGTGCCGTCTGCAGAGGCGGTACAGCTGCTTGACGATTTTCTTTTCAGACTTGCTGAAAGAAAGCTGCCTGTTTTTATTATCAGCGGTAATCACGACAGCGCAGAAAGACTTTCGTTTGGTGGCAGACTTATGGATATGAGCGGAATTCATTTAAGCCCCGTTTATGACGGGACTGTTGAGCCGTTTACACTTTCCGATGAAAACGGAAATGTAAACATATATATGCTCCCGTTCTTAAAACCTGTAAATGTGAGAAGATTCTTCCCCGAAAATGAAATTGAATCTTACACCGATGCGATTGAAACCGTAATCGGCAATATGAATGTCAATGAAAATGAACGCAACGTGATTGTTGCACATCAGTTTGTTACAGGTGCTTCAAGGAGTGACTCGGAAGAGCTTTCTGTCGGCGGAATCGATGATGTTGATGTTACGGTTTTTGATGCATTTGATTATGTTGCACTCGGTCATATTCACGGGCCTCAGAAAATGACACGTGAAACTGTGCGTTACTGCGGGACACCACTTAAATATTCTTTCTCTGAATCAAACCATAAAAAATCAGTAACGGTTGTTGAAATGGGTGCAAAGGGTGAAACACAGATACGCACAATTCCTCTTGTTCCTCTGCGTGATATGAGAGAAATCAAGGGCAGATATGAAGATATTGTTCTCAAATCCAATTATGAAGGCACAAATACGGATGACTATATACATATCACCCTTACAGATGAAGATGATATACCTGATGTTATGAGCAGACTGCGTGTGATTTATCCGAATATAATGAAAATTGATTACGATAATAAACGCACACGTAACACACTTGCAGCTTCAATTGCTGAAAATGTTGAAAAAAAACACCCGATTACACTTTTCGGGGAATTTTATGAAACACAGAACGGACAGGGTATGACTGATGAACAGGCTGAGTTTGTGCAGAGCCTGATTGAAGAGATATGGAGGGGTGAAAAATGAGACCTTTAAAACTTAAAATCTCAGCTTTCGGCCCATATGCAGGTGTTACGGAGATTGACCTTGAAAAACTCGGCACAAACGGGATATATCTTATCACGGGTGATACGGGTGCAGGTAAAACAACAATCTTTGATGCCATTACATATGCGCTTTTCGGGTCTCCCAGCGGTGACAACAGAGATGCAACAATGCTTCGTTCAAAATACGCCACAGATGATACCCCCACAGAGGTTGAACTTCTTTTTACAAACGGCGGCAAGGTATATACGGTAAAAAGAAGCCCCGAATATGAACGTCCGTCAAAAAAAGGTGAAGGAAAAGTGACACAGAAGGCTGAAGCCGTGCTTTTTATGCCTGACGGAACTCCCGTTTCAAAACCAAAGGAAGTAACAGCGGCAATACGTGATATTATTGGTGTGGACAGAGATCAGTTTGCGCAGATTTCAATGATTGCTCAGGGTGATTTTCTTAAACTCCTTCTTGCTGATACAAAAGACAGACAGAAGATATTTCGTGAAATTTTCAAAACAGGTAATTATCAGATTCTTCAGGAAAAACTCAAAAATGAGTCAGGTGCTCTCGGCAGAAAATTTGATGAAGCAAAGCTTAGTGTAAATCAGTATATAAACGGTATTCTTTGCAGTGAGGATGATGTGCTTTTCCTTGAGGTTGAAAAAGCAAAAGACGGCAGAATGATGATTTCGGATGTTGTTGAACTTCTCTCTGAACTTATCGAAAAAGACGCTGAAAAAGCTCAACAGATTCAGCAAAAAATTGATGAAACAGAAAAGCAGATTGAAAAAATCAATGCTGTTTTAACAAAAGCCGAGAGTTATCTCAGAAACGAAAAAGAGCTTGAACTCTCTGTAAAAGAACAGGAAGAAAAAACGCCTCTTGCAGAATCTGTCAGATTGAAAACAGCTCTGCTCAAAGAAAAAGCCCCCGAATATGAGGCAAGGCAGAAGCAGATTGCCGAAATTGAAGCTCAATATGATGAATATGATGCTCTTTCCGAAAAACATAATGCCGTATCATTACTCAGGGTGACGATCGAAAAAGCTAAAAAGTCAACAGGGGAGCTGAAAGAAAAAACAGAAGCCCTGACTCAGCTTATAGCAAAAGCAAAAAATGAACTTGCATCATTTGCAGATTCAGGTGCAAAAAAAGAAAAGCTCCTTTATGAAAAGGAACTTGCAGAAAACAAAAAACTCAAAACAGAAGAACTTAAAAAGAAACTTATTGTATTCGCAAAACTTAAAAATGAGCTTATTACAGCTCAGGAATATTATCTTAGAGCCGAAAAGATTTCAGCCGAAAAAACAGCTCAGTACAATATTCTCAACAAAGCTTTTCTTGACAGTCAGGCAGGTATTCTTGCTGAATCACTCAATGACGGTCAGCCCTGCCCCGTATGCGGCTCTCTTTCTCATCCCGGGAAGGCTTTAAAACCAGCAGAAGCACCTACGGAATCTGAACTCAAAAATGCGAAGAAGAGTGCTGACGATGCGGCTGAGCTGACATCCGTTGCAAGTCGCAAAGCAAGTGAAATATCAGGTAAAGTATCAACCGGAAAAGAAAATCTTATAAAAGAATGTAATGAACTTCTTGCAACTGTTGAACTTGAAACAGCTGAAGAAAAGGCTTCGGAAATCCTTGCTGTAATCAATGAAGAATCCCGGAAGCGTGATGCTGAAATCAAAGAAATAAACAGCAGATTACAGCGTAAGGAAATGCTTGAAAAGGCAGTTCCCGAAAAAGAAGCTATGCTTGAAAAAATGCGTGCTCAGCTTGCTGAAACGGAAAAGAAAATTGCTGCTGATGAATCAAAGCTTCAGGAAACACTCAATCAGATTGATGTTTTGGCAGGAAAACTCAGATTTTCAGGTAAAACAGAAGCAAAAACAGCTGCTGATAAGCTGAAAAATGAAAACGAGGTTTACAAAAAGACTCTTGAACAGGCTGAAAACGATTGTCGTAAGATTGAAAATATTCTGACTCAGCTCAAAGGTAAAATTGAACAACTGAAAAAATCACTTGAAGAAAAAGAAGATGTTGATGTTCTTGCAATTCAGGAAGAAAAACAGACTCTCCTTGAAAAGAAGGTATCGCTTTCAGCAAAGCAGAAAACTCTTTCAATACGTATTGATACAAACCTTCGTGCAAAGGAAAATATAGCATCAAAAGCTTCGGAGCTTTCTGTTATTGAAGAAAAATGGACATGGGTAAAAGCCTTGTCAAATACTGCGAACGGCAATATTGCATCAAGAGAAAAAATTATGCTTGAAACTTATATTCAGGCAACTTTCTTTGAACGCATCATACGCAGGGCAAACACAAGGCTTATGGTTATGTCAGGCGGTCAGTATGAACTCATCCGTCGGGAAACAGCAACAAATAACCGTTCGCAGAGCGGTCTTGAACTTGATGTAAAAGATTATTATAACGGCTCTGTAAGAGATGTAAAATCACTTTCGGGCGGTGAAAGTTTCAAGGCTTCGCTTTCGCTTGCACTCGGTCTTTCCGATGAGGTTCAGGCTATGGCAGGCGGTATAAGACTTGACACAATGTTTGTTGATGAAGGCTTCGGCTCACTTGACGGTGAGTCATTGCAGCAGGCTATGAGAGCTCTGACCTCACTTTCCGAAAACGGAAACAGACTTGTCGGTATCATTTCTCACGTTGCAGAACTCAAAGAAAAAATCGATAAACAGATTGTCGTTACAAAAGAAAAAACAGGCGGCAGTAAAGTTCAGATTGTGGTATAAATCAAAAACAGCACGACTTGAAAAAGGTCGTGCTGTTGCTTATTTTTTTAGTTTTTCAGGCTCTGCATAGGAGCAGGGATTCTTCCGCCACGATTGATGAACTTTGCAGGGGAGTATGTATTGACGGGCATTATGGGACCTGAACCGAGAAGTCCGCCGAATTCAAGCTCTTCGCCCTCTTTTTTGCCTATTGCGGGGATAACTCTTACTGCAGTTGTTTTTGAATTGACCATACCGATTGCGGCTTCGTCTGCAATAATTGCTGAAATTGTTGCGGCTGTTGTGTCACCGGGTACAACTATCATATCAAGGCCTACTGAACATACCGCTGTCATCGCTTCAAGCTTTTCAAGGCGTAAACAACCGCTTCTTGCTGCATCAATCATTCCGGCATCTTCAGAGACAGGAATGAATGCGCCTGAAAGACCGCCTACGTGACTTGATGCCATTACACCACCCTTTTTGACTGCATCATTAAGCATTGCAAGCGCCGCTGTTGTGCCGGGACATCCGCACTGCTCAAGACCGATTTCTTCAAGAATGTGAGCAACAGAGTCACCGATTGCAGGCGTGGGAGCAAGTGAAAGATCAACGATTCCGAAGGGTACACCAAGTCTTTCTGATGCGATTGTACCTACAAGCTGACCCATTCTTGTGATTTTGAATGCTGTCTTCTTGATAAGATCTGCAACCTGAGTCAGGTCAAGGTCTTTTGATTTTGCAAGTGCCGCTCTTACAACACCGGGACCCGAAACACCGACATTAATAACACAATCGGGTTCGCCTGCACCGTGGAATGCACCTGCCATAAACGGGTTGTCTTCGGGAGCATTACAGAAAACAACAAGTTTTGCAGGACCTATGCAGTTCATATCCTTTGTGCGTTCAGCAGCCTTAACGACTGTTTCACCCATAAGCTTTACGGCATCCATATTGATACCTGTTTTTGTTGAACCGATATTGACACTTGAGCATACGTGTTCTGTCACAGCAAGTGCTTCGGGAATAGCTTCTATAAGCTCTCTGTCACCGGGGGCAAAGCCCTTCTGAACAAGAGCTGAGAAACCACCGAGAAAATTGACACCGCATTTTACAGCTGCTTTTTCAAGAGTGAGTGCAATTTTTACTGCATCCTTGTTTTCGCATGCTGCAAGTACCATTGCGACGGGTGTGACTGAAATTCGTTTGTTGATAATGGGAATACCCAGTTCTTTTTCAATCTGTTCACCTGTTTTTACAAGGTCTTTTGCGTATGTAGTGATTTTGTTGTAGATTTTTTCACAGCAGATGTCAATGTCTGAGTGACAACAGTCGAGAAGTGAGATACCCATTGTGATAGTACGGATATCGAGATTCTCGTCCTGTATCATAGTTATGGTTTCAAGAATATCTTTTGTGTTAAGCAATGTCCGTCACCTCAGATGTTATGCATTGCATTGAAGATGTCTTCGTGCATTGCTCTAATTGAAAGATTTTTTTCGTTGCCGAGGGCTGACATTTCATCAACAAACTTTGCAAAATCGCAGTTGATACCTGAAATATCTGCCATCATAACCATTACAAACATATCCTGAAGAACAGACTGTGTTACATCAAGAATATTGATATTGTAATCTGCACATTTTGCGGAAACAGCCGCAAGAATACCGACTGTATCTTTACCGATAACTGAAATAATTGCTCTCATTGTTTTTAGCCTCCGATATTATATAAGTCCTATTGAAAGGACTGAAAGTGCGAGAAGTGTCTGACCGAGGAAATACGAACCGATGTTGTAATCCTTGAGTCTGTGGTTCTTCTTCATTTTTTCATTGAACATGAGAAGAACGAGTGTAAGGTCTGAGGAGAAGAAAAGTGTTCCTCCGAATGCAAGACAAAGTCCGCCGAAAACAGAGTTGCCTGCAGCTATGTACTGTGCACCGAATGATACGGCTTTTACAAACATTGTCACGAGTATAAGCCCGTAAATTACAAAAGCAGACATAATGGGACTTGCAAAATTTATCTGTCCCTTGCCTTTGTAAATAAAGTAGAAAACAACAACTACCGTAATTGCAAAAATAACTTCGGGAAGTGTGAAGAAGCTTCTGTCGGGGAAGTAGAGATTTGTCGCCTTTGAATAAGCAACAAGGTACAACACGTGGGCAGCGGCAAAGAATGCCATACCGATTCCGAATGTTACTTTGCAGCCTTGCTTCATATGAAGGAACATATCACCGAACCACGATGATGCAAGACCGATAAGAAGGAATTTTGCAAATTCCGATGTGTTTCTTGTGTATACATATGCAAGAATGCCGACTGTAAGAAACATGCTGGCACAAATCATTTTACAGATAAATGATTTAAGGCATATGCCGGGTCTCTGGTAATGAAGAAAAAACGGAGTGAAGACTGTTTCAATAACACATGCACAGATTGTCAGCGTAAGAAATAATGTTTTATCCATAGCTGTTCTCCTTTACTTCTTTTTCTTTTTATAAACATAGATTTCAGCAACAGTTACAATTGCGATTGCAAATGTTGAAAGCAGAATTGTCAGGGGATTAACGGTCATACCCGCTGTGCCTTCCTGCAGAGCATTGTAGTTTGCATGAATGTCGTCAATTGCTTTTTTTATTTCATATTCAGCGGTTACAATGTCGCTTCTTGAAGAGCTGTGGTCATTGATTACATCTGTGATATAATCATACGCATTGTTGTATGCACGTTTGTAATCGAGGAACTTATCTGAATTGAAATCAGGGAGTGAATAACCTTCTATGGTATCGTAAAAGTATTTTTCAAGAAACCATTCTTTTTCGTTGCAGTCGTCAAGGTATGCTCTGAGCTCTTTTACGTGGTCTGTCATAATCACATTGAATCCCTGAGTGATAAGATAATCCCACCAGACCTCCGTATCCTGAATCTGTGTTCCGCAGATTTCGGGTCTTGAAGCAGAAGCCATTGTCCTGATGCCTGATTCCTTTGCTGTGTCCTGAACGGTTTCTCCGAAAATAACGCCGTAAGGATTTTTTGTTGCAAGATGGATACCGTCTGCAATTTCAGCATCATTTTTAACATTTGCCGTTGCGGCAAAAATTACGTTTCCTTTGAAATATGTCATAATCATAGGTTCAAAGGGGAGTGTTTCTTTCCATGCGGTGATTTCATCGGGAGCAGCATCGTCAATATAAAAAATGACTTCGTTGCCCATATTGTTTTCAATAACAAGATTGCTGATTTTATCTCTTATTGACCAGTCAAAGTCAAGCATAAAGAGTGACTTCTGTTTTGTTTCAACCGATGCGGAAGAAAGATATGACAGCTTTCTGTCATCAAATACTTCTTCAAGCGTGGGGACTGTAAGAGTTGTGTTTTTTGCACCGTAACCGCCTTTTCCCCCAAGAAGATTGAGCTGTTTTATTTCTTCATAAGTCATTTCGGAAACTACCGTGTTCTCACCGTAACCGTTGCAGGTTCTTACAACTGTTTCGTCTGCCATAAGAACAAGCACACCGTCAGCAGTTGTTCTTACATCAATTTTTATGATGTCAGCCCCTGCTTTTTCTGCATTATGAATTGCCATAAGTGAGTTTTCGGGAGCTGTTGTTATGTCACCTTTGTCGGAAACAATCATTGTTTTACCGTTCGGATTTTTGTAAGCCTCAGTAAATGCACCTATATTGACCTGCGCATCAGCGAAAATCTGAAAAGACAATAATATTATAATTGCAATAATAATGGAAAAGATTTTTTTCATCATACGCACCCATTTTAGTATATTTATAGTTATTTTATCATATATAAGAAAGTTTAACAAGACTAAAATTAAAAATAATATAAAGTAATATTATAACTAAACGATTTTTCTTGTGATAATGTCTGCAGATGCTCAATATATATTACAGATGTAATGTCCGAGGGGGATAAAAATGTTTGTAATACTCAATGTTGTAAGTTCGGGAAAAAAGAAAACAAAAAAAGGAAAAGCTGTCCGTAAAGTATCTGAATTCAGGACAAACGGCGGTGAAAGATTTTATATTGTTGATGTGAATGATTCCGCAAACGGTGTTGACTGGGATGAAGTTACCGCATTTATAGGCAAGCATTCATCACGTGTGCTTGCGGGAGAAAATATCAGATTCGGTGATGATTGCTCTGTAAAAAAGTTTACGGGTGAAAAATTTTTCAATATGCTTATTTTCAACACACTTTCTATTATTATCAAAGAACTTTATCTGTCAGGCCTCAGAACCAAGTGTTACATAAATGATAAAAAAGGACAATATGCATTTCTTCTGCCTCTTATTGCAAGGTATTCAGCCGAAACGATTGTAATAACAAAAAATGATTACCGTTATTTTTCACAGGTTCAGTCTGTTTATGATGAAATAGGTGCAGGTGTTGTTATAACCGACAGCATAAAGGATGCTGAAAGTCATTCAATAATAATTGATACGGATAATACTTTTGATTACAGAGGGAAGGGTTTTCTGTTTTCGGCTTGCAGAGGTTTTATTCCTGCAAAGACAGAAGGTTTTGATGATATAAAAAAACTGTGCCCCGGGTATATTGATGAAAATGTTTTTCTTGCGGCTGTCAATGAATTCAATTTTGAAAAGCGTTTGTCCAGGGCTTATTGCTTGTCGTTTATTGAAAATAATGAAGAAATTACCGTGACGGAGCTTGTTGAATATATGAAAAACCGGATTTGTGCAAGTGCAGACAGATATAAGAGCATAATTTTTTATGTATAACTTGACATATAAATATATTTTGGTTATAATATCTTGTAATGTAAAGATATAAGTATCTGAAAGGATGAAATAAAATGGCAGACGAATTTCTTTTAACCCAGGCGGCTGTTGACGAATTAAAAGAGAAACTTGTTGAAATGCGTACAACAAGAAGACATGAAGTCGCAGAAAAAATCAAAGAGGCAAAGTCATTCGGTGACCTTTCCGAAAACAGCGAATATGATGAAGCAAAATCAGAACAGGCAAAACTTGAAGCAAGCATAGCCGAACTTGAATATACACTTCAGCACGTTAAAATCATTGATGAATCAGCACTCGGAACAGACACAGTTCACATCGGCTCTTTTGTAAAAGTGTTCGATAAGGAATTCAATGAAGAAGTAAAATATCAGATCGTAGGTTTCCCTCAGGCAGATCCTCTCGAAAACAAGCTTTCTGATGAATCACCCATCGGCAAAGGCCTTCTCGGTCACAAGGTTGGCGATGTTGTTGATGTTGAAACTCCCGGCGGAGTTATCACTCTTGAAATCAGAGAAATTTCAAAGTAATTCACTATAGATTTAAGGAGCATAAAAATGGCAGACGAAATCAAGAATCAGGCTGCTGAAACCGAAGCACCTGAACAGAGTGTCAATGAACTCAGACAAATCCGTGTTGATAAGCTTACAGCACTTCAGGAAGCAGGTAAAGACCCGTTTCAGGTGACTCTTGCCCAGCAGGATTATCACAGCACCGAAATCATTGAAAAATTTGATGAACTTGAAAATCAGGATGTTTCTATCTGCGGCAGAATCATGACAAAACGCCCCATGGGTAAAGCAAGTTTCATGAATATTCATGACCGTGAAGGCAAAATGCAGGTTTATGTCAGACGTGATGACATAGGCGAAGAAGAATATGCTGATTTCAAGAAATATGACATTGGTGATATTGTTGAAGTCAAAGGTTTTGTTTTTAAAACAAAGACAGGCGAGATTTCAGTTCATGCTAAATCAGTCAAACTCCTTACAAAGTCACTTCTTCCTCTTCCCGAGAAGTATCACGGACTTACAAATACAGAAACAAGATACCGTCAGCGTTATCTTGACCTTATTATGAACCCCGATGTAAAGGATACCTTTATCAAGCGTTCTCTTATCATCAGAGAAATCAGAAGATATCTTGACTCACAGGGCTTTATCGAGGTTGAAACACCTATGCTTGTTTCAAATGCGGGCGGTGCTGCTGCAAGACCCTTTGAAACACATTTCAATGCTCTTGATGAAGACCTCAAGCTCAGAATTTCACTTGAACTTTACCTCAAGCGTCTTATTGTCGGCGGTATGGAAAGAGTTTACGAAATCGGTCGTGTTTTCCGTAACGAAGGTCTTGATACAAGACACAATCCCGAGTTCACTCTTATGGAACTCTATCAGGCATATACAGATTACCACGGTATGATGGACCTTACAGAAAACCTCTACCGTCACGTTGCTCAGGCTGTTCTCGGCACAACAAAGATTGTCTACAACGGTGTTGAAATGGACCTCGGCAAACCCTTTGAGAGAATCACAATGCTTGATGCTGTCAAGAAGTATGCAGGTGTTGATTTCAACGAAATCAAGTCTGATGAAGAAGCAAAGGCTCTTGCAAAAGAAAAACACGTTGAATTTGAAGACAGACATACAAAGGGCGACATCCTCAACCTCTTCTTTGAAGAATTTGTTGAGCATCATCTCATTCAGCCCACATTCCTTATGGATCATCCCGTTGAGATTTCTCCTCTTACAAAGAGAAAGCCCGAAAATCCCGATTACGTTGAACGTTTTGAGTTCTTCATGAACGGCTGGGAAATGGCAAATGCTTACTCAGAGCTTAACGACCCCATCGACCAGAGAGAACGATTCAAGGCTCAGGAAGCTCAGCTCGCTGCAGGCGATGACGAGGCAAACACAACAGACGAAGACTTTATGACAGCTCTTGAATACGGTATGGCACCCACAGGCGGTATCGGTTTCGGTATCGACAGAATGTGTATGCTCCTTACAGATTCAGCAGCTATCAGAGATGTCCTCCTTTTCCCCACGATGAAGCCGTTAGATTAAGCAAACACAATATATAGTGTTTTGCGGTAAGATGTGACACAATATATGGTGGTTTTCGCATATCACAAATCGAATTTATCATAAATCTATCAATGATTTGTCACATTTGACCACAGGAAAATACCACACAATGACCGAATAAGAGAATATCAAGCATATAAACATCGCTACTTTAACAAGTGGCGGTGTTTTTTATATGTAGATTAAAATGAGTTTGTCACAGCGATTTTGTGACAAGATGATTTTAGTTTATATTCTTGCTACTCTCTAAAAGGTCAAAAAAATATGCTCCCCATCCGGCAAAGGACAGGGAGCAATTTTTATTTTTAATTAGGCAAATGCGCCTTGCATTATGTTAAAGTAAAATTGAATTACACCGGAATAATAACCCGCTTTTGCATTTGGGTCTAATCGTGCGTAAAAAGTGTACTCATCATAAATATTTGATTCGAGTTCGTCATATGAGATAGTAAATAAAGGACTTGCAGAATCGGTATGTTGATTTGTCATTTCATAATCTTTGTAAATCATCAAATTGGCGGTAACATCTTCTTTTGTGTTGTGGTTCAAAGTAATACAACCATCAGAATTAAAATTACCGATTGATACACAAATTGCATCCGTTGTATCAATATCATATTCCCCGATTTGAATTCTACATTCATTGTTTACCATCTTTGTAAATTCAACCGTTTCAGGAATTGAAAAATAAAACGTGCCGTAAGAATAGGCGGTTACTTGTGTTTCTCCCATTCCTTGATATGGCTCATCCGCTGCAAATGCGGTTGTAGCCGTCCCCAGCATTAAAACAAGGGACAAAACAAGTGCTATAATTTTTTTCATAGTGTTTTTTTACCTCTTTCATCTTGAATTGATTTCAATGTTTTGTGTGCTGCCGTTTAACTGCTTTTGACTGTCAAGCGAATAGCATTGATAAACCAACAAACAGTTTTTGTAAATCCCTTTTTGCAATTTCTGATTGATTGTTATGTTGGTTATATGTTCACCCGGCTTTATCAAATCACTTTCATATAATAAAAAGTCATTGGATAAATAAAGAGAGATTTTAAAATAACAATCGTTTGTTTCTGGATTGTGAAAATCAACCGTTTGTTGGTTCGTACCGGCTTTAAGATAAATTCCGGCATAACCCGGTATTGTGATTCTGCCTTCTTCCCCAGCCGGTATAAAGTCAAGTGTTTTTTCTGGCTCTGATGTGGTTGTGCTTGTGCTGTCTGAAGGTGGTGGCGTTATCCCTCTATTACTGCAACACTTGAAAAGCAGTAATACAAGGATAATAAGGATGACTAATAGCAATATCATTATAATCATCTTTTTCCGCTTCCTTTCTTTTGGCTCTGGCTTATTGGTAGAAAATGCCCCCACCCCCTTTAATAATCTGCATTCAGATTTTAGCATAAAGGGAATGAGGGCGAAAAGGCAAAACGGGTGTATATTATTTTTTCCATCGTCTTATTGTGCTGTCATCCGCAGCACATATTTTTTTATCTTCCTTTGCTTTTTCAATGGTTAGCCGGAAATAGTGCTTTTGTGGTTGTATGCAGTCTGGTAATTCAAGGTGAATAGAACCGCATAAACGGCATTTAAACCGCCGTAATTGAAAGATATATAAAGACCCTGCCGAATCCTTAACAAGCCTTTGGCGGCTGTCTCTGGCTCTTACAGTGCCATTACAGAGGGGACAAAGCGGAATATCATTATTTAATATGTAGTGTATGCCCCTTTTTTATAGATGGTGTAATTGCTCGTGATAATCATTTGAATAAACCTCCTAAAAATAAATTAGGGCATAACATAAGCGTTATACCCTAAAAATATTACATCATTTTGAAATTTCTACCTTCAGCAACCGGCTTGCAATTCACTTTAAATTCACGGTTCGCAGCAATCAATAACATAATTTCTTGTGTTTCGTCCATTTCCTTAAAAGTATCTAAATTTTCTGCTATCCATTGCGCCGCCTCTGATGCTCTTGCACCGGCAATGATGATACTATCAAAATTGATGCTCTTGCAATCGGCGTAACCCTCAATAAGTAAATCGCTAAATTTTCTATCATCTTTGATGGCGGGTGTTATTGGCTGGGTATCTTCTACTTTTGCAAAATCATCTTTGACAATATCGAAGGATAATGTATAACCCAGAGCAGAAAGCAATTTTAAAAACTGTGTGACCCTCAAAGAGTCTCTATATAGTTTATTGCTTAAATTTTGGGATGTGGTTTTTTCATCCGGGAATAGTTTGTTAAATTTGCGGGTTGTTTTGGATAAGTCTGAATCTGCCTCTTGAATCAGCAGTTTTATTAAATGATATGTGATTTTGTCATCCCCGTCAGGCGTTAAAGAATTAAGGTCATACAATCTATCATTGATTTTAAATTGCATTTTATATCCTCCCGATGTTTTAAAGGCTCTATGAGGCTCTACAATGCCCCAGAATCAATTTTCAATAATTTAATGAGTGTTTATATACCCAAAATTTAAAACGATTTTAAAGCCGTTTAAATGGCTTTAACGGTATAGTTTTATATTTCGGCTGTGGTAACTCATTTACTATAAAACAGTATAACATATTCCTTTTTGAAAGTCAATAAAACCATTGAAAATAAAAATTTAAAACTGAACGATGGAAGAAAACGAAAATATTTTAAAATTTTTCTCAAAATGGTGTTGACAAATAAAACGAAATCGTTTATAATGTGGTTACAACAACGAAAGGCGAGGTAATCACAATGAAAAAATTTGAGGTTGGTAAAACTTATTCTTCCCGCTGCTTTAATGACCATAACTTATTTGAAACGGTTGAAGTCATTAAGAGAACCGAAAAGACCATTACCATTAAATCTATCTACGAGCAGAAACCGCAGAGAAAGAAAATCTTTATCATTGACGGCGGTGAATGCGCTGATAATGGTGCTGGGTTTGGATATTTGAGAGCATAAGGGGGTAAGGAAATGAAAATTGATTTGACGGGACAGACCTTTAATAATTTAGAGGTCATAAAAAAGGCTGATGAGCAAGACGGCAAGCGTACAATGTGGGAATGCAAATGCAAACTATGCGGGAGCATTACCACGGCAAGCACAACCGAATTAAAAAGCGGTCATAAGAAGTCGTGCGGATGCATCAAAAAGAGACCCAATGCAAAGGACTTGACCGGACAGACAATAAATTATCTGAAGGTCATAAAAAGAGTTGGTACAAATCAGCATCGAAGGGCAGTATGGCGTTGTAAGTGCCTTTTGTGCGGGAAATATACCGATGTACCAACTAACTACTTGATAAGCGGTAACACAAAATCTTGTGGTTGCCTACACCGTGAATTTCACAAATATCATTGATTAAATTTCTGGAGGTAAATTTATTATGAAACTGGTTAATGTTGAAACAAGAAAATTTGTTATCCCTACTGTCTTTTATGATGAGTCTGAAACAATGGGAAATTTCAAGGGGTATTTTAAAGGCTCATACCTTCGCCCGGAAGTAAAGAAAGCACTTTTCAAGGCAGCAAAAAAGGAAATTGAGAAAAATACAAAATGCGGATGGATGCCCCGCCGCCTCTGCAATAAGGTAAAGTATTATTTTGAAATTACCTTTAATGAAAGCACCGGCAAAATCCAAAATACAAAAATCGGTTGTGAATTGGTTCTTTCTCCCGATTGGGTAAATACAAAGGGTATCAATGCAAAGAAGTATAAAAAGTATATCCATAATTGGCAATACAGCAATACCGCCTTCGATGGCAATTTAACTTTGATGTGTGGTGCAAGTGCTGCCCTTGATACATTCTATACGGATGTTTACGAAATGGCAGTTATCGAAAAGATTTTAAACAATGTAGCATAAGAAGAAAGGAAAATAAAGAAATGAAAAAGAATAGTTTTGTTGATGAGGAAACCAGAAAAATCAAGTATTGGCAAAAGAGAATTTTTGAAGATTTCGGCGTTGAAATTCCGCTTTTGTCCTGTGGTAGTTCAGAGGAATTACAAAGCGAATATATGAGGCTGGACGAAGAAAGGACAGCAAATATTATTGATAAAATGAAAGTTGGTGATAAACCATAAAGGACTATGAATTAGAGCATTTAAAATGTGTCGCAAAAAGAAACGCTGATTTTTACAAATTCTATCCGAATGAATTTGAAGAAAAAATGTTGTCTTATGGCTGGAAGCCGTCAGACGTTGAGCGAATGAAACGATATATTGAAAGATTGGGCGGTAAACCAAATGAAGAAAATGCAGATTGATATTGACCGCTATGAATATATAAATAAGGACAATGCAAAGTATTTAATATATGTTATCCCGGAGGATGGTTTAATTGAATTCTATATTGTTAAATTCGGCTATGGCAATTTAACTAATGTTTGCGGTTTGGATGCAGATAACCCGCCGGATTCAATGGAAGAATTTATTTTAAAAAATATTGCTCACTGGATAGAGATAGCGGAATACTTTATTGATGACGATGACAATTTAATATAAAAATTTCCTGATGCTTTATAAGCATTTTGCAGGCTGTGTAATTCTTTAACCCCCTATATTCAACGGGGGTTAGATTGCATAGCCTTTTTTCATTTTCTGGAGGTATGGAATGGCACGAGCAAAGAAAGACACAAGAAAATATCACCTTGTAAGGGTTAAAGGCTTTACAGAAACAGTATTAAATACTTTTGATGATGAGGGCGCAGCACTGGAAGATATGAACCGATACGGCAAAAAGAACCGTACCGGCATTATTGCAGTTGTCAAGGGTGATTTAACGGAAGATAACAAGATAATTAACCGGGAGCAAATAAGCGTTTATGATGAGTGGTTACAGCGCATTTTGCAAATGTAAACACAGCAATTTTGAGATGAATTTTTGATAAGGTAAAAACACGCCCAATTTTTGAGGGGTCAACCCCCTGTTGAGAGGGTTTAGCAAAAAACACGATTTTTCGTATAGTGAAGGGGTATATAGAAATTCCGTTTTTATATTTTGAGATTGGCTAAAAATCAGACCTTAAAAACGGCGGTATATCAATGGATTTTTGACCCCTCTATAAAAACCCCGATTTTCGTTAATAGATGGGAATTAAAAAAGTATGTCCCCCAAGTTCATTTTGAGATGTAACGAAGCGTTTTTGAAGATGACCCCTTTTAAACCCTCAAAAAGTCTATGTGTTTTAGGGGTTTTCGAGCATTCCCGAAAAAACATTGATTTTTGTATATAGAGGGGAAATAAGAAATAATACCAGTTCATTTTGAGATGTTAGCAAGCGTTTTTTGAGATAAGCACTTTTAAACCCTCAATTTCTCTACTGTTTGCAAGGGTTATGAGGTACACCGGAAAAAACCTTGATTTTCGTATAGTGAATGGGAATAGAAAAATGTTACGGTTAGCAATTTTTAGATGTAATCATTTTAATTTTGAGATAACCCCGTTTAGACCCTCAATAATTGCTTGTGTTGCAAGGGTTTTGAGACCCCTATAAAAAAACACTGATTTTTGTATAGTGAAGGGAAATATAAAAAATGTTCCCTCTTTTCTATATATTTTTTACAGACAAATATATTCAAATGTTTAAAGAAAGGCGGTGCAATATGTCACTAAAAGAAAGATGCAAAAAGTTTATTGATGAATTGGGCGTTCAAGTCGCAAAGTTTGCCGATAATTGCGGGATAGGTCGCAGCACTTATTATCAATGGCAAAAAGGCGATATTGAACTATCCCCCAGCACATTAAACAAGATAGACAGTTATTTAAAGAAATATGGATTCTAAAAAGCAAAATTAAAAGTTGAAAGGATTGATTGTAATGAAACATTATTATGAATTTATGCAAATTGAAAGTTTACCCGGTGAGGAATGGAGACCAATTAAAAATTACCCCCTGTATCAAGTATCAAATTTAGGGCGTGTAAAATCCATTACATATGAAAGATATGTACCGAAATTAGGCAGAGTCTTTTATTATCACGAAAGAATTTTAAAGCAAGCAACAGATAGCAAAGGTTATTTAAGAGTAGGCATATATAAAGATGGCAAACGTCATACATTGCGGGTAAATCGCCTTGTGGCTATTGCTTTTATTCCTAATCCGCATAATCTGCCGGAAGTCAATCACTTATCAGAGGATAAGAAAGATAATACCGTTGCTAATCTGATGTGGGTTACACATAAAATAAATTCTAATTGGGGTACACGAACCGCAAGAGGCGCAAAAGCCAGAACGGGACAAAAGAGAAGTGAAGAAACCAAAGAGAAACTATCAAAAAGATTTGGTAAGCCGGTTGAATGTGATGGTATGACTTTTAACAGTTGTAACAGATGCGCCCAGCATTACGGCGTTGTTATGCAGACTATGGCAAGATGGTTAAACGGTACTTGCACTATGCCGCAGGAATGGGCGAAAAGAGGCTTAAAATATATTTGAAAGGTTAAGTGTGATAAAAATGAAAATGGCAAGTGAACAAAGAAGAATTTACAAGATAAATAGTAAATTCCTGAAAAAACATAAATGGGATTTAACATTATCCCTTAATGATGCAATGAGAAACTACCCCGATTTAATTGTTGCTCTGGCTGATTCGCAAATTATGCGATGGCTTGACCAATTAAACGGTATTGCAGATGCTAACGCTGAAATCAAGAGTATTAAAGCGGCTATTGGTAGAGAGAAAGGCAAGAAAAATAATAATACTACCCATACAAAAAACAAAATCAGAAATCTTTATAGCAAATTGTATGACCTGCAATTTCAGAAAGATTATGTTGCTGTCATTATGGATAGTGTAAAGGATTATGACAGAGCAAACAAAGGCTTTAAAATCAATGGTATCACTTACCGCCGCTTATTTGGCACTACAAACGGCGTGAAGAATAGAACCATTGTTTATATCAATGCTGATTTATACGATGAAATCAAAAAGAGAATTGACAACGGGCGCAATCTTAATATTCCACTTGTGCCGGGTAAGTTAGAAGCATATCAAGCCTTGACCGCTTCCGGCTCTACCCCTATTCCCCAGCCTGAAGGCGTGATTGTAGTTAATGACTGCATCACCCATTTTAAAGAAGATATTATTAAGATTAGTGATGAGACAGACGGCGAACCCATACTAACATATGAAAACGGCGTTGACATTGAACATAATGATAGTGATGGTTTTGGTTTAATGCTGCCGTCCTATTCCGCAAAAGTCAACCAATATTTAACCGGTGTTGATGCTCCTATATCTGGAATGAATACCCGCTATGCCTTTGAAAAAGGAATGTTATATACATTTAACTTTATTGAGTTTGCAGAGAAAATATCCGGTAAATATGAAATTGTGGATGTTTGGGGTGATGTTCGTGATATTCGCAATGCAGAGGTTATTTTAACTGCATCCCAATTAAAACTTTGGGATAGTTATGAAAATTGGGAAGATTATCAAAAGAATTGTTTAGAAAATGGCTATCAATTCAGCACTACGAAAATAACCCCCCATACCCTTGAATCTGTGAGGGAATTAAACTATCAGTTTGTTAATCCATACTCATTTAATGATGAGGATTTAAACGAACTTTGCAAACCAACAGTTGATATTATCAATGACATTCTGGGCGGCGATTACAGAAAAGCAATAGTGTATTTGGCTGGTATCAATCTGACCGAAACAAACGTTGCAAAAATGAATGATGACTTTGTGAAGGCTCTTTGCATTATGCCCGAATTGGTGAAAGACCCCTATATTAAACATTCCATCCATAACCAATTAAAGAAGAAAATAAACGATGCAAAGAAAGGCACAATCACAGTAAACGGCAATTATCTTATGGTAGCCGGTGACCCCTTCGCCCTTGCTCAATCAATGTTTAATCTGCCTGTTACTGGTATTCTGAAGGCGGGTGAAGTCTATCAAAAGTATTGGATTGACCGAAAAGCAAAAGAATTAGTTTGTTATCGTGCGCCGATGACCTGTTACAACAATATCAGAAAAATGGTTTTGAATAATAGTAGTGATGCCCTTTATTGGTATCAATACATTACCACGGCTTTAATTTTCAATGCGTGGGATTCTGCATCTGATGCTATGAATGGTATGGATAAAGACGGTGACACAAATTTAATTACAGATAATCCGGTTTTATTAAGAAATACGGAAAATGCAAAAACTATCTTTTGCCTTCAGAAAAAGGCAGAAAAGAAACTTGTTACCGAATCTGATTTAATCGAATGTAACAAAATTGCCTTTAATGATGATATTGGTGCTATCACCAACAGAGCAACGGCAATGTTTGATATTAAA
Organism: Clostridia bacterium; assembly: GCA_017549665.1. The sequence goes on along the minus strand of JAFYUD010000092.1, from coordinate 38,556 downwards.
TCTATGTTCCCGGTAGATTCCCCAGAGTATAAAACACTTGAATATAGAATTATGTGCAGTCAACATTATCAGCAATGTTCGATTGACCGCATTAAAGGCGTTGTGTCGCTCCCTATGCCTCAATATTGGTATCAGTATAGTAAAGATATGACCGATGAAAACAAAGCCATTGTAGCCCCTAAAAAGCCTTATTTTATGATATACAGATACCCGGATTTAAAGGCTGAATATACCCAGTATATAAAGGATAGCAACAGTAACGCAATTCGCAGATTCAGAAAAAGCATTGATGAACTGTGTGCAATGGATAACCCTCCAGATGATGTAAAAATCTTTTTGGAAAACTACTTTGCAAAATTGCCGGTATCAATGAATAATTGCACTGTCAATAAAATTTGCAGAATCTTTGAAAATGAATTTGACGGTATGAAATTCACCAATGATAACGGTGCTTTTGATTACAGTGTTTTAAAATCCGGCGTCGCTTATTCCGTACAAATGGCAAAGCAAGTAAAAACCATTTGGGAAGAATATCAAGCAAGGGTTGCAGCATTCAAGCAGATTGCAAAAGAAACCGCCCTTGATAAAGATACCGTTGATATTGAAAAACAGCAAATGAAAAACTATTTCATTTATCAGTGTGATTGTGTTTGCCCTGATGCTCGTGTGCTTTGTGATATTGTGATTGACCTTTGCTATACCTCAAATTGTAGTAAAGCGTTTGCGTGGGATGTTTGCGGCTCTCAAATCATTAAAAATTTACTTGAAAGAAACAATAATACTATGGTTTACCCCTCTTTGGTGGATGATGACACTGAAGGCGATTTTGAATTTTTGGGAAACCACTTTAAGATGAAAGGAATTGAATTATAATGGATAACTTTATTTTGAATGAAAAGAACTATGTTTTAAATTGCATTGAAAACGGTACATATACTGCCGGAATGAGAAAGACCCTTGATTTACTGGCTCAATACTACTATCAGTATTGCGGATTCCGAAAAGTCAGAATTACAAAATTGCTGCTTGAATTTCTTGAAAAAAATTACCCCCCATATGCCAAAAATACAAGGCAGTGGGAGGCTACTTGTGAAAAGATTGCAAGGCACACCGGCGGTAAAAATCTTTTAGAGATTGACGGCGTAACCATTACGGAAAAAGAGTATAAGACCATTGCAAATATGAGGAATAAGACAAATGCAAGATTGGCGTTTGTTATGCTCTGTATTGCCAAACTGAACGATGCCAAAAACCCGAAAAATAACGGCTGGTTAAACCTCGATTCTAAAACCATCTTTGATTGTGCAAGAGTCAGCGGCACGAGAAAGCAAAGAGATTTAAGAATTGCGGATATGCTTGATGCTGGATTGATTGAAATTCCCCAGCGTACAAACAAAGTCAATATTAGAGTTGCATTTATGGATGAAACCACAGGACAAAAAATGTTTGTTTCTGATTTTAGAGAATTAGGCTTACAATTCCGAAAAAATGTATTAAAAGAGAATATCGGAATTTGCAAGAATTGCGGTAAATACTTCACCTATAAAGAAGCGTGTGCAATGGAGCAAGCAAGCCGAATTTGCCCCGATTGCATCATTGAAAAGAATAAGCCGAAACCTCCGGCAATGCGTGAAGGCTCGTGCTGTGTTTGTGGTAAGTCATTTACTGTAATTGCTACAAACAATAGCAAAGTAAGATGTGATGACTGTCAAGCAGCATTTGCACGTGAGAGGGACAGAAAAAGAAAGCAATTTTCCCACAGTGGCAACAAAAATATTGACCCCCAATAATTGAGAGTTAGACCCTTAAAAATGCAATATTCTATATGATAAGAGAGGGAGGGCAACTCGTACAAACTGCGCCGGGTTTTCTTTTCTCACAACCTCCTTTCACACAACTATTTTCCCGGCTATACCTCTTTTATCGTTTGGTTTTTCTTTTGACCATATTTTTCCTTTTAGACTGTGCAGAATCAGGCTTGCGCTGGTTTTGGCATAAAGAATTTTTTCCTTGTTATAATTTTTCAAAGTGCATTCGTACTTTTCCAGCGGATGCACGATATGCCCGTTATGAGTTTTATTCGGTGCAACTCCGAAAATGGGCGATTTTCTAATATTCATTGTGCGAAGAATTTTCTACAAGTACCCTCTATCCGTTGAAAGTAGGGGGTACAATATGCCTATTATAGTTTTTTATCTGGGTGCAATTCCCGGAATAGGCTGAATGTGGGATTCATTTAATTCACGTTACTTTCAACTAAAAATTTTGCTTTGTTTATGTGTTGTTATATCTTGCCATATTTCACTAACAGCACACCGATAGTTTTGGTTTTAATCGGACTATCTTTTACCCCCTTTCTACTGTGACCGTCAGACCGATACTGGCGGTCACTTTTTTAGAAAACACTTTATTTATAGGAGATTGAAGAAAATGGAAAAGAAATTTGTTTTTAATGTTGATGAAACCAGTGAAATCGTTTCAAAGGCTCTTGCTAATGTTTACTATGAAAAGCATAAGGAAGATGCAAGTTTTAGCATTCCTGCCGATTCGTTAAAAGTTGCAGTTGAGGCGGCAAATCTGGGCGGTAAACTGATGGAAAAGAAAATTGCTGAAAATGCGGTTACTTCTCGTTATATGGTGCTTAAAGCATTGTATGACTTTGATATTCTTTGTAATGAGAATGGAGCATTTAAGAGTGTAACCACAGTACAGAAAAATGATGTTATTATCGTTTCCAAAATTCCCGATTGTGGTATTGATGATAACGTTGAATTTATCAGTGATGATTATATGACTGTTTTGAAATTTGCTCTCTGTATGCCTGTAAATTTTAATGTTCATAAATTGCAGGATTTACCCAATTACATTTTTGCAAGGCGTAAACCAGAAATTAAGTTTACTGCTAAATGGTATGAATTTAGATAACTTACAATAAAAGATAATTTATAATACAATAACCAGATTAGGGCGCAATGCCTTAATCTGTGTTATTGGGTAGTCTCTTATATATTATATAATATTATATATATATATTAAATTAAGACTATTCTTAATCCTTATATAGAAATCAATACTATTCTTAATTTCTATATATTTAATACTATTCTTGATTCTTATTAAATCTATTATCTTATAAAGAATAGTATTAAATACCATCACCCTATTTGCATTTGCAAATGGTTGATGATTCCCCTCTATGGTTTAATTATCATCCTTTTAGGTATTGAATGTGGTGCAAATCCACATAGGATGACATTTTCTTAATCTCTCTTTTCTTGCTGGTATAGTAGAGGCATTGTATTTTTTTTATTTTTATTCGATTTGCATTTATTTTTTTGATGATAGTCTCTATTATTGCTGGTGAACCTTTTAGATGAAGCCGGGTATATTATCCGGCTGATTCTAATTGTGTATTTAAGAGAGATATTATTATTCTATTCTATAAAGGAGGTATATATAAATGAATTATTACAAACTGATTAGCGGCTCTAATATTATTGGTGTTGGTTCATCTATGGATTTTCGCAAATTTCAGAAAAAGCATAGAATCATTTTGTTTTGTACTGAACGTGATGCACAATATATCCAATACAAAGATGCTCTATATCACGATAACTGGATGTTACCCGTTAAGACTGATTTATTCAAATATGAATCTTGTGAATGTATTCAGATTGAAGAAGATGAATATAACACTTTAAAATCTGCTCTCGAAGTTGAAGAAGAAATCATTGTTGAAACTGAACCTCCGGTAGTAGAAGAAAATGAATATATTGACCCTGTAACAGAAATTACAGTTGATTATATCAGAAGGGTTAAAGTTGCGGAAATGAAAAACACTTGTAATAAAACAATCGCAAATGGTATTGACGTTGTTTTAAGCGATGGTGAGAATTATCATTTCTCTTTAACCACACAAGACCAGTTAAATTTAATTACTATTTCAAGTATGATTGCTGCCGGTTCTGAAACAGTTGCATATCACGCAGACGGGCAATTATGCAAGTATTTTGATAGTGAGGATATGAAAGCAGTTATTGCGGCTGCTACAAGTCATATCACAAAATATACGACTTATTATAATGCTCTGCATTATTGGATTTTAAGTTTAAAGAGTATTGAGGAAATTAACGCTATTTATTTTGGTGTTGAAATTCCGGATGAATTTAAAAGTGAGGTTATGAAATGAATGGTGTAATTATTGCCGCTATTATTTGCGGTACTGTTATTATTCTTTCTCTGTTTGAAAATAGAAAATCTTCTTATAAGCGTAAGTATGATGCTTTGGTCACAGAGATGGAAAATAAAGAAGATGTATATAATCAGTTTTTAAAACTTGCATTGCCGGGTAATGTTATTAAGTTTGTAAATTGGGGTTATGTTGGTTATTGTTTGACTACTGAATGCTTATACCGTTTTCAGGGTGAAAAAATGATTGTATATAATAGAGATGATGAGGCATATCGTAATTTTTGTGCCTTTCATAAAATTACTGTAATTTGAAAAAATGAATATACCTAAAAAAGTAAAAATCGGAGGTAAAATTTATAAAGTTGAGATAACTAAAAATTTAGACCTCGGAAATTCAAATTGTTCTGCTGAAATTGACTATAACAATCTTGTTATCAGAATTGCACCATATGCAAAACAGAAAATGGAATGTGATTTTATTCACGAACTAATACACGCTATTTTTGACCATCTGGGATATAGTGAACAAGATGAAAAGAAGGTTGATGAATTAGCATCAGCCTTATATATGGTCATTCAGGACAATTCAAAAATATTTGTAAACTAAATCGTAAATAAAAACTGTTATTCATAGGAGGTGTTAACTTGAAATATTTGAATGAAAAACAGTATAGATGCATCGAAATGATGTGTCAAGAAAGTTATGAAATTACTAAAATTGCCGAAGAATTGGGAGTTAGTAGGACTACTATTTATAACTGGTTGAAAGATGAGAAGTTTAAAGCAGAACTTGCCAAAAGCGAACAGGACATTAAAACCAGAGTTCACCATATCTTTGTGCAGAGACTACCCGCAGCGATTGAAAAGTTGTGGAAACTGACAGAACAGGGCGATAATAGAAACAAACTGAATGCAACAAAAGAATGGATTGATAGAGGTTTAGGCAAGGTTACTACTGCATTTACTCTTGAAGATAAGCGGGAAAATGCTGATGAATCCAGCCTTGATGAAATTATGCGCCGTGCTGATGAGATGTTAAGACAATCAGAAAGCAAGGATGAATAATAACCCCGCCTATGGTTAAGGGTTGAAAAATACCCCCTAAAACAATTCTATATTTTGGGTGATTATAGACTTTACCTATATTGACCCCAATTATTGAGGGTGTACCCCTCTGCATATGTCAATAAAATGTTTGTTTTATTACTGTTTTATGTGACGAACAATGAAGCCATAGCACACAATAAACCCTTATATATCAAGGCTTTTTCGGCTCTGCTATTGTGTGATGGTATTATTTTGTCATTGATTCTGTCACTTTGCATTGAGTTAAAGAGGGGGCGGCACTGTATGAATAAATTTTTCTGTGGTTAAAATCAATCAATAAAAATCATTTGTTGGTGTTGCTCTTACTCTATTACATATCAAATAAAACTATAAAAATAATATAATAACTTTCTGCAACTATTGTTTTCCGGTGGTTTAATCGGTCTGCAATAGTTGTTTTTATATATTCTTTCTCTTTGCTCATCTGATAGGGGGTAGCCTTCTAAAAAGCGTTTTGCCGGTCAGATGGGCGGGAGACCCCACAAAAATTCTCACCAAAATTTTAAACCCGAAGGGAGGCACTATGAACACACTCGACATTAAAGAAGCAAAAGCAATAACTTTAAGATATTTAATTCAAACACAAGGCAGAGTGAGAGGCACACAAGCCTATGTGAATGAGGAAAAAAATATTTTTGATTATCACGGGTTAGCGTGGAGTTTAGGCAAAGAGTGTTTTCCTTATTTCTGTGAAATTTATCTTCACAATCTGCTTTTTGATTATTCCGGCGGTAAAGTGCCATTATCACAAAGACACTTTGAAATCTGGGATGAAATTCAAGATAACATTCTAAACCACAATAACACAAAGAATTGTTATATCTTCCCTCGCTCGTTTGGTAAAACAACTACGATTACAACCGCTGTTGTTATTTGGTCTGCTTTGTACTGCCTACATCCTTTTAACGTGATTGACAGTGCAACAAGCCAGCAAGCAGAAAACTTTATTAGCACTATTAAAATGCAATTAGAAGATAATCAATATATTAAAAATTCCTTTGGTGAGATTATCAACAAAGATTTAAAGTTTAATGCATCTGAAATTGAACTTGATATTAAACCGCAAAGAAGCAAGATTTTATGCGTATCAAGTACATCCGGCGTTAGAGGTATTAACTACGGCTCTTATCGTGTTGGTTTATTGGTTTTGGATGATGCACAAGAAAGAAACCAGATTAAGGGCGAAGATGCAAGGGCAGATTTGGTAAACCGAATTGAAACCGGACTTTTGGAAACTTTGGAAAATAGCAATAATCACGTTATCGCAGTTGGTACAGTGCAATTCCATAAAGATGTTTATGATACCTTTGACAAACATCCCTTATGGATTAGCAAGAAAGAAAAATGTATTCTGCTGGATGATATTGATGATTATTTTGAAAATAATATTCACTGGCAAAAGGTGCGAAAACTTTTAAAACAGAAAGATAGTAACCCTTATGCACTGGCTGATGCAAAAGATTATTACTACGATAATCAAGATGAAATGAATTTTCCTACAATTTGGGAAAAGAAATATGACCGCTTTGAATTGGCGGGTAAATACTTTGCAAATCCCGTTGCATTCAAGCAAGAATATCAAAGTGATATTGATAATCTGGGTGAAAGAAGAATTAAAGGCGGCTGCTCCACCAATACAAAAGATGAGATTGAAAGCAGAGTTTTTATTAAAACCATTCTTTCAGTTGACCCAGCATCAACCACAAGTAAAAAATCTGACTATTCCGCATTTTGCGTTTTAAGTGAGGAGGAAAACACACACTTAAAGTTTGCAAGAAAATGTATTATTGATAAATTGGAATTTGAGGATTATTTAAACAAAGTAATTGAATTGCTTTTAGAGTACCCGGAAATTAACACTGTTTCGATTGAAAAACAAACATATTCCGGTGCTGATAGAAAGTTTTTACAAGAAAGAATAAGCAATCATCCCTTGTTAAAGAATCGTGATATTAACTTTATCAACGAAAACAGAACAAGAAATAAGGGCAGCAGAATTGAAGCGATTATTCCCGAAATCAATTTAAGCCGTGTGATTTTTAATGCTGATGATACAGATGCAATAGAGCAAATAGAATCATTTGCAGGTGTAGACTATACCCCACACGATGATATGATTGACTGTTTGGCTGATGCTCTTGAAAATATTACAACAATTAAACCGCCGTTACAAAAACTGAAATTATATAGACTTTCAGACTTTGGATTTTAAAGGAGGCGTTTTATATATAAATGGCTGTTAGAATTAAGTTTGACAATGCCGGCAACACACAAACGCCTACTTTTGCTTTGGCTAATCGAAAAGGTAAAAAATTAGGTAATGTACCGGCTTATAATATAGTATTTCGTGATGGTTTAAATACTCCATCGGAAATTTCCTTCAGGGTAAACAAAGTTGATAATAATGTAAGTTATCAGCATTGGGACGAACTGAAAGATTTTAAATTACTCTATTGTAAAGAGTGGGATTTATGGTTTGAAATCTATGTTGAGATTTCGGAAACCAATGAAAAGGTTAAGAATGTGACCGGTAAATCATTGGGTGAGGCTGAATTATCACAAATCTATTTATATGATTTAGAAGTCAATACAGAAACCGAAATTGCAAAGGATGATTATGAACCATCCATTCTGTATGATGAGAATTACCCCGAAAAATCTTTATTACATAGAGTTTTAGAAAAGGCAGCACATTATAAATTGAATCACGTGGATTTTTCAATTTCCAATATTCAAAGGGTTTTCACCTTTGATAACACAACTATTTATGATGCACTGCAAGCAATTTCACAAGAAATTAACTGTTTATTTGTTATTGATAATGGCTCTGATGCTGAAGGCAATATAAAGCGTGAAATCAATGTATATGATTTAGAATCGTTTTGTATTGATTGCGGTCATAGGGGCGAATTTACAACCGCTTGTGATGAATGCGGAAGTAAAAATATTTCTACTGGTTACGGCGAATACACGAGCATTTATATTTGTAGTGAGAATTTAGCCGATGACATCACATTTACCACAGATAACGGCTCTGTTAAAAACTGCTTTAAGTTGGTTGCCGGTGATGATACCTTAACTGATATTATCGCTAATTGTAATCCCAATGGAAGCGGTTATATTTGGTATTTATCCGATGAGTTAAAGTCAGATATGACGGAGGAACTTATTCAAAGGCTAAATGAATATGATGAAACCTATTCATATTATCAAAACGAATACACCGTTGATTTAAGCGGTGATAAGTTGACCGCTTTTAATGAACTTATCACAAAATATAATATTACCGATTATAAGACCATTGCTGATAATGTTACAGGCTATCCCGAATTACTTAAAGCCTATTATCAAGCGGTGGACTTTTTTAATTATATCAATGAAACCCAGACGGGAGAAACAGAGACGAGAACAACGGCGGCTTTTCAGGCAGCCAATTTAAACAGTTATTCATTGTCACCCGTCGCAGTCAAGAAATTATCTAATGTTTCAAGTGATTCAGCCGGTAAATCTGTTTTGGCAATGGCTAAAACCATTGTAAATAGCAATTATACCGTTGAATTGATTGAAGATAGCGGCTTATATGATGTTGAATCTCATAAATGGTCAGGTGTATTCCGTGTAACTAACACAAAGGATGCAAATGATACTGCATTAACTAATAGTGTTAGCGTAAAAATTACGGATGATTATAGTGAACTGATGACCGATGAAATAGAAAAGGTTTTAGCAGAAAGCAAACCCAGCATCAATAACATTATCACCCTATTTAAGTATGATGATGAAATCTTTACTACTGAATTAAAGAAATACAGTTTAACCAACTTAAATATTATTCTGGATGCGGCTCAATCCGTGCTTGATACACTTATTAAAGAAGGCGTTGCAGATAAAGACACGTGGGCGAACCAGTCCCCGGACTTATACCGTGATATGTATAAGCCTTATTATGATAAATTCAATTTGATTAAAGCGGAAATCAAGTTAAGAGAATCAGAAATTAAAATTACTACTGATTTACTTACTATGATTGATGCGGAAAAAGTAAAAATTCAAAACGCTTTAAATTTTGAGCAGTTTTTAAATAATTATGATTTATGGCTTGATTTTATCGCTTATCGCAGAGAGTCAACATATCAAAATGATAATTATACCTCTGATGGTTTAAGCAATATTGAATGCTATGAAACGGCTATTGAATTTATTGAAGTAGCAAAGAAAGAAATTTATAAATCTGCTACTTTGCAACACTCCATCACGGCAACTTTAAAGAATTTACTTGTGATGAAAGAGTTTAAACCGATTGTTGATTATTTCTCTGTCGGTAACTGGATTCAATTAGCGGTGGATGATAAATTATACCGTTTGCGCCTGTTAGATTATGAAATTAACTTTGATAATCTTAATAACATTGCAATCACATTTTCGGATGTGAAGCAAGCACAAAACAGTGTAAGCGATGTAGAAAGCATTTTGAATCAGGCTGCATCAATGGCTACTTCCTACGGCTCTTTGCTCCGTCAAACCGGACAGAATAAAAAGAGTAGTGACCAATTAAATGATTGGGTAAACAAGGGATTAGCACTTACAAAAATGAAAATCATTGACAGTGCCGAAAATCAAAATATTACGTGGGATAATCACGGCTTACTTTGTAAAGAGTATTTACCGATTACGGACACTTACGATGACAAACAATTAAAACTTATCAATCGTGGTTTATATCTGACTGATGATAACTGGCTGACATCCAAAGCCGGTATTGGTGATTTTACTTTCTATAATCCCGAAACCGGACGAATGGAGGAGGCTTACGGCGTTATTGCTGATACTCTGGTTGGTAATCTTATCTTATCTGAAAGGGTTGGTGTTTATAACACTAATAACAGTATTACCCTTAATGATAGAGGTTTGACCATTACCGCCGATGCAAGAGAGGATAACTCAAACCAAACACTATTTAATATTGATAAGTTAGTAAAAGATGTAAATGGAAATGATGTTACAGAACACATTTTATATATTGATTCTGATGGTTTATTGACTCTTACGGGCAATATCCTTATTAACTCATCTGCCGATACATCTATTAAAACCCTTGATGACCTTTGCGATACTTCCAGATTTAATGAAACCATTGCAAACACGGTACATCAAGAATCACAAAACATTTATTCTGATATTGATAAAAAGTATGTTGAAATCATTACCGAAACCACAAAACAACTTGAAGCATATAAAGCCGATATTGGGCAGTATATGCAATTTGGTGATGATGGTTTGACATTGGGTGCTACTACAAGTCAGTTTAAGACCGTTATTGATAATCAGGGTATGTATTTCAAACAGGGCGATACAATCGTTTCTTATGTCAATAACAATCAATTACATATCCCGAATGCGGTTATAGAACACACTTTGATTCTGGGTGATTTCTTTTTCTCCCCTCGTGCCGATGGCGGCGTTTCGCTGACTTGGCAAGGCGATTAAACAAGAGAGGAGGAATTTTAACTAATGGCTTTAAGTGGTAGTTTTTCAAAATATGCCGTTGGTAACTTTGGCTTATACTGTGAATGGTCAGGCAGTCAAAGTGTAAGCGGCAACTATACAGATGTAACATTAAATGTGTATATCAGATACTATTCTTTGAATGTTGGTTCAAGAAGTGATAGCACGGTATCAATCAATGGAGTATCAGAGACATACACTGCCCCTGCAATCAATCACTACCCAAACACAGACACTTATAAACTGATTAAAACATATAAAGTGCAAGTACCCCATAACAGCGATGGTACAAAGTCGTGTACTTTGTCTGCCTCGTGGCGTATGAGTGGTACATATAGCGGTGTTAGCGTTGGTACAATCACTGCATCGGCAACGGTTACATTAGATACAATTCCCCGTGCATCAAGTATTACAACAGCAACAGATAAAACGCTGGGTAATGCTTGTAGTATTAAATGGACTCCCGCATCATCTGCATTTACTTATAAATTAAAGTTTAGTTTGGGTGATTGGAGTCATACAACCGGCACAATTAGTCCTAATACATCATCTGCATATACCTATACTGGTTACACATTGCCTTTAACTGTTGCAAACCAATTACCAAAGGCTACAAGCGGCACAATGACCGCTACATTATACACATATAACGGTAGTTCTCAAATTGGCTCTGCTGCATCAAAGACATTTACTGTAACTGTACCGGCTACAATCATTCCTACAATCGGAGATTTAACGGTAACACTTGATAATAGTGCAAATTCCGTTGTGGCGGGATGGGGTCTATATGTTGCTGGTTATTCAAAAGCAAAGATTGCTGCAACCGCCTCCGGTGCTTATGGCTCAACCATTAGCAGTTTTACAATCAGTGGCGGTTATAGTACAACTCAAACAAGTACAAGCCTTAATTATACCGGTAGTGCATTTACATCATCCGGTAGTAAGACATTTACTGTTGTTGCAAAAGATAGCCGTGGTAGGTCATCTGCATCAAAGACATCATCCGCTATTACAGTTTACGCCTATTCCAAACCAAAGGTAACGGCATTTAGCGTACAGCGCAGTGATAGCAATGGTAAAAAGATGGTTGTAAATGCTAATTGGAGTTTTGCAAGCGTTAATAGCAAAAATTCAGCAACCGGCGTTTTGTATTATAAAAAGTCATCTGCTACAAGTTGGACTACATATGGAGCAATCACAAAGAATACGAATGTTACCTTAACAAATGAGTTTGAGGAAACATCAAGTTACAATTTCAAAGTGGTGGTTACTGATGCTTTATCAGAATCAGCGCAGGAAGAAACATTTGTATCAACTATTTCCGTTTTGCTTGATTTCCGTGCTGGAGGTAAGGGTTTGGGCGTTGGTAAGATTGCCGAAACTGACAAAATGGAAGTTGCACTTGATGCACTGTTTTTAGGTGAAATCTATATTAAGTCCGGCAATGATACGTTGACATTAGCCGATTATATAAAATCTCTGGTATAAAGGCGGTGAGACTATGACAGATGAAATTTTACTACAAAAAATGATTGCCGAACATTACAAGCATAAACCAACATTCGCATCTATGAAGCGATACTATGACGGCGAACACGATATTAAAAGAAACTATATTAAATTTAAAAAGAGGGCAAACAGAATCACCATTGATAACTTTGTAAACAAGTTTGTTAATGAGGAGGTTCAATATAGTTTGGGTAATCCTCTTTCTTACGTTTCACTTTCTAATAATAAAGATGTAATTGAAGCAATCTATAATAATACTTTCCATTGGAAAGAAAACCACAATCAAGAGTTGATGAAAACACTTGAAATTTTTGGCACTGCCTACATTCTGAATTATATTGACAGTGAGGGCAGATTTAGCGAAAAGATTTTATCACCTTTAAATTCTATTTGTTATTGTGACGATGACGGCAAACCTTTTAGATTTATTCACTTCTATAAAAAGCCGTTTGATGACTCTACATATAGAGATGTTTATTACCCTGAAGGCAGAATTGATATTTACAAGGGCGAAACAAAGATTGATACTAAATCCACAAAAATGGGTGCTGGTATTCCTGTTTCCGTCTGCCGAATGGAAGATATTAAAGATACTATCTATTTTAAAATTAAGAGTTTGCAGGACTCATACAACAATGTATTGAGTGACCAAGTAAATACTATTTCTGATTTCCGTACTGCTTACTTTGTTTTAACCGGCTGTGATGCTGAAAAAATCAATATGGATGATTTGGACGAACACGGAATGTTTGTGTTGCCGCAAGGTGCAACGGCTGACTGGCTCACAAAGAATTTACCAGATACATACATTCAAAATATGATTAAAACATTGCGTGAGGCTATGTATGCAAATACAAACCATATTGACGGCAATGAAAAGTTGCAGAGCAATACAAGCGGTACAGCGTTAAGAAATCGTTTAGTATTTTTGGAGCAAAGATGTAATTTAATGGTTGATATTGTGCTTGATGCAGTCTATGAAAGAATTGAAAGACTGTTTAATTATCTTGCTATTCAGAAAATCAACTTTGATGTTAAGGATATTAAAATTGTTGCTAAACCTTGCATCCCGCAGGATGAAGCAAGCGTTGTTTCAATGCTCAATACTCTGGGTATTGGTACAAATGTAAGCCTTGAAACCGCATTATCACAACTTTCATTTATTGAGAATCCATCACAAGAGATTGAGAAAATCAAGAATGAAAAGGCAAACAATCAGCAAATCGAACTTGATAAAATTGATGGGTTCGGTGAGTAATAACAATGAATGAGTTTGTAAAAATCCGTGATGATGCAGATAAAGAGGTTTTAAAGAAGTTAAAGAAACTTTTGAAGAAATACAAGGTTAAACAAGATGCGGTTAATGAGCATATCGCCGCTATCATTATTGAAAATCTTAATGATGAAGGGTTAATTATTCTGTCACCGGAAATGCAGTTTGCTTTGCAAAATTCCGTTTCTGTTGAGTTGCAGGAATTAGCCATTGAAGAACAAGAATTTTTGAAAAAGTTGATGGATGATTGCTATACATCCGCAGCGGTTAAGACTGCAAGCGTTTTAGGCTTAAAGGGCAGTTATGACCTTGTAAGGCAAGAAATGATTGATAGAGCAATCAATACAATCATTGATGGTAAAAATTTTTCGTCAAGGGTATGGGACAATACAAATGACCTTGCAAACCGAATTTATAATGATGTTCTCGAATGCGTAAGGACTGGAAAAAGACCAAACGCAATAGCAAAGAAAATTAAAGATGATTTCGGCTCATCCGCATATCAGGCGAAAAGACTTGTGCAAACTGAACTTGCAAGAGTTGTAAGCGATGCACAAATTGATATTTATAAAACATCGGGTGTTGTTAAAAAAGTTATGTGGACTGCAACACTTGAATCAAATACTTGTGATTATTGCGCCGATTTAGACGGCAAGTATTTTAATCTTGATGATGCCCCAAAAATTCCGGCTCATCCGAATTGCCGTTGTTGTTATGTGCCGGTGGTTGATGGCTGGAAGGCTAAAACAAGGGCAGATAATGAAACCAAAACAGAGGTTAATTACCAGACCTTTGAAGAATGGCGCAATAGCAAGAAAACAAAATAATTGTTTAATATGCTCTCTGGCTTTGGCTGGAGGGCATTTTATATATATTTATCAAAAAATTTGCACTGTATGGATTTATTCAAATACATATAGGGCAGAAATGGAGACTAATTAACTATGAATTTTAATGAAATTGTTGAAGCCCTTAAAGGCTTTGAAGGCACAGAAGATTTTGAAAATTATATTGGCGGTCACGTTACAGCCGATAGAGTAAGCAAATTTCTTGAAACCGAAGATGGCAAAAAGTTTATCCAGCCTACGTTAGATAAGTACCATAGCAAGGGACTTGAAACGTGGAAGAAGGGCAATGAGTTTAAATCTTTGGTTGATGCAAAGATTAAGGAACTTTACCCCGAAGCAGACCCCAAGGATAAGAGGGTTGCCGAATTAGAAGCACAGATTGCAAAGATGCAAGCCGAAAATGTCAGAAAGGATTTGACAAACAAGGCTTTGACTTTTGCAAATGAAAAGGGTTTACCGGTTGAATTGGTTGATTTCTTTGTTGGTGCTGATGAGGAAACCACAAATAAGAATATGGCAACCTTTGAAAAGATTTATACCGGTGCTGTTTCAAAGGGAATTAAGGACGGTTTAAAGGGTAGTAATTACACCCCTCCCAATGGTGGAGATGATGGCATTGTTGATGGTGTTGCTGCCGCTTTTGCAAAACTTAATCCCGGTATCAAACTTACTTAAAACAAAATTATAAAACTACAAAATTTACTATATAAAGGAGACTTTAAATTATGGAACTTTCTGCAAGATATTCTAATCTTATTGATGATAAGTTGAAGATTACTCTCGCTTTGAGAGATGGTGTTATTTTTAATAATCGTTATGAGGGTGATGCAAAGGCTGGCTCTGTTAAGGTGCGTAAGTCTGGTGCTGCTACCGTTCAGGCGTATGACAAGGTAAACGGCGTTACTCCTACTACTGGTGCAAGTGAGTACATCACTATTGATATTAACAAGGACGATGCAGTTAATGAAATCTTTGATAAGTATGATGCTGCCGCTGTAACTGATGATATGGTTGCTGACCGTCTTGATGCTGCTGGTTATGCTATGGCTCTTGCTATTGATACTGATGGTGCTGCTGTCCTTGTGGCTGAAGGTACTGCTATGGCTGATACTGCCGCTTTGACTAATAAGACTGTTTACGGTACTATCGTTGATGTTCGTACTACTCTTTCAAAGATTGGCGTACCCGCTACCGGTCGTTATCTTATTGTTTCTCCCGAAACTTATGCTTTGATTCTTAAATCTGATGAGTTTATCCCCGCTTCCCAGTTGGGCGATGCTGTAAAGCAGACCGGTGCTGTTGGTGCTATCCTCGGCTTTAATATTTATGAGTCTGCAAATCTGGGTGCTGGCGTTGAGTTTGTCGCGGGTCATCCTAACTATGCTACCCGTGTTAATGAATGGGCTGTTGATGTTCAGCCTGTGGATTTGACCGGTTCTGGCAAGTGGATTGGTGCTTGTGCCGTTCAGGGTCGTAAGGTGTATGCTCACAAGGTTACAAAGCCTGAATGCATCCTTGTTAAGAAGGCTAATGCCTAATTTATAATTTAATACTTATGGGGGATGGTAAATTACTTACTATCCCCCAATTTTAGATATTTAGGAGGATTGCAATGATTGAGACTTTGAAAGAAAAGTATGCAAAAGAATTAGCCTATTTGCAATCTTTGTTTGCTGATTTGGGCGTTGATACATTAAAAGAATCAATCTTGATGGATGCGGTTAATCGTGCATATGTTGCAATCCGTAACTATTTAAGACTTGATGAAAATGAAGATGTAACCATTTATTTTGATGCTGCCGTTGCTCTTGCAAAAGCCTATTACAACAATTCTATTATTGAATTGAATAAGGCAACCGGCAAAAGAACGGTAACACAGAAATCACAAGGCAGTAGAAGTATCACATATGGTACGGCTACAACCGAAATTGATAATAATGGTTTAACTGCTGATGTAAAGGCTCTGTTACCACTGCCCCGAATTAAATTTTATTGTTGATTTGGCGGTGATGACTATGGGCGATTATTCAGATTTTTATAATAAACAAATTACGCTTATTTCTGAATCTGCCGGTGATATGGTTGGTGGTCGATACAAAAAAGGTGAAACCGCAAGTAAAACCATTGATTGTGATGTGCAGCCAGCAGACCGCATAAAGACCTATTCTGAATATGGTTTTGTCACAGAGGCACAATATAGGGCATTTTGTGACCCCGATAAGGATATTACAGAGGGTAAAACCGTTACTTACAATGAAGTTGATTATACCATCGAAAAACTGATTGATTGGGATGATTATTACATTCTCTATCTGAAGGCGGTGGTTTAATGGCTAAAAATAAAATCTCTTTTGAAATAAAAGCGGTTAAAAAATTTGATGCCAATGAACTGATTGATAAAGCACGTGCGGCGGCTGTCCGTGGTATGGAAAAAGCAACCACACAATTTGAAGCAGACACAAAATTATTAACGCACGTTGATACCGGTGCTTTGCGTAGAAGTTGGACACACGGCGTAGAAGATGAAGGAAGCGTTGTTTGGGGTGCTGTTGGTTCTAATCTGCAATATGCCCCATATGAGGACGATTATCACGGAAACTTATCAACAGCATTAAATAGCAACATTTCGGATTATCTTGATATTGTTGCTGATGAAATAAAGAAAGCGAAATAAAGGAGGGTTAGCAAATGGATTTTGAAAAAGTTAGAGAATATATCGCAAATGCAAACATTGTACCAAAAGCGGTATTTAAGACCGATAAGCGCAAAAAGGCTGATGCAATTTTCTTTGTGGATAAGCCTGATGAACTGCAAGCCGATAATTTTATTATCTATACTTTTAATGAGTTAGACGGCGGCAAGGATTTAAGGCATTTTACATTGACAATTAAAATTTGTTGTGTTGACCCCTTAAATATTGTTTCGCTGAAGGAAAATTTAATAAAGTTACTTAATTTCTATGACCGCCCTTGTGATATTGAAAACATCGTTAAACTTGTTTTCAGTAACGAAGGCGGCATTTATTTTGATGAAAACACAAAATGCTATGTCAATAAATTGTTTTTTGACTGCAAGGCATTTTGAGAAAGGATATAGCATATGAAAATTTTTAATACTGAAAATGGCAGTGTTCCTGTTGGCTCTGGCTATCTCTACGCTACACTTGCAAAGGATTTCACTGAAAACTATGATTTGGAAACTATGGATGACCTCGGTTATATCAAAGAGGGCGAGTCTGCAAAGTTGACCAGTGAACCCGAAATGTTAGAGGTTGGCTCTGCTAATAAGGGCGATGTGGGTAGTGCTGTAAAGAAGTATGTTACCACTTTTGAAACTGGTATTATTTCTTATAATCCCGTTACTGTTGCAAAGTATTTGACCGGCTCTGATGTTGATGATGTTACTGTTGGTAATAAGTCTGGTAAGAGAACATACGGCAATACAAATATGCAGAGACCTGAAATTGCACTTGTGTTTGTTGGCTCTGATGAAAGTACAGGTGAGGAAATCAGACTTGTTATGCCTAAATGCGTATGGACTGCCGCATATGAACTTGATTTTAACACTGATGACCCCGTTGCACTGAATTATGCCTTTAAGTGCCTTGATACAATGCTTCCTAATGGTAAGCGTGGCGCATTCTGGCGTGATGACCTCACAGAGACCGCAGCGGAGTAATAACCAATATATTTTAAAGGTATAGGGGGAGCAATCCCCTTATGCCTTATATTTTGGAGGTTATTTATGATTGCTGATTACAAGGCTTTTTTGCCTGAAAAAAGGGCGATTACATTACCATTAGTTGATGGTAGTGAAAAGACTTTTTCTGTTGCCTTAAATATTCCGGTTGGTTTATTTAATAGAATTGTTTCATCTTTGATTGAAGTGGATGAAATACATAATAATTCGGTAAGGCTTGAAATTCTTTCTGATTTGGTGGTTAGATTGATTCACTATCAGCATCCAGAAATTACACAACAATGGGTGTTAGATAATATCCCATTGAGTACACAAAAAGAATTTGTTGTTACCATTTATAAAGAGATTCAATCAATTATTTCATCTGACATTTTCGCTATTCCACAATTAGATGTGAAAAAGAGAAAGCCAGCAACAAAGACCAAAAATAAACAATCGGAAGAAAAAGAAGCAGTAAAAGCAGAAATTGAATACTATGAAAAACTATTAAAAAATACACGTGATTACAATTTGATTGATGATATTGCAATCTTATCAATGAAAACAAATAACAGTTTTTCCGAAATTCAGGCTATGCCTATTTTCGTTTTTCGTGATATGGTACGTGCCGTTGTTATCGGTGAAAAGCGTACCGATGATGATTATAATTTAGCGTACTTAAAGTACGAATCAAACAAGTATCAAGATAGAATTAAGGATTATTTGAAGAAAGAAAAACCGCAAGCCAAAAAGGGTATGAATGTTGCGGCTCTTGATGCTTTGATGAATAGACAATAAAAATTTTAGAATGCTGGAGGTTTATTTATGGGTTACCCAAAGAATAACAATAGAAACTATAATAAGGGCGGTTATCATAACAATAACAGATATAACAATTCCAGACCTTATAACAAGAATAACTATAATAACAATAGAAACTTTACCGCCGATACACAGAGAAAAGATTATGTAATTGACTTTGCAAAGAATGCAAAGCCGGATTTTCAGATTAGGGATGCAAGATTAAATGTTTATACTATCCCCGGTGATTTCTCCACCGAATTTATTATTTATTTCACTGAAAATTATGAAAAGATTATGCAACTTAATTCAATGAAGAATGACAAGAAAAATGAAGCCTTTGTTGAGTTGGTTAAAATGCTTAAAGAATTGATTTTGAAGTTTATCAACTTGAATATTGAAGATGTTGAATACACCGAAAAAGACGTTACAAGGGGATTCCCCAGTTTAGATATGATGGTTGATATTTTCTATATGATTTCTAATAAGATGAATGAAAGCGTTGAAAATAGTAAGTTAGTAAAGACACAGAATAATAATTAAATATATATGATGATGGGTTAGCCATATTAAGCCGAAAGCATCTTAACAGGTGCTAACTTATTATTTGGCTAAAAAGTAATGTTAGCACCTCTATTCTTTGAAAAATGGAGGTGCTTTTGTTATGGCAATAACTGTTGCCGAATATCAAGGCAAGTTTGCTTGGGATGCCTCTGAATTTGACAAAGGCGCAAGGCAAACACAAACGGGTATTGACAAATTCGCATCAAGCGTTGGTGCAGCGGGTAAGACATTAGCCGTTGGATTTACCGCCGCTTTGGGTGCGGCAAGTGCTGCCGTTGTGAAGATTGGCAAAGATGCTATTGAAGCATATGCAGAATATGAACAACTTGTAGGCGGTGTTGAGACCCTATTTAAAGACAGTGCAGATATTGTAATTAAGAATGCTGAAAAGGCATATCAAACCGCCGGTTTATCTGCAAATGCTTATATGGAGACTGTAACAAGTTTTTCCGCATCACTTTTACAATCTCTGGGCGGTGATACTGTTGCAGCGGCTCAAAAGGCTGATATGGCTATTGTCGATATGTCAGACAATGCAAATAAAATGGGTTCGTCTATGGAATCCATTCAAAACGCATATCAGGGATTCGCTAAACAGAACTATACTATGCTTGATAACCTTAAATTGGGTTATGGCGGTACAAAGGAAGAAATGGCACGTCTGCTTGCTGATGCACAAGCAATTAGCGGCATTGAGTATGACATTTCAAGTTATGCGGATGTGGTTGATGCTATCCACGTAATTCAAACAGAGATGGGAATTACCGGCACAACCGCAAAAGAAGCAAGCACGACTATTCAAGGTTCTATTACCTCAATGAAAGCGGCTTGGACTAATTTATTAACTGGCTTGACCGATGAAGGACAGGACTTTAATCAATTAGTAGATAATTTATTTAATTCCATTGTTACCGTTGGTGACAATTTAATTCCCCGTGTAAGTGTAGTGCTTGATGGTATTGCAAATGTGGTTACTACTCTTGCACCAAAACTTGTAGCACAAATTCCGGGTATTTTAAATTCATTGCTCCCGGCGTTGGTCAATGGTGCGGTTGCTCTGGTGAATGCGCTGGTATCTGCCTTGCCGTCCATCGTGAGCGCCCTTCTCGCAGCACTCCCAATTTTGATTTCTGGGGTGCAACAGTTAATTAGTGGACTTTTGGCAGTATTGCCGGACATCCTAATTACCATAGTAGATACGGCGATTTCGATTGTCCCTATGCTGGTTACAGCAGTAATTGACTTACTACCAGAATTGCTAAATTGTGTTTTAACAATAATTGAATCACTTTCACAATCAATTTTGGATGCAATTCCAATTTTGCTAAATGCGCTCCCGGCGGTGATTTTATCCATCGTCGAATTTTTGTTAAGTGCTATACCACAGTTAATTGAGACGGGAATTTCTTTGCTCACTTCTTTGGTATCTGCCCTTCCGTCCATTCTCGAAACCATCTGCGCCGTACTGCCTGAAATCATAAATAGTATCATTTCTACGCTTTTATCACAGTTGCCTTTGTTGATTCAGTGCGGAATTGACCTGTTAATTTCTCTCGTCCAGAATTTACCAGTCATAATTTCGACAATCTGCGAAGCCGCTCCGAAAATCATAAATAGCGTGATAGATGCACTTTTAGGCAATCTTGATAAGATAATTGCAGCGGGAGTGACCCTTTTTGTTGCCGTTATCCAAAATTTACCAACAATCTGCATAGAAATTTGCAAGGCTGTACCCCAGATTATCACTTCGATTGTATCAGCGTTTGGCTCTCTGGTTGGTAAAATGGCAGAGGTCGGCGGCAATATCGTTAAAGGCTTATGGAATGGTATTCAGCAACTTGCAAGTTGGTTATGGGATAAAGTAAGCGGCTGGATTTCGTCAATCTGGGATGGTATTTGTGATTTCTTTGGAATCCATTCACCGTCAAGAGAAATGGCGTGGGTTGGTGAAAACCTTGTTAAAGGTTTAGCCGGTGGTATTGATGATAATGGTGATGATGCTGTCAAGTCAGCCGAAAATATGAGTGCTGATGTGCTTGATACATATGCAAAAATGGCTGATGATATTGCAGCGATTGAAGGCGATGCATTAGGCAATGCAAGCGTTAATAAATCCGTTAAGTTATCCACAAGTTATGATTCAAACGCTGTTAGTCCCGCTGTGGCGGCTACAAGTGCAAATATTTTAGATGGCTTTGTTTCTGTGTTCGCAACCTTTACAAATGACCTTCGTGATATTTTCTCTGGTATTTCAATTAGTGCCGGTTCTGGTACTACTATTGCAGGTGCAAAGACTGTAAATATCAAGATGGGCGATATTACTATTTCCGGCGTGGTTGATAAGGACTCAAAGGAAATTGTTAGAGAAATTGCGGATGAGCAAGTTAAAGAATTGTCTGATGAAATTGCAGACGTTTTAAACCATAGTTGATTTAGGAGATATAAACGATGAGTAAATACAAATACAAAGCGGCTGATGCTCTTAAATCATATTTGGATAGAAAGGAAAAAGAAAACTATCCAAAGATTATGGAGCAAGCCAAAAAAGATAAAAAGTTTGAAGCAATGGTTCAGGATATGACTATTGGTGTTATTTCCGGCAAATCCAAACTTACAAAAAATAAATATCAATATTAAGATAGGAGGGGTTTAAATGATTGCAACAGACTTTGAATATGATGGTCAGTATTTGAGCGATTACGGATTTATTATCTATGGTGATAATGTTGATGAGACAGTTAATTCCGGCTCAAAGATTGTTTTTAATAAAATCCCTCTGAATAGCGGTAAATATCATTCATTATCAAGTACAAAGTTTGAAGAATGTTATACTACTACCTTCAGCGTATGCAAAGACCCGGACATTTACGATGTAAACGAAAGGTTTATTACAGATGATGAATACAGAGATATTAAACGCTGGCTTAATCGTAGGGAATTTTTAAAATTCTGCTTTATCGGTGATGGTGAAGCGGTTTATTTTTATGTTTCGTTTCAGGTTGATAAAATTCTTGTGGGCGGTAATCTTGTAGGATTACAATTAACCCTTGAATCTAATAGTCCCTTTGGCTATGGTCAGGAACAAACAGCAAAATGGACGGTTGCAACCGCCGAAAAGGTTTATTTGTTATCGGATATTTCTGATGAGATTGGTTATACATACCCCGATATTAAAATTGTTATCAATAAGAATGGCAATTTTGAAATGTATAATAAAGATACTGATTGCAGGATGATTATTAAAAATTGCTCTGCCGGTGAGACCATCACCATTAAGGGCGATACTCGAATCATTGAAACTGATAATGAAGCACATAGAAAGACCATTTACAATGACTTTAATTTTCAGTATTTCACCATTGCAAACAGTATTGACAATAGAAGTAATAGAATTACCGTTACTTTACCTTCAGAAATCACGATTAAATACACACCAATTATTAAATAATACCTTAAAGGGGTATGCTCGAATCCGGGCATACCTCTTTTTTTAACATAATGAAGGAGATATAAGAAGATATGAGAAAAAATAGCAGTGTACCCATTTGGGAAAAGTTTGTTTTAAGCGTTGAAGAAGCAGCCGAATATTTTAGAATCGGTGAAAACAAATTAAGAAATATTATTTCCGAAAATCCATATGCTGATTGGCTCTTGTGGAATAACAACAGGGCGCAAATCAAGCGTAGATTGTTTGAAGATTACATTGAATCAATCAATTCTATTTGAAATCGTTTAAAATTTTGAAAAATAATTTAGAAAAACACCGAAACCCACTTGTAAAATAGATTTATCTGTGTTATAATTAACACGCTTGATAAATCTCTTTTCTGGGTTCATTGGTCTATAAGGAGGACTAATAAACAATGAGTGAAAAGAGAAAAGACAGCAAAGGACGCATTTTGCGTGATAACGAATTTCAGCAAAAAGACGGGAGGTATAAGTACCGATTTAAAGATGCAAGCGGAAATTTAAAAACTGTTTATGCGTGGCGTTTGGTCGATACTGACAGAACCCCAGCCGGTAAAAAGCATTCCGAATCTTTAAGAGAATTGGAAAAGCAGATTGCAAGAGACCTTGAAGATGGTATTGTTGTAAATCGTAAATTGACCCTTAATGATTATTGGCAAGAAAACATTGAATTGAGGGTATTAAAACAAAGCACAAGAACCAATTACAAGTATATGTATAATAAGTATATCAAGCCGGTATTTGGAAATGTGCAAATGAAAGATATTACATATACTGCAATCAAGAAGTTTTTAAAATCGCTTTTGCGGGATGGGTTCAAGCCTAACAGCGTTGAAATCATTTATACAATTTTGCATCCTGTTTTTGATGATGCCGTAAAGGATAATTTAATTAGAAATAATCCTTCAGATAAAATTATGGTGGATATTAAAAAGGGTGAGAATTGGCAGCAAAAGAAGAAACACGCATTGACAGAGGATGAGCAAGAAGCATTTATTGATTTCATTGCAAATAGTGAAACATTTAGTCACTGGTTGCCCCTCTTTACCTGTTTATTGGGTACGGGTTGCCGAATCGGTGAAATGCTGGGTTTGACGTGGGCTGACTGTGATTTTCAAAATGGTATTATCAACATTAACCATAATTTGATTTATAGGCAGCAGGACAGCGGCAAATGTGAATTTCACATTACCACACCTAAAACCACAGCCGGTACAAGAGTTATACCAATGTTTCAGCCGGTAAGAAAGGCACTAATGCAAGAGAAATTAAGACAGATGCAACACGGATTTTGCAAGACCGAAATTGACGGCTACAAAGGCTTTGTATTCACTAATCGTTATGGTGAGGTTATGACCCCTCATAATGTCAATCGTGCCATAGAACGAATTTACAAAGAGTACAACGCACAAGAAACGGCACTTGCAGAAAAGGAAAATAGAAAGCCGGTTTTAATCCCTCATTTTTCGGCTCATATATTGAGACATACATTTTGTACCCGCTTTTGTGAGAATGAGACGGATTTAAAATTGATTCAAGAGATTATGGGACACGCTGACATAACAACCACGATGGATATATACAATGAATCAAACACGGCAAGAAAGCAAGCATCTTTTGAACGTCTGGAAGGTAAAATTAAGATTTGTTAATCACTTAAAAATGCTCGTGAGTTTGTCACAATTTTTGTCACAATTCAGTGATAAAAGCAAGAAGATTTAAGAAGATTTAAGAACTGGGAGTTTTGAAAAATGGCTTTAAATCAAGGCAAACCCCCAATAATTGAGGGTTTAAAATTTGGATTTTGGCATATCCCCACAATGAGAAGTCTTGATAAATGATTTTTAAATAATATGAATTCAGTTGATTAAGGTGGATGGCCTGATGTTGAATTTTATTCGTTCCGCACTGAAAGGTAAGAGTGAAAAAGAATATCGTCTTGAGCAAGGACTTGTTGTCGGGAAAAACACTACGATATATTCATGGGAAGGTCTTGATGGTAATTACCCTTGGTTGATTTCGATTGGTAATAACACTACAATTTCCAGCAACGTAACAATTCTTGCACACGATGCTAGTACATGTAAGGTTGGTTGCCATACGAAATTGGGTATAGTCAGTATTGGTGATAATTGCTTCATCGGAGCTAAAAGTACAGTACTTTGTGATGTTCGCATCGGTGATAATGTTATAGTTGGTGCAGGTAGTGTTGTGACTCATGATCTTGAAAGTGGTTATGTCTATGCAGGTTCTCCTGCACGAAAAATATGTTCATTTGATGAATATCAGGAAAAATATAAAAAACTGAATGAAACAAGACCTAATTTTTCGGAGATACATACGTGGAATGAATGGAAAACTGCTAGCACTGAAGAAAAACAGCAGATGAAAGATGCTCTTTCTGACGGGTGCGGATTTATCTGATAATATAGTGTTTTACATCCCGATTGATTTCGGGATGTTTTTTTTGTCTTGATTAATCGGATGTAATATGTTAAAATAATTTTATTGTTTAATCGGAGGTGTTTGTATGGTATATGCGGCGGTGCTTGCAGGCGGAAGCGGTCTGCGTATGGGCGGTAATATGCCGAAACAGTTTCTCTCTGTCGGTGACAAACCTATTATAATAAGAAGCATTGAAGCATTTCTTTCTTCAGGAAGTATTGATAAGGTCTTTGTTGCCGTGTCTTCTGATTTTCTTGATTACACAAGGGAGCTTATCGCTGAATATATCGGGGATAATTATATTTCCGTTGTTGTCGGCGGAAAAAACAGAAACGAAACACTTCTGAATGTTCTTCGCAGTATCGGTGAAATAAATGACGATGATGTTATTCTTACTCACGATGCGGTAAGACCTTTTATTGATAAGAGGATTATTGATGAAAATATCTCAGCGGCAAGTGAATACGGCGCATGCAATACTGTTGTTCCTGCTGTTGATACAATTCTGAGAAGTTCTGACGGAAAATTCATTGAAAGTGTACCCGTAAGAAGTGAGATTTTTCACGCACAGACTCCGCAGAGTTTTTCCGTAAAGAAACTTCTGTCACTTTATGAAAATCTGAGTGAAGATGAAATGGAAACATTCACCGATTCATGTTCTGTTTTTCTTGCGGCAGGGGAGAGGGTTTTTCTTGTCACGGGCGACAGAAACAACATAAAGCTCACATATCCCGAAGATATGGAAAGAGCGGAAAATATTATAAAATGCAAAGAGGATAAATAATGAATCGTTTGTCAGTTATCATCCCCGTTTATAACGGTGAGAAATATATAGAAAATACACTTGAAAGTATGGTCACTCAGACTGTTGAGAATTTTGAAGTCATCATTGTTGATGACGGCTCAACAGACGGTACGGCTGAAATCTGCAAAAAATATTGCGATGAATATAATGATTTCTTTTATATTCATCAGGAGCATAAGGGGGTTTATGCGGCAAGAAATGCAGGTATAGAAAAAGCAAAATGTGAATATCTGCTTTTCCTTGACTGCGGAGACCTTCTTACTGACGGCACAATTGAAGCAATTTTTGCCTGCGGTGATGAACAGGATGCAGATGTTATCACGGGCAGATGCTGGCGTCACGGTGACATAGAGTATGAATATGACAAGCCTCTTGATATTATTGCAACAATGCCTGTTGTTGAAAATATGGAAACATGGCTTTTCAAAAACCGTGAACTTGGTGCAAAAGCAATCAGAAAGAAATATTTTGACCTCTATAATATCAGATTTCTTGACCTTTCAGCTTACGGTGAATGGCTTCTTCTTATGCAAGTTATTATGAAAGATGCCAAAATCTGCGGTTGTCCCGATTTTATTCTTGAAAAAACGGTTAAACACATAGAAGACGGTTTTTCACAGTTTGAACTTCCCTCATACGAAAATATGAAATCGGCATCATATGTCATTTCTGAAATTTTTGAAATGGGTAAGGCTGCAATAATTGACCAGACCGGCACTTTTGACGGTGACGAAGCATATATTCAGGAGTTTATATATTATATTTATCAGTTTTATCTTGATAACTTTTATCGCAGATATTGGTATATGGATGAACAGACAATTCTTCTTATGAAAGAAGAATTTGAAAAGTATGCCAAACTTATCCGTCCCGAAAAATTCAAAAAGCTTCAGGAAAATAATCCCGAAGTCCGTCTTCCTTATATATATGTTGATAAGAAAGAGGCGGCAGGGGAGCCTGAATTTGCTCTTTTCTTCGACCTGACAAAAGAAGAAGAATATCTTCACTTCCTTCGTTCACTTTATGCGCAGACTTATCCGTTCTTTGAAGTAATGATATCTGAGAGTCGTTTCAATTCTCCTGCATTTCCCGAGGAATTCAGAAAAATGGAGAATATAACGGTTCTTCCTGATAAAAACTTCCATACCAATGCAAGAAAACAGGCAAATACGGGTAAATGCTTCGAAGTAAGAAACGGCGAGCCTCTTGATATGCGTGTTCTCCGTGAAACGGCTCTTTCAAAGGGGCCTGCATTCACCGCACAGTATGTTTTTACTCAGAAACGTAAAACTCTCGGCATCAGAAAGACACTTAAAGATAAAGGTCTTAATCTTAATTAAAAGTTAATAAAAAATTAAACACCTTGTTTTCGTTTCTGATAAAACGAGGTGTTTTTTTATATGTATTTTATGAATAATTTCTTTGTTTGTTATAATGAATTAATAAATAGTTTATTTTTAACAAGGAACAATGTTTTTGTTTGGTTATAATGCTGAAAAGTTGATATTCAGTTAATAAAAGTGGTCATTTTGCTTGAAAAGACTGTTTCAATGTGGTAAAATTACACTGTTCAAAATATACCCATTTTTACTGAATATCAAAATCCCTGAAGTAAGAGTGAGTAAATAATTTATAAAGGAGAAATTGAACATGAAACTCGCAAAGAAATCACTGAGTATCTTCCTTGCATTATTAATGCTTTTCAGTTGCTGCTCAGTGGGTTTGACCGGTATTGTTGCATCTGCAGCAGAAGGCGATTCCGAGTATTCAAAGCAGGAAGTTGCTGACCTTATCAACGCAGCTACTGCAGGCGGATTCACACTTTCAAGCAGTAACAACGAGTGGAACTACACAGCCGATGACGGTAAAGCTCTTGCAGCTGCCCGTGCAATCTTCGACTACGCAGTAAACACATACCGTGAAGGCAAGGAAGCCAATTCGGCTTACAACTCAACCAAGGGACTTTATGACAAGTTCGATGCTGATTTCAACAGTATGTACACAAATGCTACTGCAGCAAGAAGACTTGTAAAGAATGTTCTTGATCCCGACGGTACAGCAGTTTACAGCTACGAAAACAAGGCTACAAAGAGCCAGAAGCTCAGTGAATCAGAAACTGAATACACTAAGGGTACAGATGTTACAGGTACATTCCCCGTTACATCATATCCCGGATACTACGGTGCATCAACAACATCTGTTATCACTAAGAAGGCAAGTGTTCAGCTTGACCTTAATAAGTATCTTGCAACATTCTCAAAGATTGAAGATATTCCTTCAACAATCATCACAAGTGTTACATATACTTATGCTCACACTTATTCTTCAACTGCTACGGTTTCAGATGTTACTTCCAGAACAGAAGGTTCAGGTTGTAGTGCAAAGACATACTACACACCTACAATCTCAACTACATACTGGAACTATATGACAGCTAAGCCTGTCAAGCTTGAACTCAAGGATAAGACAATCAGAAAGACTCTTCTTACTCTTGAAAAATACTTCAATGAAGAACTCTTTGCTACAACAAAGGCAGATATGCTTGCAATGAATGTTGAAGATATCAAGTCTCTTTATCTTACAACAGAAATGATGTATGCAACTCTCTTCACTGACGATACACTCACAACAAAGAAGTTCAGTGATGCAACCCTTTCACACTTCGGTCTTGCTCCCGCAAAGATTGAACAGTTTATGAAGGATGTTGACTTCGCATACCGTGCAGTTGCAGGTAAGCACAATATTGATATTCTCAATACTCTTATCGGTACAGAATACAATGTTGAAAGCTACGCAGAAATGTCAGAGCTTTATGCAAAGACCAGCACAGCTTACGATGTTGTTTACAATATGGATGCTGAAATCATCAACTACATCGTTGGTGAAGGCGGCTACGCAGAGCAGTACGAATCAGCAATGGCTCTCAAGGCTACAGCTGAAAGCTACAACGCAGTTCTTTTCGACATCATGACAGAACAGAAGCTCGAAGAAACTGTTGAAGCTATGGTAGCTACTTACACAGACTACATCAATGTTCTTAATAAGGAAGACATTGAGAATCCTTCAGATGCTGAAGTTATCGGTCTTGTTCAGAAGGTTGAAGCTTTTGATGCAATCATTGCTTCATACACAGGCTATTCATACTACAGAACATACTGGACAACTGATTATGAAGCTTCATGGAAAACATTCAGCGAAAAGCTTAATGAAGTTTACGAAGTCCGCGGACTTAAGATGGAATTCCAGACTTATTACAGCTACTTCCTTCCCCTTATCTATACAACACAGATAGACACTCTTGACAACGCAAGTGCAATTTCACTTCATGCAGACCTTGACACAAAGATCACTGAACTCAGAGATTCTTACAACTCAGTTGTTGCAAAGTGGGGCGGCACAATCGCTGACAAGATCTTCACAGTTGTATATGAGGAATCACCCTACCTCCTTCAGACTCTTGTTGATTCAGTAAAATCAACAGGTAAAGAAGCAGTTAAGACAGTTCTTATCGCAAGAACAGAAGCAGCCCTTGATGCAGTTTATGCATACAAAGACACAACAGTTGTTAACTTTGACAACTTTGCTTCAATCAAGTCAACTCTTACATACTTCGACTATGACCTTTACAACTATGTAAACGGCGGCGGTGAAGGTCAGAATTCATGGCTTTCAACTGATTATACAAATAAGTATGCAATGGTTCAGACTCTTCTTGACAGATATCATGCATTCTCAACAACAGACGGTAAAGCTTTCTTTAATGAAAACTTCACATATGCTGATGCAAACGGTGTATATGCTACACGTTATGCAGGCAGCCAGTTTGATGCTGACGGCAACCAGATCGGTTATCCCGCAGATATCGCAAGAAACGGTTCTGCTGACAACTATGTTGTTACAGAAGAAAAGCTTCTTGCTACAGTTGCTAAGATTGACAGCTTCATCACATCACGCGACTTTGGTGCTATCGCAGGTTTTGTTGATGCAGACGATGAAGATGTTTATGTAGCTCTCGATAAGTATGTTGAACAGATGCTCAACGAAATGCTCTTCAACGATCAGATGATGAACACTCTCGTTGGTGCTATCTTCCCCATGGTTGTTGATCTTATCGGTACAGAGCTTATCGGTGCTATTTCAAACCTCGGCGGTGACGAGCCTGTTACTCCCAGAGACCCCAACGCATCAGCAGCTATTGATGTTGGCGCAATGAGTTCAGACCTTAAGGGGTCAGGTATTGCTGACCTTTATATTGACGAAGACACATATAACGGCAAGCGTTATCAGAACTACCTCTCACAGGCCTTCGCAGACCTCGGTCTTATGATTTATCCCTCAACCTTTGCTGACTCACTTCTTATGGCTAACCCCGTTAACTTCGGTGTTGGTACTCCCATTTATGAAGCACTCAAGGCAGCAGACAGAGACTGGACAAAGCTTGTATGTGCAGATGACCCTGAGACAGAGATGATAGATGAGACAAAGGTGCTCGAATTCGAGTGGGGTGTTTACGACCAGGAATCATTCCTTGAAACACTCTCTTGCGTTCTTGAGCCTCTTCTTCCTCTTCTTCAGACTGCACTCTGCGGTGCATCTTACAACGAATCAGCATCGAATGCAGCTTATGCTACTATCAACAAGATTACATATAATCTTGGTGGCTTCCTTCCCATTAGTGTAAGTGACGTTGCTGCAAACGGTGACATTGTTCTTTCAATCGCTCCTCTTAATCTTTATTCAAGCGTTATTGTTCCTCTCTTCCATGTTCTCGGTATTCAGGATGTTCCCACGCTCAGAACAAACGCTTCAGCAGACCAGATCGTTAAGGCTATCTTCGGCACACTTCTTAACAGAGTGGAAGAAATTATTGAGTCTCCCCTTACAAGCATTCTTGATATTCTTCCCAACCTTGTATACTTCCTTTCAATGGACAGCGTACAGGAAATTATCAACGGTCTTGTAATTACACTTAATATTGCATTCGAGCTTGAAATCGACAGCTCAAACTCAGGTGATCTTGCAAAAATCCTCGGTGCGATTAACATTGAAGGTCTCATTAATGATATGCTTAAGTTCGACCTTGATCTTAACCTTGCTGATATGATTGACCTTTATGATATGCTCGGCGTTGAAATTTCAGACTTCAACGAAGTTCTCAACAAGCTCCTTATTCCCATGCTCGGAATTGAAGGTCTTGAACTTCCTCCCATGAGACAGCAGGATATCATATTCTGTTCAGACTGGTCAACATTCTCAGACGGAAGTGTTAACCTTGTTGCAAACGAAGGCGACCTTATCTACTGGTTCCTTAACTATGTAGTAAGCGCACTTGTTCCCGATGAAAACGGCAACAGCCTTCTTACAGCTCTTCTCGGTGCTGATATGGATCCCACAATCAAGGGTATCATTGATAAGGTTATTAACCAGATCACAGGCAACCAGAACGGTGCTCTTGCAGCTATCATCGAGCTTCTCAATCCCACAACATATGATCTTGAGGATATGGATTGGCTCGAAAACACATACAATTATAATGGTATTGAAGGCTCAGAACAGATGTCAATCGTTTACCTCAACTATGGTAACGACTGGACAAAGGATAAGTCACAGTACCTTCTTGACAATGCAGATGCTCTTATCGCATCAATTCTTGAAATGACCGGTGCAGAAGCTATGGACCTCGGTGCAATGCTTCAGGATACAGTAAACGGTCTCTTCACAAATGCTAACATCACAGAGCTCGTCAAGATGCTCGGCGGCCTTGGTGATTCACCCAGTGCTATTATCGCTGACATCGTAGGACAGCAGGTTGGTATTGACCTTGGTTCATGGTTCACAGCTTTCGGTTATCTCTATCCCGCAGAAACATGGGCAGAAGATGCTGAAATCATTCCCGTTGACCACAGAACTTATGTAAACAACTTCGGCGTTGAAGGTATCGCAAACGAAGACGGCACAATCACATGGTCATTCAACAAGATGCCTCTTAACGACGGTGACGGTTACACATTCATCAATATTCTTACAAGACTTCTCGGCGGTGCTGATGTTCTTGTTAAGTTCCTCTTCGCAGGCGAAGACGTTTCAGCATTCAACGGACTCCTTACAATCAAGGGTTACGAAACATACGCTACAACATTCGGTCTTCTCCTTGAAATGCTCGGTGTTGAAAACATTCCCACACAGGCAGACTTCAACGCAGACGCAATGGGCAGCTTCTCAAATATGCTCATGGCAGCTCTTGACTGGTTCTATGCTCTCACATCATCAGATGATATGATTGCACAGCTCGTTGAGCTTATCCCCGACCTCTTCTACTTCATTGAATCAAACGGTCTTTCAACATTCCTTCATAACCTCCTTATGCCGGTTCTTGTAATTGTTGATACAGTAAGACCTCTTATCAATGTTGATATCAACGGTGTTCTTTCACTCGTTGTTTCAGAATTTATCAACTACGGTACACTTGATGTAAATGTGATTCTTGAATATATTATTCACGGCATTTACATGAATGAAGATGTTGATTTCGTATGGTACAATGTTGATCTCTTCAACCTTACACTTTCAGAAATCATCAAGATTGTTGATGGTCTCCTCGGAACCAACCTTTATAACAGCGGTTTTGTCAATGTAGGTATCAAGGGCTTCTGCTCAGGTCTTGAAAAGGTTGAAAACACAGCAGTAGGCACAGTTTACAAGCCTTCAATCGATGCAGCTGACACAATGACAATCCTTGTAACAGCTCTCCTTGACTGCCTTGATTATCCTGCAGCTGATGCAACAAAGACAAACGGCGATGCTATCTTTGCTCTCGTTGCTGAACTTACAGAAAACGAAGACATCGCAGGTCTTTATCCCGTTATCGCTGAAGTTATCAAGGGCGTTGAAGTTGAATATACAGAACCCAACTGGGGCTATATGTTCGAAAACGCTGACGATTTCTCACTCACACTTCCCGAACAGTCAATCGTTTACCTCGGATATACAACTGACTGGACAAAGGATACAGCAGACACAGTTTATGATGCTCTTGATGATATCCTTGAAATGATTCTTCCTTCAGTTCTTCCTGAAGGCGAAACACTTTCAACTCTTATTTATGGTCTCCTTGAAGATAATGTCTACTCAGACGAAATCCTCAACACAATAGTTGAACTTATTGCTAATGCAATCGGTACTCTTGACGAAACACTCCGTGACACAATTGACGTAGCTCTTGCTACAGATATCGCTTCATGGTTTGCAATGTGCGAAGAAACTGTTGATGAAGAAGGCAATACAGTATTTGTTTGCACAAAGGATTGGGGCATTGATGCTGCAGATGCAGCTGACAAGAAGGATCTCTTTGTTGCAGGTCTTAAGGAAGTTCTCACTCCCGCAAACTCACTCCTTGCTCTTATCTTCTTCGGTGAAGAACTCGCACTCTTCACAGGTTCTGAAAAGAACGATGCTGGCGAATATGTTTACAACGACATTATCAAGCTCAACGGCGGTGAAGGCTATGCACGTGGTCTTGCTCCCATCCTTGAAGCTCTCGGTTGTGAACTTGCTCCTGCTTCAGCATACTATGATGCAGCAACAGGTACATACAATGTGGCTGACGCTGTTGAAGGTATCATCAATTCAGTATTTGCTCTTGTTGACACAATCACAGCAAATCCTGTAGAAGAAGTATTCAAGCTTCTTCCCAACCTTATTTACTTCATTAATGCAGACGGTCTTGTTTCATCAGTAAACAACCTTCTTGCTCCTATCGATGGTCTCATCGAAAAACTTTCACCCATCATCAGTGAAGATGGTTCAGCTGTTTCAATCGGCGGACTTCTTGAACCCATGATCGGTCTCAACATCAGCAACCTTTCAACTGAAACTCTCCTTGGCATCGCAGCTGATGCAGGTGTTAAGATTTCTCCTGAAATGCTTGACATCATCTGCAACCTCTATGTAGGTAAACTTGTTGAATTTGATTCAGTAAGCGGTCTCAAGGGTTACAGACTTGATGTAACAGGTGCAGAAGGCGATGTTCTTACAATTGTTCTCAGCCTTGCACTTGATCTCTTCAACCTTAATAACGAACTGTTCTCAGATCTTCTCGGTGCAGAAACATATGCAGCAGTCGTTACTCTTATCAAGGGTCTCGATATTGACATGAACTACATCGATGTTGATTGGGCATACATGTACGAAGGTGACTTCGATAAGCTCAATACAGCCGGATTCCCCGAACAGTCAATCGTTTATCTTGGTTACACAACAGACTGGACACCTGCAGTAGCAGATTCAGTTTACGGCGTTCTTGATGAGGTTCTTGCTCTTGTTCTCGATGCAACTCTTGAAGACGGTGCAAATATCAAGACTCTCATTGAAGGTCTCCTTAATGACAACGTTTACTCAGACGAAGTTCTTACATCACTTGTTGAACTTATCGTAAACGGTCTCGCAAACCTTGATGCTGCTATCTATGAAGCAGCAGGTGCAGTCCTTGATGCAGATATCGCAGCATGGTTCTCAATGTGTGAACCCAATGCAGACGGCGAATATGTATGCACAAAGGATTGGGGCGTTGACGAAGCAGCAGACAAGAAGGCAGCTTTCGTTGCAGGTATCAAGGAAGTTCTTGCTCCTGCAAATACACTTCTTTCATGGCTCTTCTTCGGCGAACAGTACACACTCTTCAACGGTACAACTAACGAAGTACTTGTTACAATCAACGGTGGTCAGGGCTATGCATATGGTCTTCTTCCCATCTTTGAAGCACTCGGTTGCACAATGCAGCCCGCAGAAGCATTCAAAAATGCTGACGGAACATACAACGTAGGCAATGCAGTTGAATCAATTCTTGATGCAGCTCTTGCACTTGTAGATGAAATTTCAGGTAATGCTGTAGCTGAAGTATTTGAACTTCTTCCCAACCTTATCTACTTCATCAATGCCGGCGGTCTCAAGGCAGCAGTAAATAACCTTCTTGCTCCTGCAAATGCAGTTATTACATGCCTCAACCCCGTTATCGGTGATTTCTCAATCGGTGCTGCTCTTACAGATCTTGCAGGTTTTGATATCTGCAACATCACAGTTGATACACTCCTCAAGCTTGCAGCTGACAACGGTGTTGTTATCAACGACGAAATGGCATATGTCCTTAAGAATCTCTATGTAGGCGCTCCCGTTGCTTATGAATCAGCAAACGGCAAGACAGCTTACAGAGTAGATATCACAGGTCATGAAAATGACATCCTTACAATCGTTCTCGGTCTTGCTCTTGATCTCTTCAAGACAAACAAGGAACTCTTTGCTCCTCTTATGGGCGAAGAAATTTACGATTCAATCGTTACACTTATCGCAGGTGCAGTTGCAGACTTCACATACATTGCTCCCGACTGGGCTTACATGTATGAAGGCGAAGATGCTCTTGCTCAGCTCGTAGCTAACGGTCTCCCCGAACGTACAGAAGAAAATTCTTACGTATATCTCCAGTATACAAACAATTGGAACAGAGAAACAGCTGTTTACCTTGATGATGTTCTCTTCGATCTTATCAAGGGTATCACAGAAGATGCACGTGATGACGGTCACACAGTAGGTACTCTTCTTGATGACGCTATTACAAGAGGTCTTTACAAGAATAGCATCCTTAACAGCCTTATCGAAATGGTTGTAGGCTTCATGATTGATTATGAAGAAATTATTAAGGGTGCAGGTGCTCTCCTCGGTGCAGAAAGCATTGCAAACTGGTTCGAATACTGTGAAGTTACAGTTGACGAAAACGGTAACAAAACAGTTACATGCACACATGACTGGGGCATTGATTCAGCAGTTGGTAACGAAGCTAAGAGAAACGCATTCGTTGAAGGCTTTGTAACAGCTCTTGAACCCGCTTACCAGCTTCTTGCATGGCTTCTCTTCGGTGAAGATTACACATTCTTCAACGGCACAACAAGTGAAGTTCTTATCACAATCAAGGGCGGCAACGGTTATGCAGAAGCATTCGTACCCCTTCTTGAAGCACTCGGTTGCACAATGGGTGCAGACACAGATTCAGGCATCAAGGCTCCCGCTGACTTCTATGTTGACGGTAAGCTTGATATGGAAATGGCAACAAGAGATATCTTCGGTGCTCTTGCAGGCTGGCTCCATGAAATCTGCGGCGATATGAGCACAGGTTCAATCGACGTAATGCTTGATAAACTTCCCAATGTTGTATACTTCATCAATGCAGGCGGTCTTAAGGCTGTTGTAAACAACCTTCTCCAGCCCGTAAACTTCATTCTTGAAGCACTCAAACCCATGGGCGTAAACGTTGACTTCTCAACTCTTATCTCAGGTTTTGATATTACAAACATTGATTTCTATGCAATCTTTAACCTTATTGAAGATCTCGTTCCTCTCTACTTCCCCGACGAAGTTCAGAAGTTTGTTGCTGAATTTTATATGGGTGAAACAGTAGCATTCACTTCAGCTAATGGTCAGCAGGCATTCCGTATGCAGTATACAGATGCTGAAAGCAGAGCTGATATGATCACAGTTCTTATTTCTCTTGTTCTTGAGTCAGCTCAGGATCCCAGAAACGAAGCTAAGCTCAGCGACTGGCTCGGTGAAGACATCTTCTGGGCAATCATGAATGTTCTCAGAATTGAAAAGTGCAAGGATATGGAAAACTATGCATGGATTCTTACAGAACATGCAAACACAGGCAAGAAGTTCTCATCAATGACAACTTCTGAAAACTATGCAACATATAATGAGTACTGGACAAAGGATAAGGCTCAGGATCTTGCTGAAAACTTTGAAGTTCTTCTCGGTAACGTTCTTGATCTTATCGGTCTTGAAGTAAACGGCACGGTAACACGTGATGTTGAAGACCTTCTCAATGTTGTTATTTCAAGCAACCTTTACACTCAGGATATGGCAGACACAATCCTCAATGCTGTAAAGGATCTCCTTTCTAACCTTACAGGACTTGAACCCTACGGTGAATATATCATTGATGTTCTTAACACAGCATTCGGTGTAGACCTTACTGTTTA
The DNA here is from genome assembly GCA_017549665.1 of Clostridia bacterium. The sequence goes on along the minus strand of JAFYUD010000092.1, from coordinate 1,335 downwards.
CGAAACAATGACACTCACAGTAGCTGAAGGTTCAAGAGAAGACTTTGAAGCTGCTCTCGGTCAGATTATCGCTCCCATCGTTCCTCTCCTCGAAGTAATCCTTTGCGGTGAAAACATCAGCCTCTTCTATGAGCTTGACGGCAGCGAAACAATCGTTCTTTACGGTTCAGAAGGCTATGCATACGGTATCATTCCTGTTATGGAAGCTCTCGGATGCACAATGCCCACTCCTGCAGAATTCGAGGAAATCATGAAGAATGATCCCGATGCAGCTATCAAGTGCATCACAACTCCTCTCCTTGACAGAGTTGACAAGATTGTTGCTGATCCCATCACAGGTCTTACAGAAATCCTTTCATCTGCAATGTACTTCATTAACTCAAACGGTCTCGAAACAGCATTCACAAACCTTGTAGCAGCTGTTGATACAGTTCTTGCAGGTCTTGAAGGTGTTGTAGGTTCTACAAGCCTTGCTGAACTTCTCGATATTGACCTTTCAGAGTTCAATGCAGAGTACATCACAACTCTTGTTGCAGATCTTCTTTCAGATGCAACCGGTATGGACTTTGCTCCTGTTGTTGCTAACCTCGTAGCAGAACTCACATTCGGTGAAGTTGTAACTTACGATTCAGCAAACGGTGAAACATACTACACAATGAAGGCTACAGAAGCTGATAAGGCTGATATGACAACAGCTATCCTTCGTATGGCTATTGACTTTATCACAACTGAAGACAACCTTGAAAGCATCAAGGCTCTTCTTGCAGATTCAATCACAAATGAAACAGCATACAACTCAGTATGTTCACTCCTTGATACTCTTGCAGGTTATGTTGCAGAGGATCCCGGAATGTCAATGGCTATGAGCTTTATCTATGCGGTTTGTATTGCTGCAACAGAAGCTTCTGAAGAAATTGATGATACATACCACGATGTAAACAACTCATGGATGTTTATCCTCAAGCTCTTCTCAACAAGTGAAGAACCTCTCCTCAGAGATTTCGCTGAAGAACTCAAGTCAGCTCTTAACGAAAACTTCGACGGTATCTTCACAGAAGAAGGTGTTGCTCCTGACGGTGCACTTACATTCTTTGATAAACTCAAGGCATTCTTCGAGAGAATTGCTGAATTCTTCAGAAATCTCTTCGGTATGTAATTCCTGATATAGTTTACCCGGGGCATTATGCCCCGGGTTTTTTTTTATGCCGAATAAAAAAACCACCTGCTATGCAGGTGGAATGTACGGACTTTAGTGTCAGCAAGCAAGTATAGGTGACAAGAAAACTCCATTCTGATATAGTAAAAACGGCTACCAACCGAAAAAACAGAATGGAG